>NZ_JBEXMT010000008.1:0-290660 GCF_040610675.1 Nonomuraea sp. NPDC003804
GACAAGGCGATCAAGACGATGCGGGATACGGGTCGGGACATGTTGGACAAGTACAAGGAGACCTCACGCGGCGGTCTCGCCGTGAACGTCATCGAGTGCTGATCACCTTCGAGTGGTACCATAAGGTTGTACCACTTAAAGGGAGGGCCATGTCCATCACCGCGAGCGAGGCCCGCCGACGCCTGTTCCCGCTCATCGAAGAGGTCAACAACGACCGCACTGCCGTGGAGATCGTGTCCAAGAGCGGAAACGCCTACCTGGTGGCCGCGGAGGAGTACGAAGCCCTCCGGGAGACGGCCTACCTGCTCCGCTCTCCGGCCAACGCTCGCCGACTGATCGAGTCGTACCAGGAGGCGCTCGCGGGCCGCCACGAGAGGCACGAACTGCTGGACGACGAGGCTTCCCGGTGAAGGTCGCCTTCACCGGGAAGGGCTGGGAGGACTACGTCCACTGGCAGACGGCCGATCGGCAGATCCTCAAACGGATCAACCGGCTCATCGAAGACGCGTTGTGTGATCCCTTCGAGGGCATCGGCAAGCCCGAGCCGCTGAAGTACGCGCTGGCGGGCGCGTGGTCGCGCCGCATCACTGAAGAGCACCGACTGGTATACCTGCCCATGGACGATGAGATCGTCATCCTGCAGGCTCGCTACCACTACGAGTAGAGATCTGCCTCCAGTGCGGACCGCAGGCCTGGACAAGGCGATCAGAACCATGCGGGATACGGGTCGGGACGGACGCGCCGATCGGGAACGGATCCCGATCGGCGCGCCGCGGACCACCGGCGGCGGCTCAGCCGAGGTACCGGGCGAAGAACCGTAGCGTGCTGTCCAGCTCGAACGCCGGGATCTCCCCATGCCGGCCGGGGTTGGCGTGCAGCGTCTTCTCCGTCGAGCCCAAGGCGTCGAACAACGCCAAGCTCTGGGCCCGCGGCACCCGCTCGTCGTCCCACTGCACCAGGAACTCCACCGGGACGGTGATCCGCGCGGCGGCCTCGGCCGAGGCAAGCGCCCCGCCCAAGCCCAGCACCGCCGCGCGGACCCGGGGTTCGGCGGCGACGAACGGCACGCCGAGCCCGCAACCCAACGACACACCCCAATAGCCCGCCGGACCTGCGCCGACGTGCTCGAGTTCCTGGACCGCGGTCAGGACCGCCCGCCATTCCGGGACGGTCTGGCGAGCTACGAGCGCCTGGAAACCGGCGATCAGCGGAGCCAATTCCTCTCCGGCCGCCACGCGAGCCTGGTTCTCGGTCGCGATCCGGTCGTACTCCTCGTCCTTCGGCCGGTCGCCGTGGCCGGGCACGTCGACCGCCGCCACCGCGAAACCACACCCGGCGACCAAGCGGCGCGCACGGGCCACGATCCCGGGGGCCTTCTTGTGCTGGCCGCCGCCGTGTCCCATCAGGATGAGGGGGCGAGTACCGGCGGCGCCTTCCGGCGTCCACAGCACGCCGGGAACCTGACCGAGGGTGAAGAGCTGTTCGCGGACGCCGTCAGCCGACGTCTCAGAGGTGAAGCGCATGGCGTTTCAGCCTTTCGGGATGCCTTTCGCGGGCACTCCCCAGGCCATGCGGGGGAGGGAGGCCCGACCTGTCACAGCGTTGATCGGTCTCACCTCCTCGGTTCGCAGCGGCGCACGGCGCCGCCGAACGTATCACAAACGGCTTCAGACGTGTCCGCGCGAAGACGTCGCCAGGGCGACCACCGCTTGACGCGGCACCGGCCCGACTGACACCCGTGGATGGCCAGTTGGGCCGGTGCCACCGCCTGGCGTGGCCGGCACGGTCCGCTCCGGTCAGGTGGTGGCCGCCAGCGAGCGCAGGGACTCGCGGTCGTAGGGCAGGCCGGCCCTGCTGAACCAGATCATCGGGTTGGCGACGCTTCCCCAGCACTCGTCGTTGTCCGCGATCGCCAGAAGGAACCGGGACTGGGCCGTGCTCAGGGGCCGGCCTGACGTGTGGCCCGCAGGGAAGGCGCGCTCCAGCAACGGGCCCCAGTCCGACGCGACCGTGTAGGCGTTGGTCATCCGGGCCACGGCCAGCGCCTCGGGCACGATCTCCTCGAACTCCCGCGTGCGCCGCAACAGCGCCTTGATCAGTGCGAACCTGAGCATCCCGTCCAGCTGCGGCAGGGGCTCGGCGAACCAGCCGTCCGCGGCGACGGGATCGGCCAGCGCCCGCCTGACCTCGGCCAGCGCCCTCGGGTCCGGGTCCAGCGCGGGCGCGAGGGCAGCCGCGGCGCGCACCGACGGGTCGGGGTCGGCGAGGAACGCCTGAGGCGCCAGGCCCCAGTTGCCCATGGTCAGCGCGGCCGCCGCCCGCTCTTCGGCGGTGCCGAGGTGCGCCAGGGACTGCATCCGCCGGGCCTGCTCGCCCCGGAACTCGGTGAGTTCGGGAGCGAGCATGAGGTGCCCCATCGCCCCGAACGCGGCCCTGCGCACGGCGTCGTCCGGATCGTCGAGGAAGGGCAGCACCGCGACGTAGAGGTCACGCCGGATCGCCTGGCACGCTTCGGCGGCCCGGATTTCCCCGTCCTCGCCTTCCCCGTCCTCGTCGTCGGCGCCCTCGTCCTCGTCTGCGATCTCGCCCGCGTCTTCGCCCCCATCCTCGTCCTCGAACTCGTCGTCCTCGTCGTCGTCGAGTTCGTCGTCCCAGTAGGAGGCCGACTCGGCCACGGAGCCGAGCCATTCCAGCAGCGCCGCTCGCAGCGGCCGTTCGCGGTCGTCCCAGGGCAGGGCGCTCTCGCAGGGGATGAGCGTGCGCGGGTCGTCCAGGATGGCGGCCACGAACAGGGCCGCCGGCGCGGTGGCAGGGCAGAGTGTGCCCTGGTGCAGCACGGCCGCATCGAGGTAGGCGAGAGCCGCGCCGCAGTTCTCCGCGTTCTCGCTCAACAGGGCCAGCAGGGCCTCCGGCGCGTCGGAGGCGTCGCCGTACGCATGGTGCAGGCTGGCCCAGTTCGTCTTCTCGATTACCGAGCGGGCGTCGATCATCCTGCAGAGACTACCGGCGGGCGGCGACCACGGTACGAGGGACTTCCTTCACGCCTTCCCCCGTGGGACGACGCACCGTGTCCCCCACGCGGACGACCCTCGTTCCCTCCGGACAGGGGCTGCTTCTTCATCGTGTCGCACGGCTCTCAGTGTGGCCGTCCTGATCGGCCGGCGGGCTGTACGGCGCGGCGCGTCCGTGCTACGACATCCCTGTGCGGAGATCACTGGCGTTGATGGCCACCGTGCTCGCGCTGGTCGGAGCCGTGGTGGCGGTCGGGGTGCTGGTGCTGGGGGCGCCGTCCGACGCCCAGGACGGCTTGGCCGCCGCCGTCGGTGAGGAGGCGGCCCGATGTCCGCCGTCGCCCGCGCCGGTCGAGCCGGACGAAGAGGGGCCGGGCCGGCGGGTGGAGCCCGGCACCGCCTGGTCGCTCAGCCTTGACAGGGACACCCGTGCGGCGCTCGTGGCCACCGCCTGCCACGAGGGAGGCGCCGCCGCGCTGGACGTGGCCACCCGCGGAACCGTCTACTACGGCGCGGTCTTCGGTACGGCGGCGGCGACGGATGTCCATTACGCGATCGGCATGGGGGAGCGCCTGCACTTCTGGACCAGGCAGGGCGGCGACGGTTGGCATTACCGAGGGGACTTCGACACGCGCGGCTGTGTCCCCCCGGTCCCGGTCGAGCTGTACACGGCCTGGGGTCTCAGCTCACTGCCGCAGTCGCCGGGCGGCCCTTCTTCCTGCGGACCCGCGGCCGGCGGGCGCGGCTGACGGGCGGACCCCAAGTCAGGCACCAGTGGGACTCAAGTGGCGCTTCCTATCGTGTGTGCTTCTCGTGAGAAAGGCACATCTTCATGAAGAGGACAGCGTTGCTGCTGGGCACCCTCATGCTCAGCGGGCTGCTGCTCGCTCCCCCGGCCGCCGCCGCGCCCGCCGTCCAGGTGGCGGTCGCCAAGGTCAAGGCCACTTCCCCGAACCGCTCCGGCGTCTGCCCCACGACGGTCGGCTTCACCGCGACCGTGTCGGCCAAGGGCAGCGGCACCGTGCGCTACCGCTGGGTGCGTGGCGACGGCTCGAAGGGGTCGATCAGAAGCTTCACGGTCAGCGGCGCCCGTACGGTCACCGTCCGCGACCGGCAGACCTTCGAGAGGTCGGTGACCGGCTGGCAGGCCGTCGAGATCCTCGGCCGCAAGGGGTTGTCGCGCAAGGCCCACTTCAAGGTTCGCTGCTCGGGCCCGGCCAAGGTCTACGACGTCGACCACCTGCTTCCCGTCAACGCCGCCGAGCCGCTCGTGGCCGCCGCGGACGTGGACGTCACGCCGCCGGCGTACAGCGGGACGTGTCCCGCGACGGTGCGCTTCACCGGCACCATCCAGGTGTCCAGGGTGCCGGCGCGGGTGGCCTACCAGTGGATCGACAGCGAGCAGGGCGACGGGCCGGTGGAGTACCTCGACTTCCCGGCCGGCGGACCGCGGATCAGGCAGGTCGGCCTGCCGCTCAGCGTGGGCAACTCCACCGGCGGGTGGAAGGCGATCCACGTGGCGCGCGGGTACGACTCGGGCCGCGCCGCCTACCGGGTGACCTGCGCGAGCAGGCCCGAGCCGAGCTCCAGTCCCAGTCCCAGTCCCACGCGGACCACGCCCACGCCGGGGCCGACGGACCCGTCCGGGCCGAAGCCCGTGGTGGCCATCACCGACCTTTCCCCCGGCGACTACGAGGGTACGTGCGCCTCTCCGATCACGTACCATGCCTGGGGCACCATCGGGCTGCCCGCGGGCCCGGCCGCCACCGTCACCTACTGGTGGATCCTGGACGGCAAGCCGTGGGCGAAGCAGCAGGTCGACCTCCCGGCGGGCAACGGTCCTCGCTCCCAGCACGTCGCGGGCACGTTCTCGCTGAGCGACCAGCAGACCGGCACCCACACGCTGGGCCTCATGGCCGAAGGCGGCGCGGCCGAGCCGGTTGAGCGGACGTTCGTCCTCAAGTGCCTCACCGAGCCGCGGACCGTGACGGTGACCATCGACAGGATCGACCACAGCGTCACCTATCCCGACCCCGACTGCGCCGAACTGCCGCGCGTGGGGCTGGGGGTGACGCTGACCCTGGACCGGGCCGGCCAGGTGAAGTACCGCTGGACGGTGGCCGGGCGCACGTACGTGTACGAGAACGCCCTCGGCGCCGGGACGACCAGCCTGTCGGGCGGGGCGCATCCCACCGCCACCAGCGGAACCGTGCGTTTCGAGGTGCTCAACCACAACATGCCGGTGAAGGAGATCTCCTACACGGTGAAGTGCCCGCCCAAGTAGAGCGGGCTCATGACCCTTCGCGGGCGGCCGCCCCCAGCCGGCGCGCGCCCTCGACCAGTTCGGCGGCGCCGGCGGCGGCCGCGAAGCCGAGCCGCAGGTACGCGCCGGACGGCTCGGCGGGGAAGTAGCGCCCGCCGGCGCTGACGGCGACGCCGTAGGCGCGGGCGGTGTCCGCCGTCACCGCGTCATGGACGCCGCGCGGAAGCTCGACCCACAGGTGCAGCCCGCCCGAGGGGAAGGCGGTCAGCCGCCATTCGGGAACCTCGCGGGCGAGGGCGTCGGCGAGCACCGCGCAGCGCTCCCGAAGCGCCGCCGACAGCTCCCGCAGGTGGCGCTCCCAGGCGGACGTGCCGACCAGCTCGACGGCCGCCTCCTGCAGGGGGCGGGCGACGAAGAGCTCGTCGACGAAGCGCAGGCCCCGCAGCCGCCGCATGACCGGACCTCTGGCGACCACCGCGCCGATCCGCAGGCTCGGCGAGGCCGGCTTGGTCAGCGACGTGAGGTGGATCACCGTGCCGTCGCGGTCCTCGGCCACCAGGGGAGGCGGCACCTGCCTGCTGTGCCCGAGGTGCCTGCCGCAGTCGTCCTCGACGAGGAAGGCGCCGGCGGCCCTGGCCACGTCGACGATCTGGGCGCGCCTGCCGGGTGCGAGCACGGTGCCGGTCGGGTTGTGGAAGGTCGGCTGGCAGTACAGCAGGCGGGCCCCGGTCATGGCGAAGGCGTCGGCCAGCAGGTCGGGTCGCAGGCCCTCGCCGTCCATGGGGACGGGCACCGGCCGCAGCCCCGCCGCCCTGGCCGCGGCCAGCGCGCCGGGATAGGCGGGCGACTCCACGAGGACGGGGCCGCCGGGCGCGGCGATCGCCCGGAACAGCATCGACAGGGCGCTCTGACCGCCGGCGCTGATCAGCACGTCGTCGGCGCTCACCTCGCCGCCCGCCAGCCGGGCGAAGACGGCGCGCAACGGCGCCAGACCGGACGTCGGCGCGCGGTGCCACGCGTCGGGACGGCGTGCCGCCCGCGCCAGCGCGGCGCCGAGCGCCTTGACCGGCTGGAGCGCCGGGTGCGGGTAGCCGCCCGCCATCGCGATCGCCCCCTCGGGGAGGGGATGGACGGCCTCCGCTCCGGCCATGTCCGACTCCGCCGCCGCGGCGGGCGTCGTGCCGTACTCCGCCGCCGAGACGGCGGTCAGGTCGAACGCGCGGCCGGCCAGCGCCACCGCCTGCCATGACGTGTCGGGCAGCCGGTCCGTGGCCCTGGCCGGGCGGTGCGCCACGTACGTGCCGCTGCCCGGACGGCTGACCACGGCTCCCTCCGCGGCCAGGGCGGCGATCGCCCGCGACACGGTGCCGGGCCCGACGCGGTAGCGCTGGGTCAGCTCCCTGCTGGTGGGCAGGCGGTCGCCGGGCGCCAGCTCCGCCAGCAGCGCCCGCAGGCTGGTGACCAGATCGCCGGACGTGCTCCTGCTCGACATGGGAGCGCATGCTAGCGCGTCGGCGGCGGCCGGCTCGTCTCCGGCTGATCAGGCGAAGACGTCCTGCTGGTAGCGGCCCTGCTGTTCGAGCCCGGCCAGCCACGCCTCGCCGTCCGTGCCGGTCCTGCGCCGGTGGATGTCCAGCAGCACCCGCCGTACGGCAGGCGCCATGCGCAGCCCGTCACCGCAGACGTAGACGTGCGCGCCCTGCTGGAGCAGCTCCCACACCGTGTCGGCCTGCGCGGCGACGGCGTCCTGGACGTAGCGGTAGGGGTGCTCGGGCACCGCCGAGAAGGCGGTGTGCACGCGCACGCCTTCGGCCGCCGCCCAGGCCTCGACCTCCCGCCGGTACAGCAGGTCGTGCTCGGGGTGGCGGCAGCCGGTGAACACCTCGGCCCTGCCGGTGGTCCCGGTCAGCGCGCGATGCTCCAGGAACCCGCGCAGCGGCGCGAAGCCGGTGCCGGGGCCGACCAGGACGACCGGCGTCGCGGGGTCCTCCGGCAGCCGGAACGGCGGCGCCGGCACCCTGACGTAGCCGTAGAAGACCTCGCCCTCGGCCAGCCCCGCCAGGTAGGCCGAGCACATGCCGCGGTAGGCGCCGGTGCCGGACCAGGCGGGCCCCTCCACCAGGCCGACGGTGATCCGCACCCGGCCCGGCTCGGCCAGCGGCGAGGAGGAGATCGAGTAATAGCGCGGCCTGATCGGCCCCGCGAGCTCCAGGAAGACCGCCAGCGGCAGCTCCACCGCGGGGAAGCGCTCCAGCAGCGTGAGGACCGACAGCCGCTTGGCGAGCACCTCGTCGGCGTAGTTCGCCGCCAGCTCGGCCAGCTGCCTGGTCGTCCACGGGCAGCCGGTGTGCGCGGCCAGCGCGTCAAGGTCGGCGCGGGTGGCCACCTCCTGCAACTCGGCGAACTCCGTGAGCAGCAGTCCCGCCGTCACAGGCGTGTCCACCGGCAGGTGGGTGGGGCCCTGGGCGTGCAGGCGTACCACCCGGTCGCGGGGGACCCGCAGGCAGCCCAGCGCCCACTCCACCAGCTCCGGGTCGTTCTTGGCGAAGACCGCCAGGTGGTCGCCGGCCTCGTAGGCGACTCCCTCGGGCAGCTCGGCGACGATCGAGCGGACCCCGGGGCGCGGCTGCTCGATCGAGAAGTCCCACAGCCCCTCGGGGTCGCCGGTCAGCTCCTCGTTGGCGACCACCGTCAACGGCACGGCCCTGGCCGACACGACCGCGGGCCGTACCTCCGCCTCGGTGAGCACCTCCAGCTCGTAGCGCGGTCCCACATCGGCGGCCGACGCGCTGTACTCCTGCGCCACGGCCGCCCACAGCTTCGCCGTCCAGGCCGACACGTCGCCGTCGAAGTCGCCGTCCGCGTCCGCCTCACCCCGTTCGACCAGCGGTACGGCGCCGGCCGCGGTGAGCTTGTCGAAGGCGCGGCGCGGGAAGTCCTGGTAGGTGGGCCACTGGGTGTTGCCGCAGCCGAGCACCGCCAGCCGTACGCCGGACAGGTCGGGCAGCTCGTCCAGCGCGTCGAAGCGCTGGGCGTTGTCGGGCGCCTTGCCGTTGTAGGACGAGGCCACCACCAGCAGCAGCCCCTCGCCCGGCGGCCGCAGATCGTCCAGCGTCGTCAGCGTGGTGGCGAAGCCGGCCCGTCCGGCCCGCTCGGCCAGCCGCTCGGCGAGATCCTGGCAGGTGCCCAGGTTGGAGCCGTACGCCACGGTGAGCGGCACGCCGGTGACCGCGACGTCCTGCTGCTCGGCCTGCTCGACGGGCTGGACGACGGCGGCGGCGGCGCGCTCGTGCGCCCGGCGCTCGCGCACCCTGATCGTGAAGTCGTCCGGCTTGAGGGTGAGCGTCTGCTTGATCTTCATCCGGTAGACGGACGGGTCGGAGATCGCGAAGCGCCGCAGGATCATCGCCAGCGCGAGCCGCGCCTCCGTCAGCGCGAACTGGCGGCCGATGCAGGCCCGCTCGCCGTTGCCGAACGGCTTGTAGCCGCCCGGGTGGTGATCGGTCTTCCGCTCGGGCAGCCAGCGGTCGATGTCGAACTCGTCCGGCCGCTCCCACGCCTTGGGGTGGCGGTGCAGCGGCGGCAGCAGGACGACGACCGGCTGGTCCTTGGCCACGGGGTAGCCGCCGATGCTGTCGTCGGCGAAGGCGCTCACGCTGAAGGCCGGGATGGGGGACCAGATCCGCAGCGTCTCCTCCAGGATGCGCGGGATCACGTCCAGCTTCATGATCGTCTCATAGGCGGGCGGCTCGTCGCCCGGCAGCAGCCTGTCCACCTCGTCGTAGGCCAGGGCCAGCGCGTGTGGGTCGCGCAGCAGGTTGTACAGCGCGAACGACAGCAGGCCGCTGGTGGTCTCGTGGCCCGCGATGAGGAAGGTGAGCACCTGGTTGCGGATGTTCTCGTCCGACAGCCGCTCGCCGGTCTTCGGGTCGGCGGCCTCCAGCATGAGGCCGAGCAGGTCCTTCGCGCCGCCGGCGCCCTCGGCACGGCGCTGCCTGATCACCTCGTCCACCAGGTCGCGCATGACCTTGATGTCGTGCTGGTAGGCCGCCTCGTTCCTGCGCTTGAGCTTGGTGACGAGGGGGAGTTGCTGGTTGCGGTGCATGGCCTCGGTCAGCGCGCCGCCCATCGCCTGCAGGAACGGGTGCAGCTCGGGAGAGTCGAAGGAGTTGAACCGGTAGCCGAAGCCGGTCAGCGAGATGACGTCGAGGGTGAGCCTGGTCATGTCGTCCGGGACCGCCAGGTCCTGGCCCTGCCGCCGGCTCCACGAGGCGACGAGCTGGTCGGCCACCTCGAGCATCTGCGGGTAGTAGGCCTTCATCGAGCGCTGGCTGAAGGCGGGCATCAGGATGCGGTGCGCGTGGCCCCACACCGGCTCGTCGTACCGGGCGGTGAACAGCCCGTCACCGGCGAAGTCGCGCACGATCGTCAGCGGCGGGTTGATGCCTTTGTAGAAGCGGGCCTCGTCGCACACCTCGGCCACCAGGTCGGGGTCGTGGATGAACAGGACCCTGCGGCCGACCAGGTCGAGCTGGAAGATGCCTTCGCCGTACCTGTTCGCCATCTCCTCGAGGAACAGGATGGGGGTTTGGCGCGGCATCTGCAGGGTGTTGCCGAGCAGTGGCAGTCCTTGCGGGGCGGGAATCGCCTTCATGTGTGCTCCATGCGTAGCCATACACCGTATGGAGGACGCTACCATACGGTGTATGGCGGTGAGCGCGCGCAGGGGCACCCCCCTGACGATCGAGGAGATCAGAGCAGCGGGGCTACGGTTGATCGTGGCCGGTGGCGTCGAGGCGTTGTCCATGCGCAAGCTGGCCGCCGAGCTCGACGTGAACCCGATGTCGCTCTACCACCACGTGGCCAACAAGACGGAGCTGATCAGGGGGATCTGCGTCGGCACCGTCGGCCCGCTCCTCGACCTGCCGCCCGACGACGGCGCGCCGTGGCAGGACCAGCTCCGTGCCCTCGCCTACGCCTACCGCAAGCTGGCGCGCACCCTCCCGTCGCTGTGGACGTACGTCCACAACCATCCGGAGGTCATCGAGCTGAAGGAGGGCGGGCTGTGGGACGTGCTGTTCAGGATCCTGTCCGCGGCCGGCGTGCCGGAGGACAGGCGGGAGCCGACCGCCGACGTGCTGCACGGTTTCGTCTCGGGCCTCGTGCTGGCCGAGACGATCGGGCACATCGGCGGCGCCCAGGCGGACGAGGCCTACGAGACCGCCATCGCCATGATCATCAGGGGCCTACCCGAGCACTGAGCCCCACGGGTCAGCGGCCGTCGGCGGTGAAGGCCTGCGCGACCGACAGCCCGGGATGACGGGCGGGACGCCATTCTCTCGGCGCCCGGCGCCGCACCGCGATGACGTGGGAGGTAAGTGCGGGCGTGATCGGCGCCGGCCGCCGCGGGCTGCCGTGGCGTGCCGACCTGACGGTGACGGCTCATCGAGGCCGCTCCGGCATAGGATGAGATGGCATGGGGCAGGAGAAGCTGTCGCGCAAGCTGTACGAGAAGGAACTCATCCGCCTGCAGGCCGAGCTGGTCAAGGTGCAGGAATGGGTTCGCGCGGAGAAGCAGCGGGTCGTGGTGATCTTCGAGGGGCGCGACGCGGCCGGCAAGGGCGGCACGATCAAGCGCGTGGCCGAGTATCTCAACCCGCGCGTCGCCAGGATCGTGGCGCTTCCCGCGCCGACCGAGCGGGAGCAGTCGCAGTGGTACTTCCAGCGGTACGTGCCGCACCTGCCGGCCGCCGGGGAGATCGTGCTGTTCGACCGCAGCTGGTACAACCGGGCCGGCGTGGAACGCGTCATGGGGTTCTGCACACCGCAGGAGTACTCCAGGTTCCTCCACCAGTGCCCGATCTTCGAGCGGCTGCTGGTGGAGGAGGGCATCCTGCTGCGCAAGTACTGGTTCTCGGTGAGCGACGCCGAGCAGGAGCGGCGCTTCCGTGACCGGCTTGACGATCCGATGCGGCAGTGGAAGCTCTCGTCGATGGACCTGGAGTCGATCGCGAAGTGGGAGGAGTACTCCAGGGCCAAGGACGAGATGCTCATCCACACCAGCATCCCGGAGGCGCCGTGGTACGACGTGGAGAGCGAGGACAAGCGGCGGGCCAGGATCAACATGATCTCGCACCTGCTGTCGACGATCCCCTACACGGAGGTGCACCGGCCGCGGCTGAAGCTGCCCAGGCGGCCGCCCTCGACCGGGTACGAGCGCCCGCCGCGCCTGGCGGAGGTCCGCGTGCCCGACGTGACGTCGCGCCTGGGGTGATGTCGACCGGGGCTCGGCCACCCCCTGACTAGACGAGGAAGTCGAGGAGATGACGTGTCGTCTGGTCGGGTGCCTCTTCCGCGAGGAAGTGCCCGGCCGGGATCGGCCCGCCGCGGACCTCGTCGCACCAGCCTCGCCACACCTCCAGCGGCCGGTACCAGGCGGCGACGGGACCGGCATGGCTCCACAGGACGAGGGTCGGGCAGGTGATCCGCCGCAGTCCGCGGTCGGCCTCGTCGTGCAGGTAGTCGAGCGTGGCCGCCGCGCGGTATGACTCGCAGACGGCATGGACGGTGTCGAGGTCGCCGAACGGGGCGATGTAGGCGGCGCGCAGTTCTGCCGGGAAGGCGTCCGAGACCTCGGACCACGTGTCGAGCATGTGATTCACGAGGACGGCCGGCGCGCGGGCGATCAACTGCTCAGGCACCGGCTCCGGCGCGGCGAGGAAGGACCAGACCCAGAAACCCAGGCTGAAGTCCATGTTCGCCCGGCCGAACGCGTCACCGGTGGGGACGATGTCCAGAACCGCGAGACGCGTGACGACGTCGGGGTGATCCAGCGCCATCCGGTACGCGCAGCGTGCCCCACGATCGTGCCCTATCGCGACGAACCGGTCGAACCCCAGCGCGTTCATGACCTCGACCTGGTCACGAGCGATCTCGCGCATGCTGTACGGCGCGTGGTCGGGCGTGCTGGGCGGTTTGCCGCTGTCGCCGAAGCCCCGAAGGTCGGTGGCGACGACGGTGAAGTGCTCGGCGAGCCGCGGCGCCACCCGATGCCACATCAGGTGGGTCTCGGGGATGCCGTGCAGGAGCAGGATCGGCGGGCCGCCGCCGCCCAGGCGTCCGTGAATCGCCGTGCCCCGCGCGGAGATGTCGAACTCCGCGAACGCCTCGAACATGAGGCCGGCCCCCTTTCCATCAAGGTGCGTCACTGATGAACCTGCCCGCACGGACCCCCGGGCGCGGTACTGTGAACATATGACCAATTTGTTCATACGGAGATAGTCGTGCCGGCCGCCTTCACCGAAGAGGAGCGCCGGCGGATCACCGAACGGCTGCTCGACACCGCCACACACCTGTTCGCCACCCAGGGGCTGCGCAAGACCTCGCTCGAGGAGCTGACCGCTCCCGCCGGAATCGCCAAGACCTCCCTGTACGCCTTCTTCGACTCCAAGGAGGACCTCTACTTCGAGGCCGCGCTCCGCCAGAGCGAGCAGGTACGGCGGCGCGTCATCGACGAGGCGCTGCTCCAGGGCGGCGACACCCGCGAGGCGTTGCGCCGCTTCCTGCGGGCCACCGTCGCCGAGCTGGACACCAACCCGCTCTACCGCAGGCTGCTGTCGCACCCCGAGGAGATGGCCGCCGTCGCGGCCAGGCTCACCCCTGAACGCATGGCCCAGGCGGCCCGCGGCCCGATGGGCGACCTGCTGGAGTTCCTGCGCGACCGTCTCGAAGGCGACCCCGAGGTGCTGCTCGGCGTGCTCCGCGCCGTGCTGCTGACGCCGCTGCACGCCGACCACCTGGGCCGCGAACTCTACCCGGCGGTGATCGACCGCCTCATCGACGCGGTGACCGAAGGGCTGACCTCATGAGCCTCCCGCCGCTGGCCGTCCTGCTGTTCACCCCGAGGGCGGGCGAGATCACCGGCAGCGCCCGCTGGTCCGCCATGCGGATGCTCAGGCCGTTCGCCGACCGCTTCGACGTGCGCCTGGTCAACCGGCCGGCGGGCCTGCCGGTCACGATCGCGATGCCCGAGCTGGCGGCCGTCTACGCCGAGCGGTTCGCCGCCGCCTTCGCCGGGCCGGTCCCCGTGCTGGCCATCTCCACCGGCGGAGCCATCGCGCTGCAACTGGCCGCCGACCATCCGAAGCTGCTCGACCGGCTGGTCCTCGGCGGTACGGCGGCCACGCTCGGGCCGCCGGGCCGCCGGGCGCAACGCGCCTACATCGAACGGGCCCTGGCCGGGCGCCGCCCCAGCCCGGCGCTGGCCGACATCGTCACCCCCTCGCCGCTCGGCAGGCGGCTGCTCCGGCCCCTGCTGTGGCTGTCGGACGGTGCGAGCGGGGACCGTGCCGACGCGGTCGCCGTGCTCCACGCCGAGGACGGCTTCGACCTGCGCGCGAGGCTGGGCGAGATCACCGCGCCGACGCTGCTGATCCATGGGGCCGAGGACGTGGTCTACTCGCTGGAGCTGGCCAGGCAGACCGCCGAGGGGATCCCGGGTGCCCGGCTCGTCGTGTACGAGGGCCGCGGCCACAGCGCCACGTTCACCGACCGGCGCTTCGCCCGCGACGCGCTCGCCTTCCTCCACGAGCCGGGCTGACCACTTCTTTGCTGGTTTGACAGGCTTTGTCATGGCGCCGGCGCTAGTCTAGGAATGATCTTGATGGTCTCGATTCGCGCAGGAGAACCGTTCATGGCAGAGCCCGAAGCCGAAGGAACGCCTCCTTCCTCGATCAGCACGCCGGACCTGTGGGACCTGGAGGCGTCGCCGACCCAGCTGGAACAGCTCGCCGACGCGTGGCGGAGCGTGGAGAAGAAGGTGTCGTTCGCCGAGAACAAGGTCGACACCGTGGTGCAGAGCGTCTTCTCCAAGGAGGAATGGACCGGCGAGACCGCCGACGCCTTCAACTCCTACCGCAAGAGGCTGATCGGCGACGTCGAGCTGTGCGCGAGCTGCGCCGGCAACGTGGCCTCGGTGCTCGACAGGATGGCGGCCATCCTGCGGACCAACCAGAGCCTCCTCGACGACGAGCGCAAGCGGCTCTCGGCCGTGCCGGTCACCGAGACCATGAACGGCCTGACCTTCCACCCGAAGAACTCCGAGCAGTCCGGCCTGGTCACCACGGCCGTCACCACCGCCAAGGAGATCAGGAGCCGCCTGGACGAGCGGCTCAGGGAGCAGCGCGAGGACCTCGACTTCTACAAGGACCAGTTCGCCGCGCTGACCAAGCAGTGGAAGCCGCGCACCGTCCGCATGCTGAACCTCAACGTGGGCCAGGGCGCGGGGAACGGCTGGCGCGACAAGGGCGGCACCGATCCGGGCGACATCCCGGCCATGGCGCGGCTGATCGCCGACCAGAACCCGGACATCGTGACCCTGCAGGAGGTCTTCAAGAAGGACATCGCCCCCGACGGCAAGATCGACACCGTCGTCGACCTCAAGTCGGAGCTCGAACGGATCACCGGCGACAGGTGGGAGGTCCGCTTCGAGGAGGCGAGCAAGAAGTACCAGGCCAGCGACAGCATCCCCATCCTGGGCGACTACTTCCACCAGCCGTTCGGGAACGCGGTCCTGGTGCGGGAGGGCGACGTCGTCGCGGGCGCGGGCGACGGCCAGAAGATCAAGCTGGACGCCGACGGCGACAAGGTCACCCTCCCGGACGGCACGCGAGTCGACGACGGCGAGGGCAGGTCGGCCGCCAGGACGGAGGTGCGGTTCAACCCCCGCTAGCGGCGAGCGGCGATCACCAGTCGGGAACGACGACGTCGACCTGCTGGCCGTCGTGGTCGGAGGTGCCCCCGTCGACGAGCTGGGGGGCGCCGGCGAGCTCCACGCCCGGCGAGGAGATCACGTAGTCGATGCGGGTGCCCGACGGCGACGTCCCGACGACGTCGCCGTCGGCGTTCGTCGCGCCCGTGTAGACGGTGTACCCCTCGCGGTTGAAGCTGTTGATGGCGTCGAGCGAGACCTTGCGGGTGTTGTGCGCGCCGTTGTTCGTGGCTGCGTTGAGGTCGGCTCCGATCAGCGAGGGGCCGTCGACTGCGCGGTGGAGCGTGTCGATCTGGCCTGCCCGTACGGGGTCGTCGTACTTGTGCAGGCCGTGGCTGTGCACATGGGCGCTGTAGACGTCCAGCGACTTGCTCGCCGAGCCGAGCACCCGGTCCGCGGTCTCGTGGTCGAGCTCCTTGAACACCTTGACCACCTGGCGGAGCCGTCCCGCGTCCCTGGTCAGCACCCCCGCGAGGGCTTCGGCGGCCTCGTCGGCCGCGGCCTGGAGGTCGGCGTAGGAGGAGCCGCAGGACAGCGCCTTCTCGCTGTTGCCGAAGGCGTTCGAGCCCGGCACCGAGGGCACCGGCACGTAGGTGACCGGCGTGGGCGTCCGGCTCAGGATCGTCCGGCCCTGCTCCACGGCCTCCTTCGCCTGGTCGGCGCCTTCGGCGATGGCGCCGACCCGGTCATAGATGATGTTGACTTCGTCGCCCATGTCCGAAAAGCCTAATAGGGTGCCGGCCGCTGATGATCGGTTTTCACTGCGAAGGCAGCGTCCAAGACACCGTGCGGGCCGCGCCGCTCAGGGATGCGTCGTCGAAGCGGAGTTCCCGTCCCACCGTTCACCTCGTACACGAAGATCACTTTCGTCGGCAACATACCACCGGCGAGTCAAGGTCGTGGGTGTTCCGGGCGAACTGTCCGACGGGTGAGATCACCTGAAGTGAACTCGACGGTTAAGGTGTCTCGTTCCACGGGACCGGCAGCGAGCCGCCGAACGCCCTGTGGGGTCGACGCACGCGCGACCCCGGGCGGGCGGCCAAGGGCGCGGCCCGCCCGGGGCGGAGTCGCGGGTCTCAGACGGCTCGGGCGGGTCCCGACATCGAGGCGATGTCCTCGGCGCCGTCGCCGAGGAGCTTGTCGGCCAGGTCCATCAGGGCGCGCCCCGCCGCCAGTTCGTCGCCGATCTCGGGGACGGGCCGGTCGTCAGGGTTGCGCCGGGCGGTGCCGACGCTTTCGTGCCGCCTGTTCCCGACCGCGTACAGCACGGCGGTGGCGGAGGTGCGCTTGTCCTCGTCGTCCTCGCTGATGAGAATCTTGACGGTCCACTCCTTGGTGTTCATGACGCCTCCCCTGTCACGAACATGACAATGCGGTCATACACCCAGCATCCCCCTTGGAGGGCGATGATCGCGAGGTCAGCGCGCGACGAGGTTCACCGAGGGCGTGATCGGGTAGCAGCGGCGCCATGCCAACGTACGGATTCCACGCTTCGCACGAGCAGGTGCCACCCCGGGCGCTGCTGGAGGCGGTCGCCGCGGCCGAGGAGGCCGGTTTCGGCGCGGCCATGTCGTCGGACCACTTCTCGCCGTGGAGCGCGCGGCAGGGCGAGTCGGGGTTCGCCTGGTCCTGGCTCGGCGCCGCCCTGGAGCGCACGTCGCTGCCGTTCGGCGTCGTCAACGCGCCGGGCCAGCGCTACCACCCGGCGATCGTCGCGCAGGCCGTCGCCACGCTCGCCGCGATGTATCCCGGCCGGTTCTGGGCCGCGCTCGGCACCGGCGAGGCGTCCAACGAGCACATCACCGGCGCGCCCTGGCCGCGCAAGCAGGTGCGCAACGCGCGCCTGCGCGAGTGCGTCGAGGTGATGAGGGCGCTGCTGGCGGGGGAGGAGGTCACCCACGAGGGGCTGGTCACCGTCGACAGGGCCAGGCTGTGGACGCTCCCGTCCCAGCCGCCGGCGCTGGTCGGGGCGGCGGTGAGCGAGGAGACCGCCCGCTGGTGCGCGGAGTGGGCCGACGGGCTGATCACCGTGGGCGGGCCCCAGGCGGCCAGGGTGGCCAGGGCCTACCGGGAGGCGGGCGGGCGCGGCCCCCTGCGGGTGCAGGTCCATCTGAGCTGGGCCCCCACGGAGGAGGAGGCGCTACGGCTGGCCCACGACCAGTGGCGCTCCAACGTCTTCCCGCCGCCGGTCTGCTGGGACCTCGACAGCGTGGAACTGTTCGACCTCGTCTCGCGCGACGTGCCGCCGGACCGGGTCGCCCAGGTCGTGCACGTCTCCGCGGACGTGGGCCGGCATGCGGAGATCCTCGGCTCCTACGCCGAGCAGGGCTTCGACGAGATCTACCTGCACCACGTCGGCAAGGAGCAGCGCCCGTTCGTGGCGGCCTTCGCCGAGATCCTCAAGTGAGCGGTCCCCGCTGGAGGGCCGGTTCCGCGCGTGGGTGGTGCTCCGGCTCAGAGCGAGGCCGGTGCGCGCGTGGATGGTGCTCCGGCTCGGAGCGGAGCGAGGTCCGCGCGTGGGTGGTGCCGCTCAGGACGGAGGGGAGCCGGGCAGCTGCAGGGTGCGGTGGATCATCTGGTGCATGTGGGTGCGGAAGCGGCGCAGGGCGCGCGGGTCGTCGGGGCCGCGCCGCCGCCCTGCCGCGTCGAACACCCCGCTGAGGACGAACCCGTGCACGCACCAGACCAGCGAGTTGATCGTGTAGTGCACGTCGGCGTCCTCGGCGTCCGTCGCCGGGATGATGTTCTCGATGGCGAACTCCGCCAGCGGCTTCACCAGCTCGGCCTCCAGGTTCCCGATGTCCCTGGCGTCGGACAGCCACCGGTGCATCCAGAGCGAGGGCACCTCGGGATGGGCGGCCGCGAAGTCGATGTAGGCGTCGACGAAGCGGTGCACCGCGGCCACCTTCTCCTCGGGCGGGGCCGCCTGCAACTCCCTGACCTTGGCCTCCACGACGGCGGCGTGGGTGGAGTGGGCACGCTCCATGACCGCGAGGTACAGGTCACGCTTCGCGCCGAACTGCGTGCTCACGGCTTTCGTGCTCAATCCGGCGGCCTCCGCGATCTGCCCGATCTCGGTCGCGTCGTAGCCGAGCGCCGCGAACAGCTTGGTCGCCGCCTGGAGGATGCGCTCGCGCTCATCCCCTCGTACTGGCGTCATATAGGTGACCTTAGGATCCGCCATCAGCTCGGCCAATCACGTGATCGACAAATACCGGTCAAATCGCTCCTGTGCTGATTAAGCGCTCATCTCGGGGTGAACTCGGCACCACGCCTGCGGAACTCCTCCGCCCAGCCGTGGTGGGACTCGCCGTCGCACGGCAGCGCGCCGCCCAGCCGTTCGTGCAGGCCGGCCAGCCGCTCGTGCATCTCGGCCACGCCGGAGCAGGTGGCCGCCTGCTGGACGCGCATGAGGTCAAGCTGCTCGGCGGCCACGGCCCTGAGCGCTTCGGCGCGCAGCAGGATCCGCTTCCTCGACATCACCGCGGGCCGTACCCTCGCGCGCGGCAGGCCCAGCCGGCGCCAGCCGGGGTGATGGCGCGGCACCGGCGACGGCGGAGCCTCGGGCGCGGCGCCGAACAGCTCCGGCCACAGCAGCTCAAGGAGCCGGATCGCGGGACCGGGCCCGACGATCTCGAGGTCGCCGCCGTCGCCGCGCAGGAGCGACTGGAACCGGGCCAGCAGCCGCGCGCCCTCGACGTCGCAGAAGTCCAGCTCCCGCACGTCCACCGCGATGACGGTGACATGCTGGACGATCAGGGAGGCCAGCGCGCCCTCCAGCCAGAAGGAGCTGGAGCGGTCCAGTGACCCGCCCAGTGCGAGCAGCGCGTTCGCTCCGTCCTTGCGCACGATGGTGACCGACAGTGCCATGACCACGCCCTACCCGTAATCCGGTTAATCGTGCATGAATCCCGCATTCAGGGACAGAAGGCTTGGATGGCCGCCCATCCGGGAAGGGATCTCGTGGTCGTCGCCGCGTCGGCGGGTGGCGTCGAACCACTGCGCACGCTCGTGGCGGGGCTCCCGTCCGACCTGCCCGCCGCCGTCCTCGTGGTCCTGCACGTGTCGGCGAGCGGGGGAAGCGCCCTGGCCGGCATCCTCGACCGCGCGGGACCACTGAAGGCCGCCCCGGCCGAGGACGGCGCGCCGATCGTGGCGGGCGAGGTCCGCGTCGCCGTCCCCGACCACCACCTCTTCGCCAGGGAAGGGACGCAGCGCCTGTCCCGCGGCCCCCGCTACAACGGCCACCGGCCGGCCGCCGACCTGCTCTTCATGAGCGCCGCGCTGGACGCCGGCTCCCGCGTGGCCGGCGTCGTGCTCAGCGGCACGCTCGACGACGGCGCCAGGGGCAGCGCGACCGTCGAGCACCACGGCGGCGCCGTGGCCGTCCAGGACCCGCAGGAGTGCGCCTTCGGCGGGATGCCGGCAGCGGCCCTCAGGGCGACGGCGCGGGCCCAGGCGCTTCCCGCGTCACTCCTGGCCGACTGGGTCGTCCGGCAGAGCCGCACGCCGACAGGCGAGGAGGAGGCGGGCGTGGAGGAGACGGTGCCGGACCTGGAGATCGAGCGTGAGCTGGCGCGGCACCTGGCGACACGCCCGCCCGAGACCCCGGCCGGCGACCTGGCCGGCTTCACCTGCCCGGAGTGCGACGGACCGCTGTACGAGCAGCGCAGCGTGCCGGCCAGCCGCTACACCTGCAGGGTCGGGCACTCGTGGTCCATGGACGCCATGGCCTCGGGCCAGGCCGACGCCGTGGAAAGGGCGCTGTGGGTGGCGATCCAGCGCCTCGAGGAGCGGCTCAGGCTGCTCTCGCGCATGGGACGCGCGGCGCGGGAGCGCGGGCACAGGGTCTCGGTCCGGCGGCTCGGGGCCGAGGCGGAGGAGACCCGCCAGGCGCTGGAGACCATCAGGACCCTGCAGAACAGGCTCGGCAGCGGCGAAGGCGTCGCGAATGCCTGACCGCCTCGCACAGGCGTAGGCTGGATCTCTGTGACACCGGCAGAAGAACGCGAGTTCGACGATCTCCTGGTGATGCTCAAGGAGACGCGCGGCTTCGACTTCACGGGCTACAAGCGCACCACGCTGGTGCGCAGGATCAGCAGGCGTCTCGAAGCCCTGAAGCTGACCGACTACGGCGAATACCGCGACTACCTGGAGCTGGAGCCGGAGGAGTTCAGCAGGCTCTTCGACAGCCTGCTGATCAACGTGACCAGTTTCTTCCGCGACCCCGGCGCCTGGCAGACGCTGCGCGAGGTCGTGATCCCCGCGTTGCTGGCGGGCAAGCCCGCGGGCAAGGCGATCAGGGTGTGGAGCGCGGGCTGCGCGACGGGCGAGGAGGCCTTCAGCCTCGCCATGGTCCTGGCCGAGGAACTCGGCATCGACGAGTTCAAGGAGCGCGTCAAGATCTACGCCACCGACCTCGACGAGAAGGCGCTCCAGGTGGCGAGGGCGGCGACCTACACCGAGCGGCAGATGAGCGAGGTGCCCGCGCCGCTGCGGGAGCGCTACTTCGAGCACGTCGACAGCGGCTACGCCTTCCGGCGCGACCTGCGGCGCCAGGTCATCTTCGGCCGCAACGACCTGACCAGGGACGCGCCGATCTCCAGGGTCGACCTGCTGCTCGCGCGCAACACGCTGATGTACTTCAACACCGAGACGCAGGTCAACATCATCAGGCGCTTCCACTTCGCGCTGGCCAACCCCGGCTACCTGTTCCTCGGCAAGGCCGAGATGCTGCTCAACCACAGCGACCGGTTCGAGCCCGTCGACCTGCGCACGCGCCTGTTCAAGAAGGTCGGCTCCACTCTCGCCGGCCCGCGCGCCTCGTGGACGTCGGCGATGGGGGCCGGCGAGCCGCGCTCCATACTGACCGAGCTGAAGACCGCCGCGCTGGCCTCGGGGCCGGTCGCGCAGATCGTCCTCGACGGCGCCGGTCACCTGGCGCTGGTCAACTCCAAGGCCGAGGTGCTGTTCAACCTCAATCCCCGCGACATCGGCAGGCCCTTCCAGGATCTGGAGGTCTCCTACCGGCCGGTCGAGCTGCGGTCGGTGATCGAGCGGGTGCGGACGGAGCTGCGGACCGTGGAGTTGCAGGAGGTGATCTGGCACCGGCCGGGCCAGGCCGACGCCGGCGTGTTCGACATCGCCGTGGTGCCGCTGCAGCACGCCGACGCCGAACTGGTCGGCGTGGGCGTCAACTTCTACGACGTGACCCGCTACCACAGGCTGCGTGACGAGCTCCAGCAGGCCAACAGGGAGCTCGAACACGCCTACGGGGAGCTCCAGTCGCTCAACGAGGAACTGGAGACCACCAACGAGGAACTCCAGTCGACCAACGAGGAACTGGAGACCACCAACGAGGAACTCCAGTCGACCAACGAGGAACTGGAGACGATGAACGAGGAGCTCCAGTCGACCAACGACGAGCTCCAGCACATCAACGACGCGCTCAACGCCCGCAGCCTCGAGCTCGACCAGGCCAACGAGTTCGTCGCCTCGATGGTGCGCAGCCTGGGCGACGCCGTCGCGGTGGTCGACCTCAATCTGCGCGTGCTGGTGTGGAGCCCCGGCGCGGAGGAGCTGTGGGGCGCCAGGGCCGACGAGACCGTCGGCAAGGCCTTCGGCGACCTCGACATCGGCCTGCCGTTCGACGAACTGCTTCCGCACCTGCGGGTGCTGCTCGACGACGGCTCGGACCCCCGCGACTGGCCCGACGGCGTCGTGCTCGGCGCGGTCAACAGGAGGGGCAGGCCCACGCAGCTCGGGGTGGAGTTCTCCCGGCTGCGGGTGGACGACGACGGCGTCAGGGGCGTCATCATGGTCATGAACGTCCTCGACCAGTCATGATCGCCGGCTGACGGCGCGGGCCCGGTCCGGCCCGGTTAGGAGATCATGTCGGGCATGACCTCGAGACTGAGCAGGCAGGAAATATCGGACACGGTCGGCGACTCCGGGTGGCGTCTCGTGCTCGAAGCCGTGCGGACCACGGTCCCCGTGACGTCACTGGCGCAGGGAGCCGAGGTCGCCGCCCGCGCCGTGGCCGCGGCGGGCGACGAGGGCGCGGCGAGCCTCTGGATGGACGTACGCGCCGATCGGGTGGTCCTCACGCTGCAGTCACCGGCCATCGGCTGGCCGACGCCCCGGGAGCTCGATCTCGCCCGCGCCGTCTCCGCGGCCGTGGGCGAACTGGGCCTGCGCACCCATCCCGGACTCGGCGACCCGGTGTCCCGGCCGGTGCAGATGATCGAGATCGCGATCGACGCCCTCGACATCGCCGCGATCCGCCCGTTCTGGAAGGCGGTCATGGGCTACACCGACGCGCCCGGCGCGTCCGGTCCCGACGACGCGATCGCCGACCCGCTCCGGCAGGGACCCGCCATCTGGTTCCAGCAGATGGACGCGCCGCGACCGCAGCGCAACCGGATCCACCTCGACATCTCGGTGCCGCACGAGGAGGCGGGCCCGCGCGTCGCGGCCGCCCTGGCCGCGGGCGGCGTGCTGCTGTCCGACGCGAAGGCGCCCGCCTTCTGGGTGCTGGCCGACGCCGAGGGCAACGAAGCCTGCGTGACGACCTGGCAGGGAAGGGAGTAGCCCGCTCCCGCTGGCCAGCTCCACCCCATTCCGGACATAATCCCCAGGTGGACGGACGGGGAGCGGCGCGGGCGCGCGTCATCGCGTGGAGTGTCGCGGCCGTGTCCGTGCCGATGGTGGTGGTGGGGTTCCTGATGGCGCTGCGGCTGCCCGCCGGGTGGCAGCTGTCCGTTCCCGCCACCCCCGACCACGCGGCCGGCATCACCTTCCCCCTCGTCGGCGCCTTCCTGGTGGCGCGGCGGCCACGCCTGATCGTGGGCTGGCTGATGATCGCGGGCGGCTTCCTGGCCGGCGCGAGCGTCCTGGCCGCGACGCTGACGTTCCACGCGGCGAGCATCGGGGCGATGGACACGGCGGGCCTGCTCCGCATCGCCTACACCTTCGTGTGGGCGTTCGGCGGCGGCACCCTCGCCGTCCTGGTCCCGCTGCTCTCGCCGGACGGCAGGCTGCCCTCGCCACGATGGCGGGCGCACGTGGTGGCGAGCACGATCGTGTTCACCACGCTCGCCCTCCTGCTGGTCGTCCGCCCCAAGCCCCCGCCCGGGTACGACCGGCCCGCGGTCATCCCGAACCCGCTGAAGATCGAGGCGCTCGCACCGGTCCACGCCCAGCTCTACGTGGCGGTCTACGTCGCGATGGAGGTGTGCGTCGTCCTGGCCATGCTCTCGCTGGTCATGCGCTTCCACAGGGGCGACCCCGCCACCCGCCGCCAGATCGCCTGGCCCCTCGTCACCTTCGCGATCTACGTCGTGTTCCTGCTGCTCGGCGACGACTACTGGGCGCCCGCCGTCTTCTGGACCGGCCTGATCCCCGTCGCGATGATGGCGTCGGTGCTGCGCTACCGGCTGTTCGGCATCGACACGGTCATCAGCCGCGCCTTCGTGGCCGCCGGCCTGATCGCCGCCGTCAGCGGCGTCTACTTCGGCGTGGGCGCCATCTCGAGCCTGCTCGTCGCCGGATACGACCAGGTCGCCGGGCTCGCCGCCGCCCTGTTCGCCGGCGCGTTCTTCCAGCCCATGCGCCGCGCCCTCCAGCGGGCGGTGGACCGGCTGATGTACGGCCCGGTGGGCGACCCCCGCCTGCTGGCCGAGCGGCTCACCCAGGAGGTCAGCCGCGCCGACCCGGCCGAGGCACTCGGCGTGGTGGTCGAGGTCGTGCGGGACGGCCTGGCGGTGGACGGCGCGGCCGTCCACGTCACCGGCGGCCTGTCGGTCGAGAGCGGCGACATCGGCCCCCAGCCCCGCGAGATCTCCCTGGTCTGGCACGGCGAACCCGTCGGGAACCTGCTCATCGGCCGCCCCGGCGCGCGCAGGTTCGCCGCCGCGCACGACGAGCGGGTCATCGCCACGCTGCTGCCGTACGTCGCCGACGTGGCCCACGCCACGCGCATGGCCGCCGACCTGCAACGTTCGAGGGAGCGCATCCTGGCCGCCCGCGAGGAGGAACGCCGCAGGCTGCGCCGCGACCTGCACGACGGTCTCGGGCAGACGCTCGGCGCGATGGCCATGACGATCAACATCGCCCGCCTCAGCATCAAGCGCGCCCCCAGCACCGCCGACGACCTGCTCAAGGACCTCCACAGCGGCATGGAGGCCGTCACGGGCGACATCCGCACCCTCGTGTACGGCCTGCGCCCGCCGGCGCTCGACGACCTCGGGCTGGCGCGGGCCGTACAGGAACTGGCGGAGGCGACGCTGGCCGGCACCGCCGAGAGCGGAACGGCGGTCGAGCTGATCGTCGACGGTGAGCTCGGCGACCTGCCCGCCGCCGTCGAGGTGGCCGCCTACCGGATCGCCCAGGAGGCGGTGACGAACGTGCGGCGGCACGCGCGGGCCGCCCACGTCAGGATCGCGCTGGTCCGCGACGCCGCGCAGCTCAGGATCAGTGTCGAGGACGACGGCGTAGGCCTGCCTGCGGACGGCCGCGCGGGCGTCGGCACGTCCTCGATGCGCGAGCGCGCGGCGGAGCTCGGCGGCTCCTGCGCCGTCACCGCGCGGCCGGGTGGCGGCACCCTGGTGGCGGCCCGCCTGCCGACCGCGGCCCTGGTCGCCGAGCAGGGACGCGACCGCGCGGCGCCGGGATGGGTCACGTCCAACCGGGAGTGATTTTCCGGATCTGGTCACTAAAGTGACTGCTGTGCATGAGGGGGAGCAGTTACGACCGGGACCCTATGGTCCGCCGCCGGGGCATGGGCCCGATCACCCGCCACCGGGGCACGGTCCCTACCAGCAGTCTCCAGCGGGGCAGGGGATGCACCGGCCGCCGCCCCTGGGCCCGCAACACCCCGGCCCGCCGCATCCGGGGCCGCCGTACCCGGCGTCTCCGCATGTGGGGGCGTCGCTGTATGGGCAACCGCCGTCCCCGCGTCCGTATGTGGGGGCGCCGCAGTATGGGCAAGCCCCGCACGGGGGCTCGTCCTTTTCTGCCTCGGACTTGTCGCGACCGGCCCGCCGGGCCTGGCTGACTCCCGTCCTGGCGGCGCTCGTGCTCGTGGCCGTCGTGGCGGCCGGAGCCGTCGTCGTCCTGACCCGCCCCTGGGGCCGGGCGGATGGCGCCCCGCCCACCGGGGAACCGCGCGCCGGCCGTACGGCCCACGCCTCCCCCCGAGAGAACGCCGAGCTGACCGGCAAGGCCGCATGGACGGCGGCCGCCGTGATCACCGAGCGCACCGGCCAGGCGGGGCCGTTCGGCTCGTGGATCGCGGGCGACCTGTTCGTCCGCACGGACGCCACGGGCGTGATCGCCCGCGCCGCCGCCACCGGCGAGCCGCGCTGGACCGCCATCGTCATGCGCGTCGGGACACACGAGGACGCGCTCCAGCCGTACCGGCTGAAGCTCGCCGACGGGTCGGGCGGGGCGATGGGCCCGCCTAATCCCGCGGCCTCATCGGGCTGGCCCGCACGGCGCTGTTCAGGTTCGGCGGGAAACGGCTGTTCCTGGTGTCGGAGATCCACACCAAGGTGCAGGCCGTCGCCCTGGGCTGACCCGGCCACGACCCCCTGACCACCCCGCACCGCCGTCCGGACCGGCCCCGTCGGACCGGCCCCGGGCCCGCGTCGCACCCGTCGGACGGCCCCCGGCTCAGTTCCGCGTCGCGCTTGTCCTGACCGGCCCGTCCGACCGGCCTCGGGCTCAGGCCCGCGTCCCGCTCGTCCGGACCAGCCTCGGGCTCAGGCCCGCGTCCCGCTCGTCCGGACCAGCCCCGGGCTCAGGCAGGCGCGCGCCGCGACTGGCCGGGGCCGTCTCGCGCGGTGGGTCGCGCCGGTTCGGGCCACGCCGGTCTCAGGGGCGTGGCGATCTCAAGGGTGTGCCACGGCGGTCCAGGCCGGGCCGTCTGCGGTGGGGTGCGGCGCGGGAAGGGTCAGGCGGCGGGGATGTCCATCACCAGCAGCGGTGTCGTGGTCGGCGCGGCCGAGCCGCCCGCGGGTTCGACGGTCAACCCCACCGAGGTGGCGCCCTTCACCGGTACGGCCAGCGCCGGCGCCGTGTAGCCGCTGTCGTCGGGCCGCAGCAGCCCGGCCGGATGCGCCTGTCCGGGCGACAGCTGCCAGAGCTGGTAGGTCTTGTCCTCGGGCAGCGGCGCCAGCCCCGAGGCCAGGAACACCATCCGGCCCGCCGAACGGGACAGGACGACGGTGCCGGCCACACCCTGCCCCTCCGCGGCGTTGACCCGGCGGGCGTCCGGAGCCGCGAGCACCGCCTCCACCTGCCTGGCGGTCGTCCGCATCTGGTCCAGCTCGGTTCTGGCCTGGTAGGCCAGCGCGCCCAGCGCGACGGCCGCAGCCACCCCGGCGGCGGCGACGACCTTCGCGACACGCGCGCCCGTCCGTTCCCTGACGAACCTGTGACGCGACCCCGGCCGCTCCACGACCGGCGGCAGCTGCCTGACCTGTCCGATCTCGGCCATGACGCGGCTCTTCAGCTCGGGCGGCGGCGTGGCCGCCGTGGCCTGACCGAGCCTGGCGGCCGTCTCGGCCAGGCCCCGCACCTCGTGCGCGCAGTCGGCGCAGCCGTCCAGGTGTGCCTCGAAGCGCCTGCGCTCCAGCTCGTCGTCGATGGCGTCCAGCGCGTAGGCGCCGGCCAGCATGTGCACGTCCTGCCCGCCGTTCATCGCTCCACTCCCAGGCAATCGCGCAGCCGGATGAGGCCGTCGCGCATGCGGGCCTTGACGGTGCCGAGCGGCACCTTGAGCAGTTCGGCGACCTCACGATAGGAGTATCCGCCGAAATAGGCGATCGTCACCGATTCGCGTTGCAGCTCGGTCAGTCCCGACAGACATCGGCGCAGCCGTTCCCGCTCCAGGTTGTTCTCCACCGACTCGGCCACCTCGTCGAAGGGCCGGTGGACGTCCATGCGCGCCACCCGGTCCTCCCGCTCAGTGACGGCGGTGGCCGAGCGCACCCTGTCGATCGCGCGGCGATGGGCGATCGTCATGATCCAGGCCATGGCCGAACCCCGGGCGGGCTCGTACCGGGCGGCGTTGCGCCACACCTCCACCAGCACCTCCTGGGCGACCTCCTCGCTCTGCGCGCGGTCACGCAGGACGCGCACCACCATGCCGAAGACCCGTGCCGCCACCAGCTCGTACACCTGCTCGAAGGCGGCGCGATCGCCGCGGGCCACCCGGCTCAGCAACTCGTCGAGACCGGGACTTCGGCCGCCACCCGAGCGGTCCCAGTCCGGCCGCGACTCCGGCTCCGATCGCATGTGCCCTCCCGTCGCCATCCGCATACCGGTCATTCGGAGCCGCTCGGCTCGTGGACGGGTGCGGCCTGGTTGGTGGCCCACGCCCATCACGCTCCAGCGAGCGCATGCGGCTGTCAATGCCATGTCTGCCGATCCACCTCTGCCGATCCACCTCTGCCGATCCACCTCTGTCGGCGCCGCGTCTGCAGGGTCCTCGTCTGTCGATGCCGCGTCTGTCGGCGCCGCGTGCGTCGGGTCTGTTGGCGTCGCGTCTGTTGATGTCGCGTCTGTTGGCGTCGCGTCTGTTGATGCCGTGTCGCCCGGGGTGTCCTTCCGTGTTCGGGGCGCCGGTCCGGGTTGTCAGAGGACGCCGCCGAGGCTGCGCACCGTCAGGCCCAGGCCGAGCACGACCACCAGCAGCGCGGTACCACCGGGGGCGAGGGCCGACAGCCGCGCCGGCAGGGCACGGCCCGCCCGCGCGAGGCGGTCGAGGCGGGCGGCCAGCGTGACGAGGAGCAGGCCGGTGGCGGTGAGGGTGGCGGCCATGCCGACCCCGTAGGCGAGGACGAGGGCGACGCCGAACCAGGTACGGCCCAGCGCGATCGCGCCCAGCAGCACGACCAGGGCGGACGGGCTCGGGACCAGGCCGCCCGCGACACCCAGCCCGATCAGCCCACGCCGCCCGGGAGACGGCGGGACCGGAGCCTCCCGGACCGCCGGGTGGGTCGCATCCTCCAGCCGGGTCATCCCTTCCTGGCCGATTGCTCCTTCTTCCCGGATCGCCTCTTTCGCGGGGATCGCCTGGTCGAGAAGGGCGGTCCCTCGTGGGCTGGTCCCGTCTCCCGGGAGGGGCGTCCGCTGCGGGCTATGCCCGTGGCCGTGGCCGTGTCCACCTCCGTGCCCGTGGCCGTGGCCGTGCCCCCCTCCGTGCCCGTGGCCGTGCCCCTCTCCGTGCCCGTGCCCGTGGCCGTCCCCGTGCCCACCTCCGTGCCCGTCCCCGTGGCCGTGGCCGTGCCCGTGGCTGTGGCCGTGGAAGGTTGTGGAAGGTGTGCCTGTGCGAAACGATCGCCAGGCGGATCGGGTCAGCCCGGCGCCGATGGCGGTGATCAGCAGGCCGCCGGCCGTACCCAGCCAGGACAGGACCGACTCGCCCGCCAGCCCCGAGAAGACCGTCAGCAGCAACCCCACCGCCAGCACCCCCGCGGTGTGCGTCACGGTCACCGTCGCCCCGACGACGAACGCGTCACGCGGCCGTCCCCTGCGTCCCGCCAGGTAGGCGGCCATGACGGTCTTCCCGTGGCCGGGGATCAGCGCGTGCCCCGCCCCGAGGACGGCGGCCAGGAGCACCGCGAGGATGCCGAGGGGCACCGTGAGCGAGGTCGCGCCGACCAGTCCGGTGAAGGTGCGGTCGAGCGCGGCCAGCGCGTCGCCGATCGGGCCGCCGGCGGGCAGGATACCGGGCAGCGCCGGTGCGGCCGCCGGTCCCGCTCCCGCGCTTCGGACGACGGTCAGTGCGGCCGTGCGCTGGTCGAGCGGGCTGGACAGCAGGTCGTCGGGGTAGCGGCGCAGCTCCTGGCTGACGCTGGTGGCGGGCACCGTCGAGCGGGCCAGCCGTACGCCCTCGGCCACGGCGGTGATCTCACGCCAGCCGATGCGGTCGGTGAGGAACCCGTTGGCGAACCCGACGGTTCCCGGCTCGCCGTCCGCCCGTAGCCGGCAGGTGAGGCGGCTGGTGGGCAGGCCGCCCTGACCGGGGGTGTAGCCGAGGTCGGCCGTGTCGACGCGCCACGGCCTGGCCGTGCCGTTGACGGTGAGCCGCTGGGTCGTGGCCAGCGCGGCGCACTCGGCGGCGGCGTGCGCGGCCCGTTCCGGTGCGGACACGCGGCCGTCGCCGTCGGTGTCCACCGACGGCCGGGCCTGCAGCGTCGGCAGCTCGGCGCGGTCCACGATCGCGAGGTTCTCGATCCGGTCGGGCAGGACCTTCAGGCCGTCGTAGTGGTTGACCGTGAAGTTCCCGAGCGGATGCGCGGTCTGCGTGATCCTGACGTTTCCCGTGGTCGCGGCGGTGGCGGGTGGGGGGGCCGCCGCCATCAGCGCGGTCGCGATCGCGAGAGACACCGCCGCCCTGCGGTACGGCCGGCCGTTCACGAGAACCTCGCCAGGGCGGGAAGCTCGGCCACGAACCTGGGGTTGGCCGCCTCGGCCCTGGCCGTGCTGCGGGCGGCGGCCGCGGTGTCGCCGAGGGCGCGCTCGATGGCCGCCCGGTGCCTGAGCACGAGGGCGTTGCGCCAGCCGGTCGAGGTGGCCGCGACCGCGTACGGCAGCGCCTCGCGGTCGCGGCCGGCCCGGTGGAGCGCCCAGGCCAGCGCGTCGGCGGCCGACAGGTTGGGGTGGCGGGCGTACTCGGCGCGGGCGTAGGCCACGGCCTTGGCGGGGGAGCCGTGGTCGGCTTCGAACTCCGCCCAGGTCAGGTCGTCCTTGACGGCCGCGGCGTCCATGAGGGTGCGCTGGGCCGCCAGCAGCCGCCACTGCGGTGCGGGGTCGCGGCCGGCCGCGGCGAGGGTCTCGCCGTACTCGATGATGTACTGCGGCATCGGCAGCCGGGCCACCAGGGTCGCGTAGTCGTCCAGCGCCCGAGGGAGCTGCCCGGACAGCGCGGCGGCCCTGGCCCGCCCGGCCAGGGCGGGGGCGAAGGCGGGCGCGGCGTCCAGGGCCAGCTGGTACTGCTCGGCGGCGGCGGCCACGTCCCCTGCGTGCAGGGAGAGTTCGCCCAGCGAGTAGCGGCAGTAGGCGACGTCCTCGGGGGCGTAGGCGTCGAGCAGCGCGTAGTTCAGGAGCCTGCGCGCCTGGGCCGGGTCGCCGCGCAGTTCGGCGGCGTAGGCGGCGCGCGTGTAGGCGGAGACGCCGGGCCGCAGCGCGATCATCCGGTCGGCGGCCTTCGCGGCCGCGTCGTAGCGGCCGAGCTGGGTGGCGGCGTCGGCGAGCACCCCGTAGGCGGTGGCGCCGTAGGGGTTGGCGGCGATCGCGCGGTCGGCCAGCCGTACGGCCCCCGCGAAGTCGTGCCGCGCCGCGGCCAGTGCCGCGCCGCCGGTCAGGGTGGCGGGGTCACCCGGGGCCAGCGCGGCGGCCCGGTCGAGGGCCTGCTGGGCCCGCGCGTAGAGGGTGGGGTCGGAGGTGATCCTGGCCTCCTGCACGTAGGCGGCGCCGAGCCGGGCCCAGGCGTGGTGGTCGAGCGGGAGCCGCCGCAGCCTGGCGTTCAGGGCGTCGACCGCCGCGCGGGCGGAGGTGGCCGACAGCGCCGTGTCGGCCTGCGCCGCAGCGGCGGGGACGGGCGCCGGCGCCGGCGGCGGGACGGGCGAGGGGAGCAGGGTCGCGGCGGTGGTCAGCGCGACGGCCAGGACCAGGCCGCCCGCGGCGAGCACCACCCCCCGTCGGGATGGCATGACGATGACCTCCAGGCAGGAAGGGAAGGGAGCGGGGCCGGGCGACCGGCCCCGCGGGGTCAGCGCGCGCCGGCGTTGACCGAGGTGTTCGCGGGAAGCGCGACGTACGGGAAGGACGTGCCGAACGCCTTGTCGTTGGCGTCGACCCGGTCGCCGGTCGCCAGGGCGTCGACGAGCTTGCCGGTCCTGGCCGCGCCGGCCATCGCCTGCAGCGCGATGTCCACGACGTCGTCGGTGAGGCGGCGGCCGTTCGGGAAGCCCTGGAGGTCACCGGCGAGCACGCCCAGCCGGTTGGGGGCGGCGGTGGGCGGCACCGACATGTTCAGCCGCAGCATCTCGGCGGGGCGCAGCCGGCCGGCGTCCTTGTTGAGGTTCTGCGAGTTGAGGTCGGCCTTGATCGGGCCGTTGTCCTTGGCGATGCCGGTCAGGAAGATCTCGACCAGGTCGGTACGGGGCGTCGCCGGCGCCTTCAGGCCGTAGATCTTCTCCAGCAGCCGGGGGACCTCCGGGTGGGTGACCCGCCTGACGACGGAGGGCAGGCCCGCGTCCTTGTCGGGGCTCACGGAGTTGAAGGCGTCCTTGAGCCCGGCGGGCAGGACGACCTCGTTGACCAGCGGCTGTCCCAGGCGGGAGACCTGCTTGTAGCCCTGCGGGCTCCACTTGTCGACGCTGGACCACACGCCGATGACGGGGTTACGGCGGGCGTCGCCCTTGAGCGCCACCGCGTCCTTGGGCACCTGGACGGCCAGCGTCTGCACGCCGTACCCCTTGAGCGTGTCCTGGCCGACCTCGGACAGGTCGCCGCCGTAGAGCAGGTCGAAGACGCGCAGGTCGAGGAAGAAGGGGTCGTCGGACTGCCCCGCGAACGTCCTGCCGCCGCCCTGCACCGAGGTGACGGCCTGGGCGCGCAGCGTCGCGTAGGAGGGCATGGAGGCTGGACCGGTGTTGCTCGGCGCGACGACGCCGTTCCTGACCAGTGTGGTGACCCCGCGCGGGGTGATCCGCTGGAGCGTGTAGCGCTGCCGGAACAGCAGGTTGGGGTCGTCGAGGGAGGTGACGGGCCCGTTGTTGGCGAGGAACGTCGAGGTGCCGCGCCGGTCCTCGTCACGGAACGTCCACTGGTAGGTGACGTCGGGCAGGGCGTCACCGTTGCTGTCGATCTTGATGTTGTAGCGGGAGCGGGTGTCGAAGGTGTAGAAGTTGGGCCCGCCGTTCGGCTCCTCGAAGGGGAGGAAGTCGGCCAGCAGGGTGACGGTGTCGGGGCGGTCGGGGCTGACGAACGCGTAGACGTCGGTGTTGTCGTTGCGCGGGTCGCCGGCGATCAGCGGCGCCTCGCGGTGCGAGGACGCGGTGCCGGCCGGCGGCTGCAGCAGGGCGAGGGACGAGGCGGCCAGCGCCCCCGCTGCGGCCAGGGCGAGCAGGGCGCGCCGGTTGGTCGTGAGCTTCATGCGACTGTGAGCCTTTCGCAAGCGTCTGTGTCGTGGTCGAGGGGTCCGGCCGGGGTCCTCGCCGCGTGATTCGGGGCGGTGGCGGCCGCGGATGGCTCGAATCGCAAAAGATCTCAACGGGTCTGGTGATATGCCGGGTAATGGGGGTTTCAGGGGGAAATGCCGTTGGGTCTACCGGCGGTCGGGAAGCCACCCCCTGAGGTTGCCCGGCGACCAACTCGTGCCGGTGAGCCGACGCCCCGACGTGCAGATCGGGATCATCGAGGACCTGTCGCGACGGCCGGGCGACCCGAACGAAGGAGGGGCCGATCGGACAGGTGTCCGGTCGGCCCCTCGGATGTTCAGCGCTGGTGATCAGCGGCGCTGATCAGCGCTGTGCGGGTTCAGCTCAGGCCCTGCCGCCCTTCCTGGCCATGGCGACCTTGTTGGTCAGCTCGTCCTCGAGCTGGTTCCTGAGCTCGGCCTCCAGCCGGTTCCTGAGCTCGGCCTCCAGCCGGTTCCTGAGCGCGGCCTCGATCTGGTTCCTGATCTCGTTCTCCACCTGGTTCCTGGCCTCGGCCTCGGCGCGGTTCCGCGCGTCGGCGTCGGCGCGGTTACGGGCGTCGGCGTCGGCACGGTTCCTGGCGTCAGCGTCGGCACGGTTCCTGGCGTCAGCGTCGGCACGGTTACGGGCGTCGGCGTCGGCACGGTTACGGGCGTCGGCGTCGGCCTGGTTCCGAGCGTCGTTCCGGGCGTCGTTGCGAGCGTCCGCGTCCGCGTCGGCGTCCGAGTCGGCCCAGTTCCGCGAGTCCAGGTCCGCCCAGTTCCGCGCGTCGTTGCGGGCGTCGGCGTCCGCGTCGGCCTTGTTGCGGGCGTCGGCGTCAGCGTCGGCGTCGGCGTCGTTCCGGTTGCGGTTGTCGGCGTCCTGGCGCTGGCGGGCGTCGGCGTCGTTCCGGTTGCGGTTCTCAGAGTCCTGACGCTGCCTGGCGTCGGCGTCGGCGTCGTTCCGGTTGCGGTTGTCGGCGTCCTGGCGCTGGCGGGCGTCCGCGTCGGCGTCCACGTCGTTCCTGTTGCGGGCGTCGGCGTCGGCGTCCACATCGTTCTTGTTGCGGGCGTCGGCGTCCACGTCGTTCTTGTTGCGGGCGTCGGCGTCCTGGCGCTGCTTCTGCTCGGCGTCCGCCTTGTTGCGAGCGTCGAGGTCCGCGCGGTTGCGGGCGTCGGCGTCCACGTCGTTCCTGTTGCGAGCGTCAGCGTCGGCGTCGGCACGCTGGCGAGCGTCGGCGTCAGCGCGGTTGCGGGCGTCGGCGTCCACGTCGTTCCTGTTGCGAGCGTCGGCGTCGGCACGCTGCCTCGCGTCGGCGTCCGCCTTGTTGCGAGCGTCGGCGTCCGCGTCGGCCTTGTTGCGGGCGTCGGCGTCGGCGTCGGCACGCTGGCGAGCGTCGGCGTCGGCGTCCGCGCGGTTGCGGGCGTCGGCGTCCTGGCGCTGCCTGGCGTCGGCGTCCACGTCGTTCTTGTTACGGGCGTCGGCGTCGGCGCGCTGCCTGGCGTCGGCGTCGGCGTCCACGTTCGTCTTGTTCTTGGCCTCGTTGCGGGCGTCGGCGTCCTGCCTCTGCAGGGCGTCGGCGTCCACGTCCGTCTTGTTGCGGGCGTCGGCGTCGGCACGCTGGCGGGCGTCGGCGTCCGCGCGGTTGCGGGCGTCGGCGTCCTGGCGCTGCCTGGCGTCGGCGTCCACGTCGTTCTTGTTACGGGCGTCGGCGTCCACGTCGTTCCGGTTGCGGGCCTCGTTGCGGGCGTCGGCGTCCTGCCTCTGCAGGGCGTCGGCGTCGGCGTCCTGGCGCTGCCTGGCGTCGGCGTCGGCGTCGGCGTCCTGGCGCTGCGTGGCGTCGGCGTCGGCACGCTGCCTGGCCTCGGCCTCGGCACGCTGCTTGGCCTCGGCCTCGTTGGCCGCACGCTGCTTGGCGATGGCGTCGGAGAGGCTGTCGGAGTCGGCCGAGGTGTTCAGGTGGAAGTTGACGTTCTGGTGCAGGTTCTGCGACTGGCTCTGGAGCTGGCTCTGCAGCTGCTTCTGGAGCTGGCGCTGCTTCTGGAACTGCTTGTTGATGCTGCGGAGCAGGTCGCGCCGCCAGCCCCATCCACCGCCGCCGCAGCCGCCGCCCCATCCACCAAATCCACAGCCGCCGCCGGCCTCGCTGGTGCTGGCGTTGGTGCTGGCGCTGGCAGCGGTGTTGGCGGTGGCGGCGCCGAGTCCCACGGCGCCGGCGCTCAGAAGGGTGGTAACAGCGGCTGCCGCGACAGCGCCCGTGAGCTTCTTCATTGCGTGATTCCCCCTGTGAAATGACTTGACTTGCACCAGCATGGCCATAAGCCAAATAGCTGGAAAACGCCCTACGTAACCCTGAAGGATTATCTTGCGCGCAACGTAGATTTCCCGCCGATCACCGGATAAACGGACATTACCCGCTTCTTTGTGCAACTGGCTGCTTGCTTGACTAAGTCGGATTTCCCACGGGCGGAGAGGCATGGCAGGTGTAGCCGTATTCGCCGTGACTCGGAACGTTCGTCCTGGGCACACGCCCTGTCCCACGCCTACGGGACGCTCATGAGGCGCGCTTAGCCGCCCCTTTCCGGTCCGGCGTGCCGGCTTGAACAATGGCGCACTCTCGGCGGAAGGAGAGGGTGTTCCGGGCTTGGTGGAGCCGGGATGGCGTGTGTCGCTACCCGTCGACAAAACCGGACAATTGTCATTTCGTGCCACCTGTCCGGCCGTAAGTATTCGGGCGCCTCGAAAAAGGGGTGAAGGTTACTAATCGCCCCTATTGGAAGAAGTCGCGTCGCCCCACCGACCGCCGGATCAGCGCCGGGTGCCGTCCTGGGACGGCAGGTGGCCGTGCAGCGCCTGCCGTACGGCGGTGTCGTCACGCCCGTGCGGCGCGGTGATCCAGCGGGTCAGGGCGTCGGCGTCGCCATGGGACAGGAGCCTGCCGCGCAACCGCTGGTGCAGCCGTTCGCGCAGCGCCCCGACACCCTCCGCGCGCGAGGACGGCAGCAGCGGGCCGGGGTACCGGTCGAGCAGCTCGCCGACGTCCATGCCGGCCAGGTCCTCGTCGAGAGCGAGGAAGTCGGCCGTCGTCCGCCCGAGCAGCCGGTAGGGGTCGGAGCCGAGGCGGTAGCCGAGCACCCGGCGCAGCCTGGTCATCTCGGCGCGCATGGTGACCGTCTTGGCGCCCTGCCCGTAGACCTCGCGGGCCAGCGCGTCGGCGGTCAGCCCCGCCGGATGGGCCGCCAGCAGCACGACGAGCTCGCTGTGGCGGGCGCTGAGCTCGTGGGTGACGCCGTCCAGGCGGATCCACGCGCGATCACGGCCGAGCGCGTGCAGCAGCAGTCCCTCGCCGGCGCTGTCGGCGTCGTCGGTGCAGTGCACCGCGAACGGGCCGGAGGGGGACAGGCGCTCGACCACCACCCGGCGGCCGTCGGCGAGCGTCGCGGGTCCTTCCCTGGGCGGGAACGGCCAGCGCCGCGGGAGCCAGCCGCCGGGCGAGGCGTGCAGCACCCGGCCGTCGGCACCCACCAGCGCGCTGTGGATGCCCTTGTGGCGCATGACGTGGTCGAGGTAGCGCATGCGCAGCAGCTCGTCCTGGTGCCTGGTCTGCTCGCCCAGCTGCGCCTCGGCCAGCCGCGCCGCGGCGGCGACCAGCGACAGGGACAGGGAGTTCGCGGCGGGCGTGGGGCAGGTCACGTCGATCGCGCCGAGCAGCTCGCCCGTGACCGGGTTGCGGATGGGCGCGGCGGAACAGGTGAAGTCGACGGCGACCGACAGGAAGTGCTCGGGCCCGCGCACGCGGAACGGCCGGCTGAGCGCCAGCGCCGTGCCCACGCCGCTGGTGCCCGCCTTGCCCTCGCTCCACAGTGCGCCGGGCACCAGGTTCACCCGCTCGGCCAGCCGCCGCGCCGACCTGTCGCCCATGATCCACAGCAGGTGGCCGGCCGAGTCGCTGGCGAAGACCAGGTGGCCCGGCTGCGTCGCCGCGTCGCTCAGCGTGGCGAGCAGGGTCGGCCAGACCGAGGCCAGCGGATGGTCGCGCCGTAGCCCGCGCACGCGGTCCTCCGCCAGCTCGATGGGCGGCAGGGACCGGTCGGGATGCACCCCCTGCTGCCGGGCACGGTCCCAGGACTCACGTACCTCGGGGCGCACCTGCGCAGGTCGTTGGCCGCTCAGTGCCCGCTCGCGAGCACGGGCCATGCGTCGCGTCGAGTCGTCCATGATCTCCTGCCGAGAAAGGTAGCGCCGGATGCAACCCCAATGCAACGTGGGCTCGAGCCTTGGCCGGCCGGGGTGCGTAAGCGGATAGTCGTTACGGCCTGGACATTTCCACATCCGAGGGAGACGCGTTGTCATATCTGGAGTTGCCCGACGGCGTTCCGCTCTACTACGAGGACCGCGGCTCCGGGCCCGCCGTGCTGCTCATCCATGGGTGGACGATGAACAGCACCTTCTGGGGTCAGAACGTCGGGCCGCTCAGCGAGTCGAACCGGGTCATCACTGTAGACCTCCGCGGGCATGGTCTGTCCGGAAAAACCGATGAAGGTCACACTTTGTCGCAATATGCCCGCGATGTACGAACCCTGCTCGACCATCTGGGAGTGCGCGATGTGTGCATGGTGGGCTGGTCGATGGGCACCGCGGTCATCCTGTCCTACGTCCAGCAGTACGGCTGCGACCTGCTGCGCTCGGCGGCCTTCGTCGACCAGTCGCCGCGGTTCCTGGACGGGGAGGGGTGGGACTTCCCGCTGCTCGGCGGCTACTCCACGACGGACCTCGCCGTCTTCACCCAGGGCGTGCGCCATGCCAGGCCGAGCGTGATCAAGCCGTTCATCGCCGCGTGCTTCGCCGAGACGCCGCCGGACGAGGTAATCGACGCCGTCTACGCCGAGACCACCAAGATGGCCACGTCGGCGGCGCTGTCGGTCTGGTACGACATGGCCTACGCCGACCTGCGCCCGGTCCTGCCGTCGCTCACCGTACCGACCCTGCTCATGTACGGCGCGCGCAGCAAGATCTTCCCGGGTGAGCTCGACGCCTGGCTGGCCGCGCGGCTGCCCAAGGCCCAGGTGGCCCGCTTCGAGAACAGCGGCCACGCCCCGTTCAGCGAGGAGCCCGACAGGTTCAACGAGACCCTGGCGGCGTTCCTGCGCTCCTGACGTCGGAACGCGGATTGGATCTCACGTGGGGAGTGGGAGTGTCTCGAGTGCCCCGCAGGCGGCAGGACCTCAGGAGCGCCAGGTGACCAGGATCGCGGCCACCGCGGCGGCCGACCTCGCGCACCTGCACGAGGAGTACCAGCTCGTCCGGCTCCGCGACCACCTCGTGCTGCTCGGCGTCAACGCCGAGCTGCGCGACAACAACACCGCTCTCATGGTGCACCGGCCCCCGCCGGGACTTCCCGTCTGGGTCTTCGTCGGGTACGGCGGCGCCTGCTACTCCTGGCAGAACGCCAACAAGCGGCACCCGGTCGACGATCCTCAGGGTGCCGCCGCCGTGCTGGCCGAGTACGTCTCGCGGTAGGCGACCAGGGCCCTGCCCCCCTTCGGGGGACGGCTCGCCGTCGCCATCGGATCGTGTGTCCCCGGGCGGGAGGGCGCCCGGGGACACGCTCGCTCGGACCGCACCTCACGCCCGTGCCGCGCTATCGCGCCGGGCGTGAGGTGCGGTGTCGGGCGGCCAGCAGGACGGCCGGTCCGGCGGCCAGGAGCAGGGCCAGGGCGGCGAAGCCGTACGCCAGCGTGGAGGCGGTCGCGACGCCGGCCACCAGCAGCGGCCCGCCCGCGTCGCCGAGTTCGCGGCCGAGCTCGGCCGCCCCCATCGTCTGGCCGAGCCGTTCCCGCGGAGTGGCGGCGGCCAGGGCGGCGAACCCGAGCGGGGTGATCAGCCCCGTTCCCGCACCGACCAGGACCGCGCCGGACAGCAGTCCGGGCAGCCCCGGCAGCATCGCGCAGCCCAGCCCGGCGGCGGTGACCAGCAGGCCGGCCGGCAGCCCGGCGCGCAGGCCGAGCCGTCCGGCGTCGAGGGCGCGCCCGGCGACCGGCTGGACGACGGCGGCGCAGGCGGCCAGCACGGAGACGGCGGCACCGGTGGCCACGGTGCCGAGCCCGGCCGCGGCGCCGGAGACCGGCAGGAAGCCGACCCCGACCGACAGTGCGGCGCTCGCGCCCGCGAGCGCCGCGGTGGGGCCGAGGAAGGCGGGCGCGGACAGCCTCCTGACCAGGTCGAGCACGGTCTGGCGGGCGCGCGGCAGCGGCGGCACGGCGGGGACGGCCAGCGCCGCCCAGAGCGCGACGGCGGCCCCGAGCCCGGCCGTGACCGCGAACAGCAGTGACAGCCCGCCCGCCCAGACCACGACACCGCCGATCAGCGGGCCGAGGGTGTAGCCGACGGACTTGGCGAAGCCGTAGCCGCCGAAGGCCCGGCCGTGCTTGGCGGCCGGGTTGAGGCGGGCCACCAGCGTGGCGGCGGAAGGGGAGAACGCGGAGGCCGCGGCCCCCTGGCCGAGGCGGGCCGCCCACAGCCAGCCGGGGCTGTCGGCCACCGCGTAGAGCGCGGAGGCGGCGGCGAAGGCGACCAGGCCCCCGAGCAGGACAGGCCGCGCCCCGACGCGGTCGGCGAGCGTGCCGAAGACCGGTTTGAGCACGACCTCGGCCCCGTCGTACAGGGCCAGCAGGCCGCCGAGCATCAGCAGTGAGGTCACCGCGTCGGCGCTGAAGCCGCCGAGGTTGGCGGCGATGGCGTGGGCGCCGAACGCGGTGGTGAACCCCGCGGCGTACAGCGGCCCCATGGCGCGCGGGGGCGGCGTCTCCTCGTCGCCGGTCATGTCGCTCCTTCGTTCTCGTCCTGGATCGGCTACCGCCTGATCGCGGCGACCGCCGCGAGGTCACGCCATGCCCGCTCGGGCCGCCGGGTCTCCTCCGGGTCCCCGCTGAACGGATCGAGGACGACGGCCTCGGCACCGAGCGCCTTCAACCGCTCCAGATCGGCCGCCACCTGCTCGATCGTTCCCTGCCCCGCGAGCCGGTTCCCCGCGCGGGGGGACAGGTCGAGCGCGATCCGGGGAACCAGCGCGGGGAGCGGGCGGTCCTCCTCGGCGGCCAGCGCCGCCAGCCGTTCGACCGCCGCCTCCAGCCGCGCCATCGGGTACCGCAGCGGATGCCAGGCCGCGCCGAGCCTGACGGCCCGCCGCTGGGCGGCCTCGCTGGAGCCGCCCACCCAGAGCGGGATGTCACGCCCTTCCCAGGCGGCGCGCATGACGTCGAGGTACTCGTCGGTCAGCCGGCCTCGCCGGTCGAACGGCACGCCGAGCGCCTCGAACTCCTGCCGGGCCCAGCCCACCCCCACGCCGAGCACGAACCGCCCGCCGCTCAGGTCGTGCAGGTTGATCGCCATCCGGGCGGTGACCAGCGGATGCCGGTACGGCACGATCAGCACGGTCGTGCCGAGCGTGACCCTGGTGGTGATCCCGGCCAGCCACGACAGCGTGGTGAACGGCTCGTAGAAGGGCGCCGGGTACTGCGCGGCCACGTCGGGCGTCACCACGACGTGGTCGGAGACCATCAGCAGGTCGAACCCGAGCCCTTCGACGGTCTGCGCCCAACTGCGCAGCATGCCGGGATCGGTGCCGGGTCCGAAGTTCGGAACATTCACCCCAATTCGCACGGGTTCAGGCTATAGACGCGGGCGCCCGTCACTGAAGGGACTCCGTCACGCCGGTGGAACCCGCCACAACCGGGGGATTGACGAAACTTACTTACATGCTATTGATAGATCAAGTCGGAAAGTTTCAGTACCGCTGCACCTTCTCATCGGGGGACCGTCGGAGACCACCCCAAGGAGGACGCGCATGGCGCGCAGCAAGCCCACCGACCCGCCCGTCGACTTACTCGGCCCCGTCCAAGGAGAAGTCTCCTGGTTCTGTTGCGGGACCGCCTGGGGCCCGTGCAGCACTACCGGCAGGGGAGCCTGCGGCACCTGCAACTCGGGCAGCCTGCAGCACGCATGGCCCAACACCTCCGACGCCTGCTGGGCGATCACCCGCCCGGACGTGTGCGGAGACTCCCTGTCCCGGCGGACCTGCGGATTCCGCCACCAGACCACGTCGCTGTGCGGCGGCGCCAGCGTCATCACCTCCATCGCCGACTGCGGTCCGCAGACGGACCTGTTCTGCGGTGAGCGCAGTTGCTGCGGCGCGACCTGCGCCAGCAACCGGCTGATCGACCTCACCCCCGCGGCCTACAGCCGGATCGCCAGCCTGTCCACCGGCCTGCGGCCGTGCGAGATCTCGACCGCCTAGGGAGCACGCCATGACCAGCAGAAGGCAACTGCTCAAGTCCGCCGTGCTCGGCGGCGGCGCCACCGTCGTCGCCGCCACCGCGATGGGATCGCTCGGCGCCGAAGCCGCCTTCGGCGCGGCGGCACCGCAGGTCGAGCCGGGAACCCCCGACCCCGACTTCGCCGAGGGCCGGATCCGCTCCATCAAGGACAACACCCTTCTCGTCCTCGGCTCGAACCTGGTGTTCCGCTCCATCAGGGTCGTCGACGGCACCAGCCTGTGGAAGCTCGGCCCGGTCGGCTTCGACCAGGCCAAGCCGGGCGACGGCCTCTACGCCAGAGGCGTCCGCATGCCCGACGGCGTACTCGCCGCCGAGTCGGTGTGGCTCAACATCATCAACATCAAGGGCCACATCACCAACATCACCAGCGAGAAGATCCACCTCGACCACCACGGCAAGGAGATCCTCTGTCACGTCGTGCCGGGCAGGTCGGTCGCCATCCACTCCGACGCGCCCGCCTCGGCGGACCTGTCGCTGCTCCGCGTCGGTCAGCACGTGCAGATCCTCGGCGCCTGGCGCCCTGACACCAACGAGGCCGACATCGCCACCGTCTTCTCCCCGCACTAGCTTCTCCCCGCACTAGGAGCGACACATGCAAGGGATCGTCGCGCTGCAGCCGTACGTGATCGCCGCCTTCCTCGCCTGGGCGGCCGTGCTGAAACTGTTCTCCCGACGGATGCGATCGCAGGCCGGGCAGACCGCCCTGGCCCGGCTGGTCGGCCCGGCGCGCGCGATCCCCCTGCTCCGGCTCGTCGGGCTGGCGGAGCTGGCAGTGGCCGCCGCGCTGCTCCTGCCGCCGTCCTCCCCCTGGGAGGGCACGGCCGCCGAAGCGCTCTCCCTCGGGTTCCTGGCCTACCTCGGCTACACCGCCGTGGCCGCCCCCGCCTCCTCATGCGGCTGCCTCGGCGCCCACGCCCAGCCCGTGAACGTGCGCGGCTTCGCCCGTGCCGGGCTCCTGCTCACCATGAGCCTCGCCGCGATCCCGGCGCCGCCGTTCCGGCCGGACCCGCCGCACCTGCTGCTGGGCCTGGCCGAGGCGGTCGCGCTTCTCGTTCTGTCGCCGGAGCTGGACCGGCACTGGCTCACACCCCTGCGACAGCTGCTCGTACGGCTGCGCAAGCCGCTCGCCGTCCCCGACGGGCGGGAGATTCCGCCGGAGGTCTCGCTGCGCCTGCTCTACCGGAGTCCCGCCTACTGCACGGCGTCCGCGCGGCTCACCTCGGACGTCCAGGACGTGTGGGAGGAGGACGGCCTGCGGTTCGTCAGCTACGCGGCAGGCGCGCGGACGGCGGTCTTCGCCATCCCGTTGTCCGGCGGCGACCCCTCCGCCGTGCGGGTCGCCCTCGTCGAGGAGCCGGCGCCGGCCTGAGCCCCGCCGATCCACCGGTCACCCGCCAACCCGTCCTCCCGGCGAGCCGCCGATCCACCGGTCACCCGGCGAGTCGCCGGTCACCCGGCGAGCCCGCAGACCATCGGCCGGCCCGACGCGCCACTGTCACCCGGGACTCCCCGGTGCCGCCGGCAACCCGGCGGGCCGCCGGTCACCCGGAGATCCCGGGCGGTCGGTGGCCGGTTCAGGAGGCGTCGTGGAGCGGGGCGGACTCCTCGACGGTGTCGGCGATCCAGTCGCGGTAGTGGGTCACGTCCGTCCAGATGCCGACCCCCGGCCCGCCTTCGGGGTTGGTGGAGCAGCCGGCATGGCCGTCCATGCGCTCGCCCAGGTCGTCGCCGTCGCGCGAGGTGGCGCCGACCAGCTCCCACCGGCCGGCCACCCGGCGGATCAGCGGGCCTCCCGAGTCGCCGTGGCAGGAGCTGGCCGCCCGCCCGTCACGCTCGCCGATGCACAGCTCGCCGCTTCCCCCGAGGTCGGCGCACCGGCCGTCGGCCACGCGCACGGTGTCGAGCTCCTGGAGCCACCGCGTGCTCGTGCAGGCGCTGTCGTTCCTGTCCTCGCAGGTCATGCCCCAGCCGATGACACGGCTGGGCTCGCCGACCCCGCCGGGCTCGGCGGCGATGCGGACGGGCGCGAGGTTCACCCGCCGGTCGAGCTGGACGAGCGCGATGTCGGACCTGGCGGCCATCGGCATCCCGTCCCCGTACCGGCCGCTGTCTCCGTAGGTGACGACGCGCTTGACGCTGGTGACGACCCCGCCCACCTCGCGGTCGAGGGAGCCGATCCGTACCTGTGTCCTGCCCGGCTTCATGAGGCCCTTGCAGTGGGCGGCGGTGACGACCCAGTCGGCGGCGACGAGGGCGCCGCCGCAGTGGTGCTTCGGCAGCTGCTTCAGCTGGAAGGACACCATGAACGGGTAGCTCTCGGTGGCGGGCCGCCCGCCGATGATCGCGGGACGGCCGGCGCCCGCGGTGCCCGCGCTCGCGCTCACGGCGCCCGCAGGACTCCCGCCCACGCTCACCGCGCCCGCAGGACTCCCGCCCACGCTCGCGGCGCCCGCAGGACTCCCGCCCACGCTCGCGGCCGCGCCTGTCGCGCCCCCGCCCGCGCTCGCGCTCGGCGTGCCGGCGGCCGCGGCGGCGACCGGAGCGGTGGCCAGCGCGAGACCGGTGGCCATGAGGGCGGCGAGCACCGCCGATCGTCTGCCAGTCGCCTTGGACACGCACCTCTCCCATCAGTCGCAGAGGCGGCCGGGGAGAAACCTGGAACGATCCACGTACCACTGGCCGACGACGTGCCGCCGGCTCGGCCCGCAGCCGCATCGGCAAGGCTACCTGCGGCTTCGGGTGGACGGACCATCGTTGCCGTCCTTCGACACTACCCGGGGGAGACCCCTCCACGCGTGCGCGCAAAGGTCGGCGAAAAATGCCCCCACGCTTCTTGAGCTCAGCGACAAACCGGACGAATCATCGAAACTGGAGGTGGTTGCCGTGAACAAGAGTCACGAGCTGCGATGGGGCGGACTGGCCGGTATCGGTGCCCTGGTCGTCGGGGCCGTCGGCCGGCTGGTGATGGGGAACGCCCCGAGCATCACCGAGCCGACGATGACGATCGCCGGATACCTGGCCGGCTACCGGGCCCAGATCCTCGCGGCGGCCACGCTCTTCGCCGTCGCGCTGATGCTGTTCCTGTGGTTCGGCGTCGCGCTGGCCACCGCCTTCCGCCAGGCCGACGAGGGCAGCGACACCCCCGCCCTGGTGCTGGCCGGGTTCGTGCTCGTCACCGCGATCGGGTTCATCGGCGTGTCGGTCTTCGCCGGCATGACCTACGCCATGACCGCGAACCCGGCGCTGCTGGCCATCGCCTCCGGGCCGTACACGGCGCTGACGGTGATGGGCGGGATCGCCGGGATCGCCGTCGCGGGCCTGTTCGCGGCCATGGCCGCCGCGATCATGCGCACCCGGGCGTTCCCCGTGTGGATGGCCTGGTTCGCCGTCGCCGTCGCCGCGGTCAGGCTGCTGGCCGCGATCCTGGTGGGCGGCGGGAGCGGGGCGCTGCGGCCGGACGGCCCGCTGACGCTGATCCTGCCTGGCCTGCTGACGGCCGCGTGGGTCCTGGCCGCGAGCTGGCTGCTCATCCGCGAGCACCTGCCGGTGCCCTCCGCCGGCACCCGTCCCGTGATGGGTCACTAGGCCACGGCGGGGATGCCGGGAGCGCGTGACCGACGGGCTCGGGGCGCCGGCGCCGGGCAGTCCCGGAGCTAGCCGATGACCTGGATGCCGCGCTGCGACCAGAGCGCCCGCGAGGGCGCCTCGGGGTCGGAGACGTCCGAGGGGTCGACATCGAACACGTGGGTGGTGGCCTTCACCGGGTCGTAGGCGGCCCAGCCCGGGTCGCCGCCGGCCGCGAACCGGGTCCAGGCGGTGCGGAACTGCCGTGACAGGCCCTCGCCCTCGGGGGAGCCGCCCGTCAGCATCAGCGCGAGCGGGGCGTCGAGGGTGCCGAACGTCAACGGCACGTCGAGCCCGTGGCAGGCGCCCATCCCCGTCGGCGACCAGGCCAGCTCGTAGGCGTGCACCTGCCCCTGGTGCGCGTCGGCCAGCAGCGCGCTGGGCATCCTGAACAGCCAGTCCGACATCAGCAGCACGTACAGGTCCTCGGCCGTCGCCTCGGGGCGCGCGGCCCGGTAGGCGGTCTCCGCGCCGGCGGGCGCGAGCGTCCTCATGGCGGCGCCGAGGTCGCCGGTCCTTCCGCCGCCGAGCGTGTGGAAGTACCGGAACTCGTCCCTGGTGAAGCCCACGACCAGCTCGATGTCCCGCCCGGCCCCGGCCGACAGCGCCTCCCACGGCGTGGTGGTCAGCACCTCGCCGTCGACGACCGGCGCGAACGGCATCCGCAGGAACGCCATCGGCCCCCAGCGTCCGGGATCGTCACGTCCGGGCGCCATCATGAGCGCGCCGGCGCTCTCGACGAGGTCCTCGGGCGCGGCGTCGTACGGCGAGCCGCCACCGAGCCCTTCCATGATCGCCGCGGTGATGCCGGCGGCGAGTTCGGGTGTGAAGAACGCCCCCGGCACGCTCTGCGCGATCGCGCGCCTGAACAGTCCCGCCGCCGCGGGCATCGCCATCAGGCACGCGATCGCGCCGGCCCCCGCCGACTCGCCGAAGACGGTCACGTTGCCGGGATCGCCGCCGAAGGCCGCCGCGTTCTCCTGGACCCAGCGCAGCGCGGCGACCTGGTCGAGCAGGCCCCGGTTGGCGGGGGCGCCGTCGACCTGCCCGTACCCCTCCATGCCGATCCGGTGGTTGACGCTGATCACCACGACGCCTTCGCGGGCCAGGCGGGCACCGTCGTACTCGGGGAAGTCGGTCGCGCCCGTGAGGTAGGCGCCGCCGTAGATCCACACCATCACCGGCAGGCCCGCGCCGCCGGGGTCGGGCGTCCAGACGTTGACCGTCAGGCAGTCGAGCCCGTCCGCGGAGCTCCATCGCGGCATGCCTGGCAGGATCGCCGGCTGGGGCGGTCGCGGTCCGAAGCTGGTCGCGTCGCGGACGCCGTCCCACGGATCCGCCGGTTGCGGGGCCGCCATGCGCAGCGGTCCGAACGGGCTCTTGGCGTAGGGGATGCCCTTGAACGCCGCGACGCCGTCGTCGAGGTGTCCCTGGATGGTGCCTGTCGTGGTCGCCGCAGCGATCAGCCGCATGGCTCGACCCCTCTCGTGGTGGAGGGGGTGATCCCGTGGGGATCACCCCAAGATCGTTACTGCGTGACCGTACCATTCGGCATGGTACGTCCCTGATCCGGGGTGTCAGCGGAAGGCTCGCCTGCCGTGGGGGAGGAACGCGCGCACCGCCGGGGCGGGCGGGCTCTTCCAGGTCAGGGCGAGCAGGGCGGGCGTCTCGACGTCGTCGATGGTGAGGGCGGTGAGCCGGTCGCGGTACGGCACGGCCATCGACTGGCTGAGGACGGCGACGGCGAGCCCGCGGGCGGCCAGGTCGGCGATGGCGTCCGCGGCGCCTGCCTGCAGGGCGATCACCGGCTCGAGGCCCTGTGCGGCGCAGGCCTGGTCGAGTACCGCGCGCAGGCCGGTGCCGGGCGGCATGCACACGATCGGGTGGGCGGTCAGGTCACGCAGGGTGAGCCGGCGCAGCCGCGTGAGGGGGTGCCCGGCCGGGACGGCCGCGACGAGCCGCTCGCTGACGATGGTCAGCGCGTCCAGCCCATCGGGTGTGGCGGCCGCGGTCCCGACGAGGGCCAGATCGAGGCCGCCTTCGCGCACGCCCTCGACGAGCCGGGCGGAGTTGTCCTCCAGCAGCGAGATCTCCACACCCGGATGCTCCCGGTGGAAGGCCGCCAGGGCGTCGAACAGCGGCGTGACGGTGCAGCCGACGACCATCCCGACCGTGAGCCGGCCCCTGATCAGGCCGGTCACCTCGCCCACCACCTGGCCGACCGCGCCGGCGGCGGCGAGCGCCGCGCGGGCGTGGTCGAGCGCGGCCTTGCCCGCGACGGTCAGCGTCGCCACGCGCGCCGAGCGGTCGAACAGCTCGGCGCCGAGCTCGCGCTCCAACCGGCGGATCTGGGCGCTGACCCCGGACTGGCTGATGTGCACGCGCTCGGCCGCCCGGGTGAAGCTCCGCTCCTCCGCGACCGCGACGAAGTACTCCAGCTGCCGCAACTCCATAACTGCTGATTCTAGATCCCATCAGAACCAGCTGTTGGACTTCTGGAGAAGGCGCCGCGAGGCTGGAACCATGACGGAATACGAGAAGGCCATGCGGCCCGAGGACATCACCCGCCTGTTCGTCGAGCGCTCCAACGCCGGTGACGCGGCAGGGGTCGCCGCGCTGTACGAGGAGGACGCGGTGCTGGCCTACCCGCCGGGCGGCCAGACCGTGGGCCGGCAGGCCATCCGCGCCCTGTGGGAGAAGGTGCTGGCCGGCCGTCCCCGCTTCGAGCCGGAGACGCCGCTGCCGACGCTGGTCAGCGGCGACATCGCCCTCACCTCGACCGCGCCGAAGGACGGGGCCGGCGCCCGCGCCCAGGTCGTCAGGCGCCAGCCGGACGGCAGCTGGCTGCGCGTGCTCGACCAGCCCGAGTTCGTCCCCACCGCCGACTGACCCGGCCCGCCTGCCATCCCCGACATCTCCCGGCATCCCCCGGCGATCAGGGCGTCAGGCTACGGCGGGCCGTCCGATGCCGGGGAGGGCGGCTTCCAGGCAGGCGGCGACCTGGAAGACCGTGACGTCGTCGTAGGTGCGGCCCACGACCTGCACGCCGGTCGGCACGCCGGTGGCGGCCCGCCCCGACGGGACGGACAGGACCGGGCAGCGGCTGGCGATGTTGAACGGGATCGTCATCACCCCGAGCATGTAGTGGCCGAGCTCGCCGTTGATCGGCAGCGGGCCGCCGTCGTGCTCGGCAGGGAAGGCGGGCACGGCCGTGGTCGGGCACAGCAGCGCGTCGAACCGTTCCAGCAGCTCGCCGAGCGGCCGGTAGATCAGGCCCTCCAGCTCCATGCCCTGGTAGAAGCTGAGCTCCGGCTTGGTGCCGGCGAAGCGCCGCGTGTAGTCCGACAGCAGGTCCGCGTGCTCGGCGGCCAGCTCGCCGATCCCGGCGCCGAAGATGCCCGCGAAGTGGGCGTCGGCGGCGGCCATGATCTGCGCCCTGGTCCAGGGCAGCTCGACCTCCTCCACGACCGCCCCGGCCGCCCGCAGCGCCTCGGCGGCGGCCAGCGTGCCGGCCACGACGTCCGGCTCCACCAGGTAGTCGCCGAGTGTCGTCGACAGGGCGATCCGCATCCCGCGCACGTCGCCGGTGAGCGGCGGCAGCTCCAGCTTGGGCCGGATGGAGACCACGTCCCACGGGTGCGGCCCGGCGATCACGTTCTGCAGCAGGGCGACGTCGGCGACGGTGCGCGCCATGGGCCCGTCGTGGCAGTACTGGTCGAGGTTGAACGGCGGCAGCGCGGGCACCCGCCCGAAGGGCGGCTTGAACCCGACCACCCCGCAGAAGGAGGCGGGGATGCGGATGGAGCCGCCGATGTCGGAACCGGTGGCCAGCAGCGAGGTGCCCGCGGCCAGCGAGGCGCCGGAGCCGCCCGACGAGCCTCCCGGCGAGTAGTCGAGGTTCCACGGGTTGCGCGTCACGCCCCACAGCCTGCTGTGGGTGAAGGCGGCGCAGCTGAACTCGGGCGTCGTGGTCCTGGCGTGGATGATGCCGCCCGCCTGCGCGATCCGGCTGACCACCGGGTGGGTCTCCTCGGCGATCATGCCCTGGAGCAGGAGCGAGCCCTCCTCGTGGGTGCGGCCCTCGATGGGCTGCTCCTCCTTGACGGCCACCGGGATGCCCTCGAGCGGCCTGGCGGTGCCGTTCAGGTAGGCGGTCTCGGCGGCCTTGGCCTGCTCCATCGCCGACTCGTACAGGCGCTCGGTGAAGGCGTTGATCCGCGGCTCCACCGCCTCCGCCCGGTCGATGACGGCGTTCAGCAGCTCCACGGGCGACAGCTCGCGCCTGGACATCAGGGCGTGGGCCTCGGTGGCCGAGAGGTAACACAGCGTTTCCATGACTCTCCTCAGAAGGCGGGCCGCGGGACGGAGTCCAGCAGGAGCCGCGTGTACTCGTGCTCCGGCGCGGTCAGCACCCGCGCCGTGGGCCCCGACTCGACGATCCGGCCGCGCCGCATGACGGCCACGTGGTCGGTGACGCAGCCGACCACGGCCAGGTCGTGGGTGATGAACAGGTAGGAGACGTCGCCGGCCGTGCGGATCTCGGCCAGCAGGCCGAGGATCTGCGCCTGGACCGACACGTCGAGCGCGGCCACGGCCTCGTCGAGCACCAGCACCTTGGGCCGTACGGCCAGCGCCCTGGCGATGGCGACGCGCTGCCGCTGCCCGCCCGACAGTTCCCTGGGCATCGCGCGCGCCTCGCGCGGGCCGAGGCCGACCTGCTCGAGCAGCTCGGCCGTCCGGGCCGCGTGCGGCTCGCCGGGAAAGTGCAGCCGCAGCACCTCGGCCAGCGACTCCTCGACGGTGAGGCGCGGGTCGAGCGAACCGAGGGGATCCTGGAAGACGATCTGGATCAGCCTCGCCCGGTCCTTGCGGCCGAGCGAGGCCAGCGGCCGGCCCGCCACCAGCACCGTGCCCGCGTCGGGGCGCTCCAGGCCGAGCAGCAGCCTGGCCGTCGTGGTCTTGCCGGAGCCCGACTCGCCGACCAGGCCGAGCGAGCCGCCCGTCGCCAGGTCGAAGCCGACGTCGTCCACCGCGGTGAACGCGCCGTACCGCTTGCTCAGGCCGCGCACCTCGAGGTCGATGTTCACGGTTCCGCCTTCACACAGGCCACCCCGTCCACGAGGAGCGGGGCGGCGGCCGTACAGGAGTCCATGGCGTGCGGGCAGCGCGGGGCGAACGGGCAGCCGGGCGGCGCCGACAGCAGGTCCGGCGGGCGTCCGGGGATCGGGGGCGGCAGCGTGCCCAGGTCGCTGACGCGCGGCGTGGCCGACAGCAGGCCCTCGGTGTAGGGGTGGCGCGGCTTGGCGAACAGCTGCCGCGTCGGCCCGGTCTCCATGACCCGGCCCGCGTACATGACGTAGACGCGGTCGCAGATCATGGCGGCCAGCTCGAGGTCGTGGGTGATGAAGAGCATCCCGGTCCGCGTCCTGGCGCGCAGCTCGCGCAGCAGCCGGATGATCTCGGCCTGGGTGGTCACGTCCAGCGCGGTGGTCGGCTCGTCGGCCAGCAGCAGCCGAGGTTCGCCCGCCAGGGCCGCCGCGATCACCACCCGCTGGAGCATGCCGCCGGACAGCTCGTGCGGATGCTGGCGCACGTGCCGCTCGGGTTCCGGCAGGCCGACCATGCCAAGCAGCTCGACGGCGCGGGCGCGGGCCGCCCTGGCGCCCATCTCCTCCCGGAGGATCTCGGCGAGGAAATCGCCGATCCGCCGGAAGGGGCTGATCGCCGCCCGCGGGTCCTGGTAGATCATCGCGGCCGCATGGGTCCGGTGGCGGCGCAGCCCCGCCGGCGACATCGACAGCACGTCGGCGCCGTCCATGCGGATCTCGCCCGAGGTCCGCGCGCCCTTCGGCAGCAGGCCGAGAACGGCCCGCGCGGTCAGGGACTTGCCGGACCCCGACTCGCCCACCAGGCCGACGGTCTCGTTCTCGGCCACGGTGAGCGAGATGCGGTCGATCGCCGGGCGGGCGGTGCGCGGCAGCCGTACCGAAAGGTCGTCGATCTCCAGCATGGTCACCTCCTGGAGACGCGGTCGGCGAGGCTCTCACCGACGATGTTGAAGGCGATCACGCTGAGCACGATGGCCATGCCGGGCACGAGGATCGGGCCGAGCGCGCCCTGCAGGACGGCGGACTGGCCCTCGTTGATCATGGCTCCCCAGTCGGCGGCCGGCGGTTGCACGCCCAGGCCGAGGAAGGCGAGCCCGGCCAGGTCGAGCAGGGCGTAGCCGAAGTTGATCGTGGACTGGGCGAGGATCACCGGCGCGATGTTCGGCAGCAGGTGGCGCAGGCAGATGGTCAGGCCGCTGAATCCCAGCGCCCGGTAGGCGGCGATGTACGGCCGGCCCATCTCCCCTCGCGCCACGCCGCGCACCATGCGGCCCACGAACGGCGTGTACGCCACGGCGAGGGTGATCACCGGCCCGAGCTGGCCGGGGCCGTACATCGCGACGACCAGCATGGCCAGCAGCAGGCCGGGGAAGGCGAAGACCAGCTCCATCGAGCGCGACAGCGCGGCGTCCACCCAGCCGCCGTGCCAGGCGGCGGCCAGCCCGATCACGACACCGAGCACCGTGGACAGGGCCACGACGCCCAGCGGCCCGAGCAGACCCGTCCGTGCGCCGTAGATCACCCTGGAGAGCAGGTCGCGGCCGGAGGCGTCGGCGCCGAGCAGGTGGTCGGCGCTCGGTCCGGCCAGCACCGCCGACAGGTCCACCGCGTCGGGGTCGGCGGGGGCCACCAGCGGCGCCAGCACGGCGGCCACGACCAGCAGCGCGATCACCGCCAGCGCCGCCGTCCGCAGGCCGCCGCCCTTGAGCCGGCCGGTGAGGCCACGCAGGCCGGGTCTGACGACGAGTTGTTCCATCAGGTCCTCGCTCCCAGGCGGACGCGGGGATCGGCCAGCGGCGCCAGCAGGTCCACCACGAGGTTGGTGACCACGAACACCGCCACGGTCAGCAGGGTCAGCGCCTGCACGACGGGGAAGTCCTTGACCGTCACCGAGTACTGCAGCAGCTGGCCCAGGCCGTTGACCCCGAAGGTGGTCTCCACCAGCACGGTCGAGACCAGCAGGCCGGGAACGAGCAGGCCGCCGTAGGTGAGGGTCACGGTCATGGCGCCGCGCAGGACGTGCCGGCGTACGATGGCCCGCTCGGGCACGCCCCGGCCGCGGGCGACCGTGACGTACTCCTGGCCCAGCTGGTCGATCATCGCGGTGCGCGACACCCGGGCCAGCACCCCGGCGAAGGTGAGGGCGAGCGCGACGGCGGGCAGCGTGAGATGGTGCAGCCGGTCGGCCAGGCCCTCGCCCGCGCCGATGGACGGGAACCAGCCGAGGTTCACCGAGAACACCGCGATGAGCACGAACCCCAGCACGAACGAGGGGGTGGCGACCGCGACCGAGCTGCCCACCAGCACCGACTTGTCGACCAGGCCGGGCCTGATCGCGCTCCACACGCCGAACGCCAGGCCGAGGACCATGGTGAGCGCGAAGGCCATGCCGATGAGGGTGAGCGTGACGGGCACGCGGGCGGCGATCAGCCCGCCGACGTCGGAGCGGAACTGCACCGAGCGGCCGAAGTCGCCGGTGAGCACGCCGCCGATCCAGTGCAGGTACTGCACGGGGACCGGGTCGTCGAGCCGGTACTGCGCGCGGATGGCGGCGATGGCCTCCGGCGTGGCCGAACGGCCGCTGAGCAGGAAGCTGGCCGGGTCTCCCGGCGCGAGCTGGAGAGCGCCGAACACCAGGAAGGAGGCCGCGCCCAGGATCGCGACCATCCCGGCCAGGCGCCGCAGCAGGAAGCGCGCCATCAGCCCGCCGCGCCGATGTCCGCGGCCCACGGGTAGTAGAGGTAGGAGATGCTGGTGGGCGCGCCCGTGATGCGCTTGCCGAGGAACATCACGTTGTCGAGGTCCGCCAGCGGGATCCACGGCAGCTGCGTGGCGACGGTGTCCTGGAGCTTGGCCGTCAGCTGGGCCCGCTTGACCCGGTCGAACTCCACCTGGGCCGCCTCGACGAGCTTGTCGTAGGCGGGGTCGGAGAAACCGCCGTAGTTCTCGAACTGCCCGGTCTCGAACAGCCCGTACAGCTCCAGCGGGTCGGTCGCCGACAGGTACCAGAACGTCGGGAACAGGTCGATCCCCTTGCGCGCCTCGGGGTCGGAGAACAGCGCGGTGTAGGCGTCGGGGGCGACGGTGCGCACCTCGGCGGACAAGCCGATCTCCTGGGCCGCCGCCTGCACGGCGTTGGAGATCACCGACATCTCGGGACCCGTGTTGGAGGTGCCGATCACGATCTTCTTGCCCTGCGCCCCGGCCTCGGCGATGAGCTTCTTGGCCCCTTCCACGTCCCGCGTGACGGCCGGCGCGGACGGCTTGGCCGCCGCGACGTTGCGCCAGGACTCGACCGGCCCCGGCACGAGCGAGGGGCTGCTGTAGTCGCCGAAGGCCGCCTTGGCCAGGCCCTGCCTGTCGATGGCCAGCGACAGCGCCCGCCGTACCCTGAGATCGGCGAGCGTGCCGTTCTTGAGGTCGGAGACGATCAGGTTCGCGGTGGTCAGGTTGGGGCCGCCGTAGACGGTCCCGGCACCCGAGGACCGCAGCCGGGCGACGGAGGCGGCCGGCACCATCCAGCTGCCGTCGGCCTCGCCGGTCACCAGGGCGTTGGTCCTGGCGGCCGCGTCGGCCACGAAGGTGAAGGTGACCTTGCCGGCCTTGGCCTTGTCGCCCCAGTAGCCGGCGAAGCGGTCCAGCTGGATCGACTGTCCCTTGGTCCAGGTGCCGAGCTTGAACGGGCCCGTGCAGTCCAGGCCCCCGTCGGCGGTGCCGAACGACTTGCCCTTCGCCTTGAGCGAGGCGGCGCTGGCCACCGTACCGGGGGAGGCGCCCATCTCCAGGTTGAACAGCGCGTCGGGCCTGGTGAACTTGACCGTCACCTCCATCGGGCCGGTCTTGGTGATCGACTCGACGTTGCGGTAGCTGGAGATCCAGTAGGAGCCGATCTTCTCGTCGAGGTGCCGGTTGAGGCTGGCCACCACGTCGTCGGCGGTCAGCTCGGCGCCGCTGTGGAACTTCACGCCCTTGCGGATGGTGTAGACGAGCGTCTTGGGGTCGCGCTGCTCGTACTTCTCCGCCAGGCCGGGCTCCTCCTTCAGCTCCGGCGTCCAGCGCATGAGGCTCTCGCAGATGTTGGACAACACCATGTTCTGCGGGTAGTCGAAGGCGTAGACGTAGTCGAGGGTCGGGGGCTCGGCGTAGGAGGCCCAGGTGAAGGCATCGATGTCACCCTTGGGCAGGGGAGTGCCGGAGCTGAGGGTCTTGCCGGGAGAGGGCGTCGCGTTCCCGCCTCCTCCACCGCACGCGGCGGCCGTCACGGTCAAGGTGAGGACGGCCAGCGCCGTCCACCGTCGTCTGCTCATGGGTCACGCCTTTCTCGCGAGATGTCAGGCCTGGTGGACGAGCCGGCCCTGGACGTAGGTCCTGACGACACGGGTGGCGCCGATCTCCTCGGGAGGCCCGGCGAAGGGGTCGCGGTCCAGCACCACCAGGTCGGCGTCCTTGCCCGCCTCGACGGTGCCGGTGACGTCGTCGAGGTGGTTGATCCAGGCGCTGCCCGCCGTGTAGGCGGTGAGCGCCTGCGCCAGGGTGAGGGCCTGCTGGGGAAGGAACGGCTCGCGGGGCTCGCCCTCGGGCACGGCCCTGTTCACCGCGACGTGCACGCCCCACAGCGGGTTCGGGCTGCTCACCGACCAGTCGCTGCCGGCCACCAGCCGCGCGCCCGCGCGGAGCAGGTCGCCGAAGGGGTACTGCAGGGCCGCCCGCCCGGCCCCGAGGAAGGGAATGGTCAGCTCGTCCATCTGGGGTTCGTGGGCCGCCCAGAGCGGCTGGATGTTGGCGGCGGCGCCGACCTCGGCGAACCTGGGGATGTCGGCGGGGTGCACCACCTGCAGGTGCGCGAGGTGGTGGCGGTTGTCGTTGGCGCCGTTGGCCGTGTGCGCCCCGGTGAGGGCGTCGAGCGCCTCCCTGACCGCGCGGTCGCCGAGGGCGTGGAAGTGGATCTGGAAGCCGAGCGCGTCCAGCTCGCGGACCGCCTCGCGCAGCAGGCCGGGGTCCACGAAGCTGATGCCGCGATTGGCGGTCGCGCAGCCGCAGCCGTCCAGGTACGGCTCCAGCATCGCCGCGGTGAAGTTCTCCGCGACGCCGTCCTGCATGATCTTGACGGTGGTGGCGTTGAAGCGGCCGACCCGCCCGTTCTCGCGCCGCTCCACCAGGTGGGGGATCTGCTCCAGCCCGCGCTCGCGGTCCCACCACAGCGCGCCGACGACGCGGGCCAGCAGGGTTCCCTCACGGGCGGCGCGCAGGTACACCTCGTAGTTGTCGGGGCTGCCGGGGAAGGCGCCGATCATGGCGTCCTGCCAGGCGGTCACGCCCATCGAGAACAGGTGGGACTGGCCCGCGAGCAGGCCGGCGTAGGCCTCCTCGGCGGTCGCCACCGGCACGTGCTCGCTCACCAGCGTCATGGCGCCCTCGTGGAGGGTGCCCTGCGGGGTGCCGTCGGGCTCACGCTCGATCCTGCCGTCAACGGGGTCGGGGGTGTCCTTGTCGAGTCCCGCCAGGCGCAGCGCCAGGCTGTTGGCCCAGGCGCCGTGGCCGTCCCTGTTGGTCAGCAGCACCGGCCGGTCGGGCACCACCGTGTCGAGCAGCTGCCTGGTCGGCGTGCCGCCGGGGAAGACGTCCATCGACCAGCCGCCACCGTGGATCCACGCCTTGTCCGGGTGCGCCGCGGCGTAGGCGGCGATCACCGTCAGGTAGCCCTCCACGGTGTGCTCGGCCGACAGGTCGCAACGCAGCATCTGGCCGCCGCCGAAGGCCGGATGCACGTGGGCGTCCTGGAAACCCGCCATGAGCAGCCCGCGGCCGAGGTCCACCACGTCCGTGTCGGGGCCCGCCGCGGCCAGCACCTCCTTCCGGTCGCCGACCCGCAGGACGCGCCCCCCTCCGACCGCGACCGCCGCCTCGATCGGGGCGGCGGTCGTGCCCGTGAAGACCCGCCCCATGAAGATCGTTTCCACCATGACCGCACCTTCCGCTCACGCCGTGTTGGGGAGGAGTGAACGCGAGCGCAACATAGATGTCAACACTGTTGCGCTATCCGGAGACCCAACCGATACACTGGGGCGATCATGGCGAAGACACCTGTGAGGACCAGACGCTCGGGCAGCCAGCTCAGCCGCGAGGCCATCATCGAGGCCAGCCTGCGCATCGCCGCCCGGGGCAGCGGCGACGCGTTCACCGTGCGCCGCCTCGGCGAGGAGCTCGGAGCCGACCCCACGGCCGTCTACCGGCACTTCCGCGACAAGGACGAGCTGCTGCTGTCGGTGGCCGACCGGGTCTACGGCGAGGTCATCGAGAGCGTTCCCGACGGGCTCGGCTGGAAGGACCGGCTGCGGGCGCTGGCCGACGCGTCGCTGCGGATCGCGCTCAAGTACCCGGCCGTCGCCTCCATCACCGGCAGCCGTACCACCCGGCGGATCAACGAGTTCCGCCTGGTCGAGTTCATCCTGGGCGCGGTCGGCGAGGCGGGGCTCGACGGCGCCGACGCCGCGCTGCACTACCGGGCCTTCGCCGACGCCCTCCTGGCGCACGTGGCCCAGGCGGCCGCCTACGCGCTGTTCTCCCCCGAGGTCAGAGCGGGGGACGAGTCGTCATGGGGGCGGGAGTACCGCACGGTCGATCCCGAGCTCTTCCCCCGGATCACCCGCCTGAACGCGGAGCTCGCCGAGATACGCCCGGGACCGGTCTACACCGTCCAGGTGGAGGCCCTGATCGCCGCGATCGAGGCCCGCGCCGCGTCGGCGGCCGGGGACGCGCCCCGGACCTGACGCCACGGCGGGGTTCCCGTCAGCGGACGCGGACCTGCGAGGCCAGCGTGCCGCCGCCGGGCGCCCGCCATCCGGCCGGCACGAACGCGCCGGCGCCGAGGGCGCGGGTGAGCGGCACGCGCACGGTCGTGTCACCGCCGCGCGCGACGGTGACCACGCGGCTGCCCGCCGTCCCCTGACCGTCGCGGACGAACAGGTGCGCCGTGCCCGCGGACGCGGCGCGCAGCGTCACCGTCACCGCGTCCCGCCCGGCCACGGCGGAGCTGACCAGGCCGCGCTCGGACGGCCCGGCCGCCGGACCGCCGGCGAGCGGCAGGCCGAGGCGGGCCGCCTGCTCCAGCGACTGCGGCGAGTCCAGGCTGGACAGGCCGGTGTCCGGGATCACCGGGTCGGGCGGGGTGGTCGGCCGTCCCGGCGGCGGCCGGTAACCCGGCAGCGTCACGACGCCCCACCGGTACGGGTCGCCCTGCACGCCGCCCCACGTCGACCAGCCGATCCGGGTCTGGCCGGTCTTGTCCTGGGTGTCGGAGTCGTACACGAGGACGTTCAGCCCGAGATGCCCGGGATCGACGGCGCCCGGCAGAAGCTCCATCGGGATGGCCATCTCCACGGTGTACTGCCCGGCCGACACCTTCGCGGCCACCCGCATCCCCGGAGCGGTCCGCTCGCCCGGCCCCTGACGGTTGTCGGCGTCCCGCTCGAAGCACGGCGGTCCCTCGGCCGTCACCGGCAGCACCGCCGCCTTGAACGTCGTGGAGGTGTTCTCCGACGTGCCGCGCGGGTCGAGGGTCACCTCGACGGCGTCGGTCCGCCAGTGCCGCTTGCAGTCGGCGGCGGGCAGGCGGGTGCCGGTCACGTCGTCGTTCACCTGGACCAGGAGGAACAACGTGTCGTCGCGCCAGGAGAGCTTGGCCGTGCCGGAGCAGTCCGCCGCCGACGCGCACGCGGAGCCTTCCCAGAGGCGCGAGACGTCCAGGGCCGCGCCGGCGTACTCACCGTCGCCCTCGGCGCCGTCGACGACCGGCGCCTCGGCCGCCCGCGGGATGGCCGCCGCCGGCACCAGCTCCAGCGCGGGCCTGCTGACGCTGGAGCCGTCCGCGCTGGTCGTGGTGATGGTGTAGGCGTAGTCGCCGCCCTCGTTGGCGGTCTTCAGCGAGGTGTCGGTGTTGGTGACGGTGAACGGCACCGTCGTCGAGGCCCCCGCCGCCAGGCCGGTGTAGGCCGCCTCGGCGCGGTCGGCGGCGAAACCGGCGGGCAGGTCCAGCCGTACGGTGCCGGACCGGACGGTGTCGCTCACGTTGGTGACCACGACGCCCACCTGGCGGGAGCCGCCTGAGGGCAGGGTGAGCACGGGAGTGACCAGGTCGCGCAGCTGCGGCACGCCCGCCTGTGCGGCCCACGTCTCGTACTGGCCGACCTGGGGCAGCGACTGCTGCCCTCCGCGTACGGCGGGGCTGACCTCGACCACCCGGTCGGTGTAGCCGCGGCCCTTCTCGGTGGCCAGCGTCGCGGCCACCCGCGCCCGTTGACCGGGGGCGGCCTCCCGCGGCGGCGTGACGGTGAAGGCGGCCGACCCGGTACGGCCGGCGCCGAGCCCGCCGAGGTCGCCCGACCCGCTGACCCGCCAGCCCTCGGGGACGCGCAGCGTCACCGCCGATCGGCCCAGCGGCTCGCGGGCGGGAGCGGTCGCGGTCACCGTGACGGTGAACGCCGTGCCGGGGCGGACGTCGAAGGTGCCGGCGCGCAGGTCGAGCGAGGTGCCGAGCGGGACCGCGCCGGACGCCCTGACCAGCGCGCCGTCGAGGACCGCCGTCGGCGCGGCGGCCGCCGCGGTGCCCGGCTCGGGGAAGGGCACCCGCGAGTCGACCTGGGTGAAGAAGTCGCAGCCGAGCCGGTCCGGGTCCTGCGGCACGTCGGGGAAGCCGGCCCAGCCCTGGGAGGCGTAGACGCGCTGGGCATCGCGCTCGATGGCGGCCCAGCTCCGGCCCGCGCTCGGGGAGACGCGCCCGCTCCACACCCCGTACACGTTCTGCGTCGGGTCGGCGGGGCGGAACGTCGCGGCGCACCGGGGACCGTTCTGGGCGGTCCCGCGCGCCCGTCCGAGCAGTACGCGAGCCGGGGCGAAGGGGCGCAGCCCCTCACGGGCGAGCTGCTCGGGGAAGGCCAGGGGGTCGGCCGCCGCGTGGAAGGCCTGGACGGCCAGCCGCGCGGCCTGCTGGTGGTTGCCGTGGTTGCCGGGGGAGGGAGCCGGATCCATCGTCAGCAGGATCTCGGGCCGGGTCTGGCGGACGATCCGCACGACCTTCTCCAGCGTGTCGCCGCCCCAGACGCGGTCGGTCAGCGGCGCGCTCACCGTGTAGTAGAAGTCGACGTCGTCGAGGTTGAAGACCTCCCGCACGCCTGCCTTCGCCACCGCCGTACGCTCCTCGGCCTCCCTGAGCAGGCCGAGCGCCGGGCCCTCCTCGGGGCCGACGGCGTTGCCGCCGCCCTCGCCCCTGGTGACGGTGACGACGCCGGCGCGGACGCCGTGGTCCTCCTTCCACTGCCCGAGCGTCGAGAGGGTGAAGGCCTCGTCGTCGGGATGGGCGCCGACGAACAGCACGTCGAGATCGGCACGCGTCCCACCCGGGGCGGCGGCCTCGGTCCTACCTGGGGCGCCGGGCTCGGTCCCACCCGGGGCGGCGGGCCCGGTCCCGGTCTGCGCGGCGGGGTGCCTCTCAGAGCCGGGCGGGGCGGGGTGAGCGTGGGAGCCCGCCGGGGCGGTCGAGCCCAGCGCGGGTACGGCCGGCGCCAGCGCCAGCAGCACCGCGACGGCCAGCACGCCCAGGCGACCCCCCGGCCGCGCGGCCCGCCAGGAGGCGGTCGAGGGAGTCACCGTCCGCGAAGGCGCGGAATGTATGGCCACCGCCCGGGGAGGCACGGGGGGCGGGTACACCGCTCGCGGAGGCGTGGAAGGCGGAGACACCTGCGGAGGTGCGGGCGGCGGATGCTCGGCGCGTGGAGGTGCGGGAGGTGGAGGCTCGGCACGCGGAGGTGCGGGCGGCGGATGCTCGGCGCGTGGAGGCGCGGGAGGTGGGGACTCGGCCTGCGGAGGCGCGGGCGGTGGGGGAGGGGCGGGTCGCGGGTGCTGCGGATGGCGCATGGAACCTCCGGGATTACTCGCGGACCGCCCCCTGGAGCAGCCCGCGGATGAAATGGCGCTGGAGGAACAGGTAGAAGATCACGACAGGGGTGGCGACGATGACCGAGCCGGCGGCGAGGAGCGTGAAGCCGGAGGTGTACTGGCCCTGGAAGAAGGCCAGCCCGAGCGGCGCGGTACGCAGCGACTCCGAGGTCACCATGATCAGCGGGATGAGGAACTCGTTCCACGTCCACATGAAGACCAGGACGGTCAGGGTGACGATGGCCGGCCGGGCCGGTGGCACCAGCACCTGCCACAGGATCCGCCAGACCGAGGCGCCGTCGATGCGGGCGGCCTCGACGATCGCGCGGCTGCCGGTGCGGAAGTAGGCCCGCATCCAGAACGTGCCGAACGCCACCGACAGCGCCACCTGCGGCAGCGCGACCGACCAGAAGGTGTCGGTCAGGCCGAGCGCGCGCAGGTCGAAGTAGAGAGGCACGGCGATGGCCTCGCTCGGCATCATGATCCCGAGCAGGAACAGGTAGAACAGCACCGACCGGCCGCGGAAGCGCATCGTGCCGAACGCGTACCCGCTCATGATCGACAGGACGACGCTGACGACCACGACGAACGACGACACCGCGAGGCTGGTGGCCAGGTAGGTGCCGAAACGGCCGACCTCCCACGCCGCCGCGAAGTTCCCGACGTGCAGCCCGGCCACGCTGAACCGCTGCCCGCCCGCTGCGGCGGCGTCGTCGGGGCCCAGCGCCGCCGACAGGATCGTCACCACGGGTCCCAGCGCGAACGCGGCGAACGCCAGCAGGATGACGTAGTTGGCCAGCCGTTCTCCGCGAGAGATCACGAGACACCCCTGTCGGCGAACCGGTTGATCCCGAACGAGATCGCGAAGATGACGGCGGTGAGGGTGACGCCGACCGCCGCCGCCGAGCCGACCTGGCCGAGCTCGAAGGCCCGATGGTAGACCTCGTACGACGGCACCGCCGTCGAGTCGCCCGGCCCGCCGCGCGTGGTGACGTACACCAGGTCGAACGTCCGCAGCGCGGCGATCACGGTCAGGGTGAGCGCGACCGCGATCTCCCCGCGCACCGAGGGCAGCGTGACGGCGAAGAACTCCCTGACCGCGCCGGCCCCGTCCAGCCTGGCTGCCTCGTACAGCTCCACGGGGATGCGGCTCATCCCGGCCAGCAGCAGCACGGTCACCAGGCCGGTCTCGAACCACGTGCCGACCACGCCGACCGCCGGCAGCGCGAAGGCGTGGTCGCCGAGCCAGCCCCTGGTGAGCGCGTCGAGCCCGAGCGCGCCGAGCAGGTCGTTGAGCGTGCCGTCGGGCGCGTAGACGCGCCGCCAGGCGACGGCCACCACGACCATGGCGACCACCTGGGGCAGGAACACCACCGTGCGGAAGAAGGCCAGCCCGCGCACCTTGGCGTGGTTCAGTATCGCGGCCAGCGTCAGCCCGATCGCCAGCGGCGCCAGCGCGTAGAAGACGATGAGGACCAGGGCGTGGGCGAAGGCGGCCCGCAGCCCCTCGTCCGCGACGATCGCGGCGTAGTTGTCCAGCCCCGCCCACCGGCCGGGGGTCAGGCCGTCCCACTCGAACAGCGACAGGTGCGCCGCCCGCGCGATCGGATAGAGCAGGAACGCCGCGTAGACCGCCAGGGCGGGCAGCAGGTAGAGGTAGGCGATCCCGCGCGGCTCCCCGGGCGGACCTCCCGGGCGCCTGGAGGTGGGCCGGGACCGGGTCACGGCCGCCTCCGGACGCCCTGACCCGGGAGCGCGCATGGACGAGTGCGGCGTGGCCATGAGCTCGCGGTCACTCGTTGCTTTCGGCGAACGTCTTGTAGTCCTTCTCCAGCGTGGCCAGGAACTCCTGCGGAGCGACCTTCTCGGCCAGCAGGTCCTGCAGCGCCGCGCCGAGCGTGTCGGCGAAGGTCGGGGTGGCGTAGTCGAGGTAGGGCACCAGGCCGTTGCGCTCGGTGACGGCGCCGAACGCGGCGAACATGTCCTGCTGCGCGCCGGCCCCGACGCCGTCCTGCCGGTTGGCGTCGGCGATCGGCAGCAGGCCGTTGGCGGTGAGCACCTTCATGGCCTCGGCGCTGGTGAGGAAGTCGATGTAGGCCGCCGCCGCGTCGGGGTGGGGGCTCTTGGCCGTGATCGCGAACGGCAGGCCGGTGCCGCCGGTCGCCACGGGCGGCGTGCCGGGCGGCCGGACGAAGCCCAGGTCCTTGCCCATGACCTTCTGCAGGTCGGCGACCAGCCAGCTGCCGCCGATCAGGAAGACGCCCTGGCCCTTGCCGAACGCCTGCCAGGCGGCGTCGTAGCCCTGGCCGTTGAAGCCCTTGGCGAAGTAGCCCTTGTCGACCCAGTCGACGAGCTGCTCGGCGGCCTTCAGGTTCTCCGGGGTGGTCCACGAGGCGCCCTTGCGGCCGAAGCCCAGCGCGGTGATCTTGGGGGCGGACACGTACCGTGCCTGCACGGTGCCGAACACGTGAACGGCCGGCCACTTGTCGAGGTTGCCCAGCTGGAGCGGCACCTCGCCGGCGGCCTTGGCCGTGGCCAGCGCGGCGTCGAACTCCTCCCACGTCGTCGGCGGGCGCAGGCCGAGCCTGGCCAGCTTGGCGGCGTTGTACAGGATGCCGACGACCTCGCCGACCTGCGGCATGCCGTACAGGTCGCCGGTGCCGAAGATCTTGCCGTCGGGGGTGTAGCTCACGTACTGCAGGACCGACGGGGAGTAGCGCTTCCTCCACCCGTAGGCCTCGGCGTAGGCGTCCAGCGGGCGCAGCTGGCCCGCCTTCACGAACGCCCCCATCTGGGCGCGGCCGTTGTTGGCCTGCACCACGTCCGGCGGCTGGTTGCCGCTCAGCGCCAGCCGCAGCGTGGTGTTGAGATCGTCGAAGGAGCGGGAGACCCGGTTGAGCGTGATGTTGGGGTACTTCTTCTCGAACGCGGCGTTGAGCTGCTTGATCTGGGCGGCCTGCCCGCCGCGGACCTCCTGGTCCCAGACGGTGAGCGTCACGGGGCCGAGGGCCGCGGCGTCGGTGCGCACCGTCGAGGCGGGCTGGGCAGGGGCGGGCGGGGCCGAGGAGCCGGGCGCGCACGCGGCCACGGTGAGGGCCAGGACCGCGGCACCGGCGGCGAGGACGGCACGCGTCACGGCGCCGCGCGGCTCGCGCCCGCGCGCTGTTCGCGTCGTGGAGATCATGGGTTACTCCTTGTGGGCAGGCACGGGCGGCGTGTCCGGGTCCGCCGGCGGTCCTTCGGCGGCCTCGGGGGCCGGGTCCGCCGGTGGTCCCGTGGCGGCCTCAGGGTCCGGATCCGCCGGTGGTCCTTCGGCGGCCTCAGGGTCCGGATCCGCCGGCGGTCCTTCGGCGGCCTCAGGGGCCGGATCCACCGGTGGTCCCGTGGCGGCCTCGGGGCTCCGATCCGCCGGCGGTCCTTCGGCGGCCTCGGGCGGGGGAGCGACCATGCCCAGGTCGGCGTGCCTGGCGATGGTGGCCACGGCCCGGCGCACCGCGCCCATCGGGACGGTCGGCACCAGCCGGTCGAGGAAGCGGTATCGGCGGGCCAGCGACTCGGCGTAGGCGCCGCCGTGCCCGGCTCTCGCCCGTGCCGCGTGCCACCAGTCGGCGATGTCCCCCCAGCCCGGCGCGGCCAGCGACCCGCCGAACTGCTGGACGGCCAGCGCCGCGCAGAGCCCGGCGAAGGCCAGCCGGTCGGCCAGCGGCCAGCGGCACAGGGTGCCGAGCACCAGGCCGGCGCCGAAGACGTCACCCGCGCCGGTCGGGTCGAGGGCGGTCACCCGGGGGGCGGGCACGTAGGCCTCCTCCCCGGACAGGGAGTCGATGGCCATGGCGCCGTTGGCCCCGTCGGTGACCACGGCGAGCGGCACCAGGTCGGCGATCGCGTACAGGGCGTCGCGCGGGGTGTCGGTGCCGGTGTAGGCCGTCGCCTCGACCGCGTTGGGCATGAACGCGTGGCAGATCGTCAGCTGGTCCAGCAGTTCGGGACGCCACGTGCCCGAGGGGTCCCAGCCCACGTCGGCGAAGATGAGCGCGCCTTCGCGGTGGGCCCGCTCGGCCCAGTTGCCCTCGCCGAGCGGCTCGTCGCTGGCGAGCGCCGCGATCACCGCCCTGGACGGCGGCGGCGTGCCGATCATCTGCGTCGCCGGCATCGGCGCGGGGTGGCCGTGGGTCACCATGCTGCGGTCGCGGTCGACGGCCATGGAGACCGTCACCGGCGAGTGCCAGTGGGCGAAGCGCCGTGACCTGGACAGGTCGACCGACTCCTGTTCCGCCAGCGTGCGCCAGCAGAAGTCGGCGTAGTCGTCGTCACCGAACGCGGCGGCCAGCGAGGTGCGCAGGCCCAGCCTGCTGGTCGCGATGGCGAGGTTGGCGATGCCGCCGGGGCAGGAACCCATGCCCTCGGCCCAGATCTCGGTGCCGGAGACGGGCATCGAGGGCAGGCCGGTGAAGACGATGTCGAGGAAGACCGTGCCCGCTAAGAAGACGTCGAACCGTGGCCCCTCAGGGGTGCGCTGATCGGCGAGAGGGTCGTACGCCTGGACAGACACGGGAATGAGTCCTCCTCGACAGACCGTCTTGTGCGCAATCTTGCATGTTTCCTCGAGCACATCAAGTGCTTTGTGCGGCAAGCTGGTCAATGTTGCTCACTCATGCGCGTAAATGACTGATATGATCCCCCCGTGCTCCAGCACCTCAGGCATGCGGAGATCATGCGCCGGGTCCGCCTCGCCGGTGCCACCAGCGTGCTCGATCTCGCCAGGCAGCTCGGCGTCAGCCCGTCCACCATCCGCAGGGACCTCGAGGTGCTCGACCGCGACGGCACGCTGCGGCGCGTGCGCGGGGGCGCGCTCGCCGACGTCGACGCCGACGACGACCGCCCCTTCGCCGAGATGGCCGCGGTCGACGAGCGGGACAAGGAGGCGGTCGCCGTCCGCGCCGCGCAGATGGTGCACGAGGGCGACGTGGTCCTGCTCGACATCGGCACCACCACCATGCGCCTGGCCCGCCGGCTGCGCGGGCGCCGCGTCACCGTGGTCACCTCCAGCCTGGCCGTCCTGGACGTGCTGCGCACCGACACCGAGGTCGAGGTGCTGCTGCTCGGGGGCATGGTCCGCCGGGCCTACCACTCGCTGGTCGGGGTGCTGACCGAGGCGGCGCTGAGCCAGATCTGCGCCGACCACGTCTTCCTCGGCGCCAGCGGCGTCCGGCCGGACGGCCAGCTCGTCGACACCACGCTCGCCGAGGTGCCGCTGAAGCGCGCCATGATCGCGGCGGGCGAGCGCGTGGTGCTCCTGGCCGACCGGCACAAGTTCCCCGGCACCGGCGCCCTGCGGGTGTGCGGCCCCGAGGACATCGACGTGATCGTCACGAACGAGGGCGCCGACGAGAGGACGCTGCGCGCCTGCGCGGCGGCGGGCACGGAGGTGGTGCTCGCGTGATCGTCGCCGCCGCGCGCGAGCCCCTGCCGAGACCGGGCGGCGGACGGGGAGCGCGATGAAACTGGCCGTTCTGGGCGGCGGAGGCTTCCGGGTGCCCCTCGTGTACGGCGCGCTCCTGCGCGACACCGCCACCCCGCGGGTGGAGGAGGTGGTCCTGCACGACGTGTCGGAGGAGCGGCTGGCGGCCATCCGGCACGTGCTCGACCAGCTCGCCGCCGGACACGACCGCCCGCCCAAGGTGTGGGCCACCACGGACCTGGACGCCGCGCTGCGCGAGGCCGCCTTCGTCTTCTCGGCGATCCGGGTGGGCGGGCTGGCGGGCCGTACGGCCGACGAGCGGGTCGCGCTCGACCTCGGCGTGCTGGGCCAGGAGACGACCGGGCCAGGCGGCATCGCCTTCGGCCTGCGCACCGTGCCGGTGGCGGTGCGCGTCGCCGAGCGGGTGGCCGCTCTGGCCCCGGACGCCTGGGTCATCAACTTCACCAACCCGGCCGGAATGATCACTGAGGCCATGCGGGGGGTGCTCGGGGACCGCGTGGTCGGCATCTGCGACTCCCCGATCGGGCTGGTCAGGCGCGCCGCCGCCGCCCTCGGGCTCGATCCGGCCCGGGTGTCGCCCGACTACGTGGGGCTCAACCACCTGGGCTGGTTGCGCGGCCTCACCCATGACGGCCGCGACGTGCTGCCGGACCTGCTCGCCGACGACGCCGCGCTGCGCCGGGTGGAGGAGGCCAGGATCTTCGGCGGCGACTGGGTGCGCACCCTCGGCGCGCTGCCCAACGAGTACCTGTACTACTACTACTTCACCCGCGAGTCGGTCGCCGCGCTCCGCGGCGCCGCGCACACCCGTGGCGAAGCCCTGCTCGGGCAGCAGGACCGGTTCTACGCGGCGGTGCGCGAGCGGCCCGAGCACGCCCTCGCCGCCTGGGGCAGGGCGCGCAGGGAACGCGACGCGACGTACATGGCCGAGGCCCGCGACGCCACCGCCGCCGGCGAGCGCGACGTCGCCGACCTGCAGGCGGGCGGGTACGAGGGCATCGCGCTCGCCCTCATGGCCGCCATCGCGCGGGGGGAGCCCTCCACCATGATCCTCAACGTCCGCAACGGCTCCGCGGTGCCGGGCCTGCCCGAGGAGGCGGTCGTCGAGATCCCCTGCCTGGTCACCGGTGCCGGGATCCGGCCGCTGGCCACCCGCCCGCTGCCCGGCCGGTTCCTGGGGCTCGTGCAGCAGGTCAAGGCGGTCGAGCAGACCGCCATCGCGGCCGCCCTGTCCGGCTCGGCCCGCCTGGCCGTCGCGGCGTTCGCGCTGCATCCCCTGGTCGATTCGGTGGCCACGGCGCGCGCGCTGCTGGACGGCTACCGCGCCCGCATCCCCGAGCTGGCCGCCGTCCTGCCTGGTTCGGTCTGACGCCGCGCCCGCATGACCGAGCCGGCCGCTGTTCCTGCCCGGTCCGGTCCGGCGCCGCATCCGCATGACCGAGCCGGCCGCTGTCCCCGGTTCGGTCCGGCGCCCGCGTCCCCTTTCCCCGGCGCCGCCGAAAGCCCGCCGTTCCCGAGGTTCGCGTGCCGGCGAATTCCCGAGGCGGCGCGTGTCGGTCCGGCCGGTTCCCGTTCGTCGGTGAGGCGAACAGCCTTCAGCGAAGGGGAACCCGATGAACGACATCAGGGCGGCCGTCGCCGCCGAACGCCGCGACCTCGCGGACGTGCTCGCCGGTCTGTCGGACCGGCAGTGGGACCAGCCCAGCCTGTGCGCGGGATGGCGGGTACGGGAGGTGGCGGCCCATATCACCACGCCCTTCCGTTACTCGCTGCCGAAAGTGGTGCTCGGCCTGCTCGCCGCCCGCGGCGACTTCAACAGGGCGGCCGACCGGTTCGCCAGGCGTGACGCGGTCACGATGACGCCGCGGCAGCTCACCGCCTCGTTGCGCGACAACGCGACCCACCCCTGGAAGCCCCCGGGCGGCGGCCACGAGGGCGCGCTGAGCCACGACGTGATCCACGGCCTGGACATCACCGTCGCGCTGGGCCTGGACCGGAAGGTGCCCGAGGAGCGGCTCAGGCCCGCCCTGCCGGTCAGCGCCTCCGACAGGGGCGTGCTGTTCTTCAAGGTCGACCTCGCCGGCGTCGAGTTCCGCGCCGACGACCTCGACTGGACCTTCGGGACGGGCACGCCGGTCCACGGCTCGGCACAGGACCTGCTGCTGGCGATCTGCGGCAGGAAGCTGCCGCCCGGCAGGCTGCGCGGCGCCCCGGCGGCACGCTTCACCCGCGCCTGACCGGAACGCCGCCACACCCGGCGGTCCGGTCAAGGTCCGCGTCACGAGCGGTCCGTCGGGTCCGCGTCACGAGCCGGTCCGGTCGGGTCCGCGTCACGCGTCGGCGGTCCGGCCGGGGGCGGCGGCGGGCCGAGCCTCGCTGTCGGCGTCGAGTTCCGCCCGCCACGGCGGTTCGGCGCCCACGCGGGTGCAGGTCAGCGCGGCCACGTGCTGGGCCTGGTCGAGCGCCGCCGCCAGCGGGCCGGCGGGTAGGGCGGCCAGCCGGTCGCGCGCCAGCGCGCCGTCCTCGGCGAGCGCGGCCAGCAGACCGGACATGAACGCGTCTCCCGCCCCGACCGTGTCGGCCACCCGCACCTGCCGGCCGGGCAGGTCGACCGGCCCTGCCGGCCCGAGCGCGTGCACACCCGCGGCCCCGCGCGTCACGACGACGACGGCGGGCCCGCGCTCCCGCCAGCGGGCCGCGACGCTCTCGACCGGCTCGCCGGGGGTCAGCCAGGCCAGGTCGTCGGAACTGATCTTGACCAGGTCGACCAGGCCGATCCAGTGATCCAGCCGCGCGCGCAGGGCGGCCGGATCGCGGGCCAGCCGGGGCCGCAGGTTCGGGTCGAAGGCGAGGGTGCGCCGCGAGCGCTCCCGCCACAGCAACGCCTCCAAAGTGTCGCCCATCGCCGGTACGGCAAGCGCCAGCGACCCGCTGACGTGCACGCAGGCCGTACCGGACGGCAGCTCCGGTGGCAGGTCGGCGGGCTGCCAGGCGCCGTCGGCGCTGCCCGTGACGTAGAAGGTGTACTCGGCGCCGCCCTCAGGCCCGAGGGTGACCACGGCCAGCGTCGTCGGCTCGCCCGCCGGGACGGCGAGGCTCAGGTCGACACGGGAGTCCGTCAGGTGCGCCCGCAGGAGCCGGCCGAACCCGTCGTCGGCGAACCGGGCGAGCATGGCGACGGGGACGCCGAGCCGGCCGAGACCCACGGCGACGTTGGCCGGGCTGCCCCCCGGCCGGGCGACGTAGCAGCCGTCCCGCCGCGGGACCAGGTCGACCAGCGCCTCACCACAGGCCACGATCACGCGCCCGGCTCCTCTCCTCGTGCCTGGCGGTCAGGTGGACAGCCGCTGCCCGGTGACCGCGGAGAAGAGCCGCTCCTTGCCCGGCTGGATCCGCAGGCGGACCACCTGGCCCTTGGCGGGCGGCGCGTTCGGGTCCACGCGCGCGATGACCGTCCGATCGCGCAGCGCCGGGTCGGTCGCGTGGGCGTACTGGCCGTAGAGGAAGGCGTCCGAGCCGAGCTCCTCGACGACCGTGACCGAGATCGGGAAGGTCGGCTGCTCGCCGTTCGTCTCCCCCTCGCCGGCCACGTCGACGGCCTCGGGCCGGAAGCCGACGATGACGCGCTCGCTGCTCTCCTCCTTGAGCAGCTTGAGCGTCTCGCGGCTCAGCCGGATGCGCATCTCGCCCAGGACCGCCTCGTCGCCTTCGACGCCGTACTCGGCCAGGTTCATCGCCGGGGAGCCGATGAAGCCCGCGACGAAGACGTTGGCCGGATGCTGGTACAGCGCCAGCGGCGTGTCGACCTGCTGGAGCACCCCGTCCTTCAGGACGGCCACCCTGTCGCCCATCGTCATGGCCTCGACCTGGTCGTGGGTCACGTAGACGGTCGTGACGCCGAGCCGGCGCTGCAGGGCGGCGATCTGGGTGCGGGTCTGCACCCTCAGCTTGGCGTCCAGGTTGGACAGCGGCTCGTCCATGAGGAACACCTTCGGCTCGCGGACGATCGCCCGGCCCATGGCCACGCGCTGCCGCTGACCGCCGGACAGCGCCTTGGGCTTGCGGTCGAGGAAGTCCTCCAGGTCCAGCAGCTTGGCCGCCTCGCGGACCCGCCGGTCGCGTTCCTCCTTCGGCGTCTTCATCACCCTCAGGGCGAACCCCATGTTGTCGGCCACCGACATGTGGGGATAAAGGGCGTAGTTCTGGAACACCATCGCGATGTCCCGGTCACGCGGCGGCAGGTTGGTGACCTCCCGGTCACCGATGCTGATGTGCCCGCCGTCGACCCGCTCGAGACCCGCCAGCATGCGCAGGGAGGTGGACTTCCCGCAACCTGACGGGCCGACGAGGACCAGGAACTCGCCGTCGGTGATGTCGAGGTCGAGGGCGTCCACCGCGGGCCTGGTGGTTCCGGGGTAGACGCGGGTCGCCTCGTCGTAGACAACTCTGGCCATCGGTGTCTCCTTAGTCGGCGCCGGGCCGGTGGCGGCCTGGTGACGGCCGCCGCCCCGGTCCGGGGCCGGTGGTGTTGGTGCTGGTGGTCCGAGCGCGCGCCATCCCCATCACTCCTGCGGCCGGACGACGGCCTTGACCAGGTCGGGATCGCGGCTGCCGGCCGTGAGCGCCTTCTCGACCTCGGCCAGGCCGTAGTGGCCGGTGACCAGGTCGTCCAGCCGCACCCTGCCCGAGGCGGCCAGCGCGATGGCGGCCGGCCAGGTGTTGGCGTAGCGGAAGGTCCCGGTCACATCGAGCTCGTGGGTCTGCACGTACGACAGCGGCAGCGGGATCTCGTCGCCGCCCATGCCGATGAGGACGACCCGCCCGGCCCGCGCCACCTCGCGGACGGCCTCGCCGATCGCCGCCGGATGGCCGGAGCACTCGAGCAGCACGTCCGGCTCGAAACCGGCGTCCGCCAGGCGGTTCTCGCGGACGTTGAGAGTCGCGCGGGCGCCCAGATCGCGGGCCAGCCCGAGCCGGGTGCCGGTGACGTCGGTGACCAGGACGTCGGTCGCGCCGAAGGCCAGCGCCGCCTGGAGGCAGAGCAGCCCGATCGGGCCCGCGCCGGTGACGAGCACGCGGGTGCCCGGCCCGACCCGTGCCTTGCGGCAGGCCCACACGCCCACCGACAGCGGTTCAATGAGGGCCGCTGCGTCGTCGGAGACGGAGTCGGGGACGGGGTAGGCGAACTCCTCGTGCACCACGACGTACTCGCAGAAGGCGCCGTCGATCGGCGGGGTGCCGAAGAAGCGCATCCGGGGGCACAGGTTGTACCGGCCGGCCCGGCACTGCGGGCAGGTGAAGTCGGGCACCCCCGGCTCCAGCGAGACCCGCTGGCCCGTGCGGTGGCGGCCCGCCGCGGATCCGACCTCCACCACGGTCCCTGACGGCTCGTGCCCGAGCACCAGCGGGGACGTCACGACGAAGTCGCCGATCCGCCCGTGCTCGTAGTAGTGGACGTCCGAGCCGCACGTGCCCACCGAGTCGACCCGCACGAGCACCTCCCGGGGGCCGGGCTCGGGCCGCGGCCGCTCCTCCAGGAGGACCGTTCCCACGCCGTGCAGTACGGCGGCACGCATGGCAGCCTCCTACTCTCCTGTGACGGCGCCGAGGGTCAGGCCGGTGACCAGCCAGCGCCGCACGGCGAGCCCGGCCAGCATCATCGGCACGACCACGATGGTCCCGATCGCGGCGAGCTGGCCCCAGTCGACACCCGTCTGGGTGACCAGCTGGGAGGCGGCGATGGGCAGCGTCTGGGAGTTCGGGCCGGAGAAGACCACGGCGAACGCGTAGTCGTTCCAGGCGAACACCAGGCACAGCACGAAGGTGGTGACCAGGCCCGACTTCGTCAGCGGCAGGATCACCGTGCGGAAGGCCTGCCAGCGGGTGCAGCCGGCCACCAGCGCGGACTCCTCGAGCGACGGCGGCACCTCGGCGAAGAAGGCGCTCATCAGCCAGATGGCGAACGGCAGGTTGAAGGTCAGGTACGCCAGCACCAGTCCGGGGATCGAGTCGATCAGGCCGAGCCCGCGGAAGATGAGGAACAGCGGCACCACGACCGCCGCGATGGGCGCCATACGGGTCGAGATGATCCAGAAGGCCAGGTGCCGTTTCCCGCGCATCTGCGTGCGGGCCAGGCCGTACCCGGCCAGCGCCCCCAGGGTGACCGCGAGCAGCGCGGAGATCCCGGCGGCCAGCACGCTGTGCCAGATGTACGGCACGAGGTTGTTCGCGCCGGTGAACAGGCCGACGTAGTTGTCCATCGTCGGCGCGAACGCGAACTTCGGCGTGGGCGCGGTCACGTCCGTGCGGTTCTTGAACGACGACATCAACATCCACACCAGCGGGACCAGCGTCCAGAGCAGGGCCAGCGCGAGCAGCAGCACGGTCAGCCACCGCGTGCTCCTGCTGGTGGCCTCCAGGGGCGACTGCGGCACCCCGCGCGGGGCCGCGGTGACCGCCGGGCCGGCCGGCGCGGTCTGGGTCGTGCTCATCGGGTCAACCCCCTCACGTCGAGCAGGCGGACGAACGTACGGGCGATGATGATCGAGAAGGCCAGCATCGCCAGGCCGATGGCGGCGGCGTAACCGAAGTCGAAGAAGCGGAACGCGGTCTCGTACAGCCGGATCGGGACGATCTTGGTCGCGTCGGCGGGACCGCCGTTGGTCGTGACCCAGATGATGTCGAAGTAGCGGATGGCGTCCATCGAGCGGATCAGCAGTGCCACGAGCAGCACGTTGGAGATCGCGGGGAAGATGACGTACCGCAGCGTCATCCACCCTCCGGCACCGTCGACGGCCGCCGCCTCGCGCACCGACTGCGGAACGCTCGACAGGCCGGCGAGGGTGATCAGGGCGATCAGCGGGGTCCACTCCCAGACGTCCATCAGCACGACGGCGATGAAGGCGCTGACCGGGCTGCCGAGGATGTCGCCCTGGTAGCCGAAGGAGCGCAGCACCCACGCGTACAGGCCGAAGGTGGAGTCGGTGAGGTAGCGCCCCAGCAGCCCGACGATGGACGGCGCGGCGAACATCGGCAGCAGCAGCAGGCTGAGCATGATGTTGCGGCCGTGCAGCACCCGGTACAGGCACAGCGCGATGGCCACGCCCAGTGTCATCTCCAGCCCGACGGTGAGGACGAAGTAGATGACCGTGCGCGCCCACGACATCCACATGTCGGCGTCGGTGAAGAAGCGCACCCAGTTGGTGAGGCCGACCAGGTCGAGCGACACCCCGCCGAGCAGCCGGACGTGGGAGAAGCTCATCGCGACGAGGGCCAGGAACGGCACGATGGACAGCGCGGCCAGCAGGATCAGGCCCGGTGTCATCATCCTGCCCTCGAAGCCGATCCGCGGCTCGCGCGGAGCGGCTTCCTTCGGCCGGGCCGAGCGGCTGAGCACCGGTGAGGTGTCCGCGGCGTGTGTCATCTAGGCCACCCACCCTCGCGCCACGATCCGGTCCACCCGCGACTTGATCTCGCGCATCGCCTCCTGCGGCGAGGCTCCGCCGGTGAGCATGCGGGACAGCTGGGTGAAGATCGCGGTGTTGCACTCGTTCCACATGGGGATCTTGGGTCGCAGCCCGATCCGGTCGGGCCGCCAGGCCTCCCGCACCGCGGCGGCCGTGAGCATGTTGGGCATCGGCGAGGGCCGATGCTCGGCGGCGCGCACCTGCGGGAGCTCGTAGACGGAGATACGCGTGGGCGTGCCGCCGCCGGCCTTGCTCTGGAGGTTGGCCAGCTGCGTCTGCGGCGAGGTGGCCCACACCAGGAACAGCCAGGCCGCGCCGCGCTCGTTCGGCGGCGTGTTGGCGCTGATCCCGATCCCGGTGCCGCCGTACATGTTGGCCGTGCTGACCGGGCCCTTCGGCAGCGCCGAGTAGCCGGCCCTGCCGGGCATGACCTGCTCGTTGCTGGCCGCGAACTCGTGCCAGTTGGGGCACATCGCCAGCCTGCCGCCCCGGAAGGCGGCGCCCACGCCGTCCCAGTCCCACGTCGTGGAGGCCGGGTCGGCGATGCTGAGCAGCCGCTGGTAGAACTCCGCGCCGGCGATCGCGGCGGGGGAGTCGAGGCGGCACGGGCCGGGGTCGCGCGAGCCCAGGCGCCCCACCTCCTTGCCGTTGTCGAAGTAGTCGCCGCCGTAGGACCACAGCACGTTGCTGAAGTCGTTCATCAGCGAGTCGTGCTGGCGGGCCTGGTGGCCGGTGCCGTACTTGACGTCCTGCTTGGCGTTCTTGTTGAACCACTCGGCGATCCTGAAGTACTCCTCCCAGGTCCGCTCCCCGCTGGGCGTCGGGTCGAACCCGAGGTCGGCGGCCATGCGGTCGTGGTACTTGGCGAACAGGTCGCGCCGGTACTGCCAGATCATCGTCGGCGCGTCGTACGGCAGGGCGTAGACGGCCTGGGGGTCGACGAACCGGCCGGCCGCGTCCATCTGCGCCGGGATGAAGTCGGCGATGCCGCCGGGCAGGTCCGGCAGGCTCGGATCGGCCTGCAGGGTCCGCAGGTCCACCAGTCCGCGCTGGTACGGCGCGAGCACCTGGTACGGATCGGCGTAGATCACCTGGTACTGGGAGTGGCCGGAGGCCAGGTCCAGGGCGACCCGTTGGACCAGCGCGGTGAGCTCGAGCGTCACGATCTTGACGTCGATCCCGGTCAGCGTGGTGAACGGGCGGGTGTTCGCGGCGATGGCCGCGGTCGGAGCGGTGTTCTCCGAGATGAAGTTCAGGGTGGTGCCCTGGAACTGGCGCCATGGGCCGGCACCGGCGGTTCGCGGCGCGTCGGCCTGAGTGCCGCAGGCGCTCGCGGTTCCCGTCATGGCGAGCGCCGCCCCCGCGGCCAGCGCGCCACGAAGCACATCCCGCCTACTCGGCTCGGGCGGATAGCAGTCCACTGTCCACTCACCCCCGCACTCCAGCAAAAAAAGGGCGATAATGGCGGTCAACTGTCCTTGGGTGCCCTATGTAAACGAATGGGAATTCTATTTTCTCGCAAAACAAGATTTTGGGCATTGGGGGAATGTGCCGGCAATCGCATTTTCCGCGCACGTCGATTCGCCAGCCGGAAACGGCGCGGCCCCGGCCGGCCCGCCAAGCCCCCGAACAAGCCCTCGAACCTGCCCCTACGTGCGCCTTCCCAGCTCCGCCAGCTCCCGCACCGTCGCGCGGGCGCCGCGCGTGTGCAGGGACTCGAGCGCGCGCAGATACGGCTCGACGAACCGCTTGTCGTCGGCGAGGTCGCCGAAGAGGTCGCGATTCTCGATGAAGGCCGTGGGCCGCGTGCGCTGCGTTCTGGCGATGGGTGTCAGCCGGTCCTTCAGCGGATCGACGATCGTGATCGGCTCGCCCGCCTCGTCGACTCCCTCGGCGTAACGGGCCCAGCTGGCCACGACGGCGGCCGCGCGGGTGACCTCGCCGCCCCTGGCCAGCTGCTCGCGGACCACGGGGAGCAGCCACTTGGGGATCCGGTCCGAGGACTCGGCGCACAGCCTCGCGACGGTGTCGCGCACCTCGGGGTTGGCGAAGCGTTCGATGAGGGTCCGCTTGTAGTCCTCCAGGTCGACACCGGGGACCGGGCGGAGCGTCGGCGTGGCCTCGACGTCCATGTAGTCGCGCACGAACCTCGCCAGAGCCGCATCCGTGGCCGCCTCGTGGACGTACCGGTGCCCGCTGAGACGGCCGAAGTAGGCAAGCGCCTGGTGACCGGCGTTGAGCAGGCGCAGCTTCATCAGCTCGTACGGCTCCACGTCCGCGACCATCTGGACCCCGGCCGCCTCGAACGGCGGACGCCCGCTGGAGAAGTGGTCCTCCAGCGCCCACTGCGTGAACGGCTCGCAGGTGACCGGCCAGGCGTCGAGGACGCCGAACCGTTCGGCCACGGACGCGCGGTCCTGGTCGGTGGTGACCGGGGTGATGCGATCGACCATGGAGTTGGGGAAGGCGACCGCCTCCTCGATCCAACCGGCGAGATCGGCGTCGGCGAGCCGGGCGAAGGCTGTGAAGCTGCGCCGTGCGACGTCCCCGTTGCCCTGGATGTTGTCGCACGACATGACCGTGAAGGGCGCGACCCCCCGGGCGCGCCTGCGCCGCAGCGCCTCGGTGACGAGCCCGAACACCGTCGCCGGAGCCGCCCCCGGCTCCAGGTCGGCGCGGACCGCCGGAGCGTCGGCGACGAACTCGCCGGTCACGGGGTGGAAGTTGTAGCCGCCTTCGGTGACCGTGAGCGACACGATGCGGACGGCGGGATCCGCCATCTTCTCGACGACGGCCTGCGGATCGTCGGGCGCGAAGAGGAACCCGACGATCGAGCCGATGACGCGCGCCTCGAGCGTGCCGTCCGGGTGCTTCTGCACCAGCGTGTAGAGGCCGTCCTGCGCGTCGAGCGCGTCGCGCATCCGCGCGTCGCCCGGCAGCACCCCGACGCCGCAGACGGCCCAGTCGTGGGCCAGGCCGTCGTTCATCAGCCGGTCCAGGTACATCGCCTGGTGCGCCCGGTGGAATCCGCCCACCCCGACGTGGACGATGCCGGCCGTGAGTCTCGACCGGTCATAGGAGGGAACCGCGACCTCCCGGGGAAGAGCCGCCACCGTCTCCTGCGTCAGCGCTGTCACCGCCATCATCCCCCTACCGGGCTCGACCGGCCCCGCGGCGTCGACCACCTTCATCATTAATCTTCGCTCCTCGGCACCTACCCTTGACCGCGCGGGGACATGACGAGGCCATGGTGAACATCGGCTACACCCTGATGTCCGAGCAGACCCCGGCCCGCCAGCTCGTCGGCAACGCGGTGGCGGCGGAGCACACCGGCTTCGACTTCGCCGTCATCTCCGACCACTACTTCCCGTGGCTGGAGGAGATGGGGCATTCGCCGTATGCCTGGTCGGTGCTCGGCGCCGTCGCCCAGGCCACCCGGCGGCTGCCCCTCATGACCTACGTGACCTGCCCGATCATGCGCTACCACCCGGCCGTGGTCGCGCAGAAGGCCGCCACGATGGGGGTGCTGAGCGAGGGCAGGTTCACCCTCGGGCTGGGCGCGGGCGAGAACCTGAACGAGCACGTGATCGGCGAGGGCTGGCCGCCGGCGGACACCCGGCACCGGATGTTCGCCGAGGCCGTCGAGATCATCAGGCGGCTGTTCAGCGGCGACTACGTCACCTACAACGGCGAGTTCTACGACGTCGACTCCGCCAAGCTCTATGACCTGCCCGACGAGCGGGTGCCGATCGGCGTTGCCGCCTCCGGCGGCAGGTCCGCCCGGATCGCCGCCGAGCACGCCGACCTCCTCGTCGTCAACGATCCGATGCCCGAGGTCGTCGCGCAGTTCCAGGCCGCGGGCGGCGCCGGCAAGCCGATCTACGGCCAGCTCGCCCTGGCCTACGACAGCGACGCCGAGGCGGCGGAACAGCGGGCGCACCGGCTGTGGCGCTGGGCCGCGGCGGGCGGCTGGAAGGTCATGGCGGAGCTGCCGGGGCCGGTCAACTTCGAGGCGGCGGCGTCCTCGGTCCGTCCGGAGGACGTGGCGCGGAGCGTGCCCTGCGGCGCCGAAGTGGACGCGGTCGTGCACGCGGTGCGGGCGTTCGCCGACGCGGGGTTCACGCACGTGGCCCTCGTGCAGATAGGCGCCGACCAGCAGCAGCCGTTCTTCGAGTGGGCCGAGAAGGACCTCCTGCCCGCGCTGCGCGGCCTCTAGCAGCGGGAGCGTCGTCGTCTCGCCGGCCAAAAAGTCGCGCCGGCACGCGTAAACGGCTTCACCGGGGTACGGGGCCGACATGCCTTTCGGTTTGTCGCTGCCCGGCCTGCCCAGGCTGCCCGGCCTGCCCAGGCTGCCGGGCCAGGATCTCGTGGCCGCACCGCTCAGGTGGGCCGCGGACAAGGCGGCGCAGGCGCCCGGCTGGGCCGCCACCACCCTCGCGGAGCTGGCCGGCGTGCGCCGGTCGACGTGGACCTTTCCGGGCCGGATCCACCTCGCGCTCTCGTGCCCGGTCCCCGAGCAGCTGACCGACGCGGTCGAGTCGGCCCTGTCGGTCCACCCCGGCGTCCGATGGGCGCGCGTCAACCTCGCGCTGGGCCGCGTGATCGTCGCCGTGGACGAGCCACCGCCCTCCGTCGACGACCTCGTCGCCGTCCTGGACGAGGCCGAGCGGGCCGCCGTGGAGAAGGACCCGGCCATCACCGAGGGCACGTCGGCAGGGCCGCCCGTCGCCCTCGTGCTCGCCGCGGACGCGCTCGGGCTGGCGGTGACCGGCGTGGAGTGGCTCGTGCACCGGGCGCCCCTGCCGTCAGGGGCCGCCGGCGTCGCCGGCTACCTGAGCGCGGTCCCGCAGCTGCGCAAGGTGCTCGACGACTCGATCCCCGCCTGCCGGTCCTGGATGCCGATGGTGAACACGGCGATCCAGACACTCACCCCCGGCGGCACGGGCCTGGCCATCGACCTCGTGCAGCGGACGCTGCAGATCCGCCAGTCACGCGTGCAGAACGACGTGTGGGCCGAGCGGGAGGAAGAGCTGACCGGCACCCCGGAACGCGCACGCGCCCACGAGCGTGCCCCCAACCGGCCGCGGCGGCTGCCCAACGGGCCGATCGAGCGGCACGCCGAGAACGTGCTGTCCGGCAGCGCCATCGGCAGCCTGGCCGGAGGAGTGCTGACCGGCGACATGCAGCGGGGCCTCGAGGTCGCGCTGGCCGGACTGCCCAAGGCGTCGTCGGCGGGACGTGACGCCTTCGTCGCCGAGCTGGGCACGCTGCTGTCCCAGCGGGGCGTGATCATCGCCGGCTCCCAGGCGCTGAGCCGCCTGGACCGGGTCGACACGCTCGTGCTGGACGAGGACGTGCTGATCGCCGAGGACCTGATGATCGGCGAGGTGGCCGCCGCGGAGAAGGCCGACCACGAGGCGGTGGCCGCGCGGCTCCACGGTCTGTTCGAGCCGTCGGAGCCCGACCGGGTGCGCAGAGAGGGCGACTGGGCGCTCGGCCCCTACGACGAGCTGCCACGCAAGGGCTGGGCGGGCAGGTCGCACCACGACCGCTTCAGGAAGGGCGCCGCCGTCCACGTGCTGGCGCTGACGCACGGCGAGCGGCTCCAGGCCGTGATCGAGGTCGTGCGGGGGCGGGTGCCGGAGGCGCACGCGCTCGCCGTCGCCGCGCGCGGGGCGGACCTGCGGCTGGTCGAGGAGAGCGGCGAGGAGCTCGCCGCGTCGATGCGCGAGCTGCAACGCCAGGGCGCCGTCGTCATGCTGGTGTCACGTGACGGCGCCGCGCTGGCCGCCGCCGACTGCGGCGTCGGCGTGTCCGGCCGCGACGGCCGGCCGCCGTGGGGCGCCCACCTGCTCGTCGGCGCCGACCTGGGCACCGCGGCGCTCGTCATCGAGTCGGCGCGCGACGCCCGGGCCGTCAGCGAGCGCGGCGTGACGCTCGCCAAGGCGGGCACCGGCGTGGCCGCGATCTACGGGCTGACCGACCGGATGAGCCGGGTGACCGGGCACGTGCTGTCGGCCGTGAACGGCGTGGCCGCGCTCTCGCTGGCGCAGGGCGCCTGGCAGGCCCACGCGAGCATGCGACGGCCGATCGCGCCCGCCCTGTCCGTGACACCGTGGCACGCCATGCCGGTCGAGCGGGTGCTGGCCGTCCTGGAGACGCGGGACGGTGGGCTCAGCGCTGCCGAGGCGCAGGCGCGCCGCCGAGCGCGCGCGCCTGCGGCCTCACCGCTGGCGACGCTGGTGCGCGGTGTCGGGGCCGAGCTCGACAATCCGTTCACCCCGATGCTGGCGGCCGGCGCGGCGGGCTCGGCCGTCCTCGGCTCGCTCGTCGACGCCTTCCTCGTGGTCGCCGTCATGGGCGTCTCAGCCCTGGTGGGCGGCGTGCAGCGGACGGCCACCGCGAGCACCCTGGCCGAGCTGGCCGAAGAGACGAAGGTGCGCGCCCGGCTCCGGCGTGACGGCACGGAGAGCGAGGTGGAGGCGGGCGAGCTGGTGCCAGGGGACGTCGTCCTGCTCGACACCGGGCAGGTCGTGCCCGCCGACTGCCGCGTCATGGAAGCCGACGGGCTGGAGGTCGACGAGTCATCGCTGACGGGGGAGTCGCTGCCGGTCTCCAAGGGCGCCGGTGCGGTCCTCGCCCACCACGTCGCCGAGCGGAGCTCCATGCTGTACGAGGGGACCACGGTCGCCGCCGGCAGCGCCACCGCCGTCGTGGTGGCCGTGGGCGACGCCACCGAGTCCGGCCGCGCGATGGCCGCCACCGCCGGCGTCGAGCGGGTGAGCGGCGTGGAGGAGCGGCTGACGGCGATCACCAGGGCCACCACGCCCATCGCCATCGGCTCGGCGCTGGGCGTGACCCTGTCCGGCCTGCTGCGCGGCAGGCAGCTGCGCGAGACCCTCGGCGAGGGCGTCAACCTGGCCGTCGCCTCGGTGCCCGAGGGTCTGCCGCTGCTCGTCAGCGCGGCCCAGCTGGCCGCGACGCGCCGGCTAGCCGCCGGCGGCGTGCACGCCCGCGACCCGGGGACCATCGAGGCGCTCGGCAGGGTCGAGGTGCTGTGCTTCGACAAGACCGGGACGCTCACGGAAGGCCGCATCCGGCTGGCCAGGGTGAGCGACGCCGAGCACGACAAGGACGTCGGCGCGCTCGACGACAGCCTGCGCGAGGTGCTCGCCGCGGCCCTGCGCGCCACTCCGCACTCCGCCGACGGGGACTACAGCCACGTCACCGACGGCGCGATCGGCGAGGGCGCGGCCGAGCTCGGCGTCTCGCGCCAGACCGGCGCCGACGGCTGGGAGGAGATCACCGCGCTGCTGTTCGAGTCGTCCCGCGCCTACCACGCCACGCTCGGCCGGCGCGGGTCCGACCGGCTGCTCAGCGTCAAGGGGGCACCCGAGGTCGTCGTGCCGCGCTGCGCCGGGATCGACGACGGGCGGCGGCGCGAGATCGAGGCCCGCATCGATCACCTCACCTCGTCGGGGCACCGGGTCCTCGCCGTGGCCGAACGTCCCATGGACTCCGACGAGCTCGCCGACGACGACATCGACGACCTGCGCTTCACCGGCCTCGTCGGGCTCGCCGACGTCGTCCGCGACACGGCCGGGTCGGCGGTCGCCGCGCTGCGCAACGCCGGCGTGCAGATCGTCATGCTCACCGGAGACCACCCGGGTACGGCCGGCGCCATCGCCGCCCACGTCACCGACGACCCTCACCCGCACGTCCTGACCGGCACCGACATCGACGAGATGGACGACGGCGCGCTGGACAAGACCCTCCCCGACGTGGACGTGGTCGCCCGCTGCACGCCCACCCACAAGGTCAGGGTGGTCGAGTCGTTCCAGCGCCTCGGCAGGGTCGTCGCGATGGCCGGCGACGGCTCCAACGACGCCGCCGGCATCCGCCTGGCCGACGTGGGCATCGCCGTCGGCTCCGGCGCGACCCCGGCCGCGCGGGCCGCAGCCGACCTGGTCGTGGCGGACGAGAGCCTGGAGACCATCATCTCGACGCTGGTCGAGGGGCGGGCCATGTGGGCCTCGGTCCGCGAGGCGCTGGCCATTCTCGTCGGTGGCAACCTCGGCGAGATCGGTTTCACGCTGATCGGGTCGCTCGCCACCGGCCGCTCGCCGCTGACGGCCAGGCAGCTGCTGCTGGTGAACATGCTCACCGACCTCGCGCCCGCGCTGGCCATCGCCGTACGGGCGCCGTCGAAGGACGCCGCGGCGGCGCTGCTCGGCGAGGGGCCGGAGACCTCTCTGGGTTCGGCGCTCACCCACGACATCGTGCGACGGGCGGTCTTCACCACCCTGGGCGCCGCCACCGGCTGGACGCTGGCCAGGCTGACGGGACCGCAGGCCCGGGCCCGCACCGTGGGGCTGGTCGCCCTCGTCGGCACCCAGCTCGCCCAGACGGTGATCGCGGGCGGCACGGGCCGCCCGGTCCTGCTCAGCTCGCTCGGGTCGGCGGCCGTGCTGGCCGCGATCGTGCAGGTGCCGGGGGTCAGCCAGTTCTTCGGCTGCGTGCCGCTCGACCCGCTCGCCTGGGGCACGGCGCTCGCCGCCGTGGCCGCCGCGGTGGTCGCGGAACGGTTCGTCCCCCTCGACCGGCTGCCCCTGATGAACCGCCTGCCGTGAAGTCCGCGCGGATCTGCCCGCCCGGTCCGGAAGGGTGAGCGCGTGGCGCCGCTCACCAGGATGGATCAATCATCACACGTGCCACATCTTGATCAGAGAAGGCGGATCGTACGATACTGCGGCGGAGAGTCACTTATGTCGCAAGAGTTAGCTTTTGCGACGCGTGTTGCTCCCTGACATGTTTGGAGTGGGGATCATCGCCATGTCGGTTGCCGCGGGCGCTGTCGCGACCACGCCGCGAGTGCTTCCCTTCTATCGGGCCATCCCCCGTCTCATGAAGGATCCCGTCACCGAACTGGCCAAGATCGCCACAGAGGCCGGCGGTCAGGTCGTCCAGCTCGGCCTCGGCCCGTTCAGGCCCTATCTGGTGACCCACCCCGACCATGTCCAGCGGGTGCTGAAGACCGACTGGACCAAGTTCGTGCGCGAGGGCATGTTCTGGCGGCCGCTGCGTCGCGTGACCGGCCAGAGCATCCTCGGGGAAGGGGAGGGCTGGGAGTCCAGCAGGAAGATCCTGCAGCCGCTCTTCACCGCCAGGTACACGGCCTCGCTGGGTGAGGACATGGCCGACATCATCGCCGACTCCATCAGTGAACTGGACGAGCACGCGCGAACTGGCCGGCTGGTCGACGGCGGTTACCAGATGACGACCATCGTCAACCAGGCCGTCATCAAGGTGCTCTTCGGCGGCCGCATCTCCCGCGACATCGCCGAGCGGCTGGCGCCCGAGTTCGCCACCTGCGCCACGTCGATAGCCTTCCGGCTGCTGTTCCCCTTCGTGTCCTACTCCATCAAGGTGCCGGGCGACCGCGCTTTCCTGGCCGCCGCACAAAAGATCGACGAGATCGTCTACCCGCTGATTGATCAGGCGCGCGCCGAGAAGAGCACGAGGAACGAGGTGGTCTCGGCGCTGATCGAGGCACGGATGGCGCAGGGCGGCGAGGCGGGTGCCCGGCAGGTCCGCGACGACCTGGTCAGCATCTACGGGGCCGCCTCGGAGACCACGGCCATGTCGCTGACCTGGCTGTGGTCCGTCTTGCACGACCACCCCGACGTGCATGCCCGGCTGCTGGAGGAGATCGACGAGGTCGTGGGCGAAGGCCCCGTCCGGCCGGCGCACGTGCCCAAGCTCGTGTATCTCCGGAGGGTCCTGCAGGAGTTGCTGCGCGTCTACCCGTCGGCCTGGATCATTCCGCGCCAGGCGGTGGCCGACACCGACATCGGCGGAGTCAGGATCAAGGCGGGCTCACAGGTGCTGGTCAGCCCGTACGCGACCCACCGGCTGGCCGACTTCTGGGACCGGCCGCTGGAGTTCGACCCTGAGCGCTGGGCGACGGAGAACACCGAGCGGCGGCACCGCTACAGCTTCATCCCCTTCGGCGCCGGCCCGCACGTCTGCCTCGGCCAGCACCTGTTCTACGTGGAAGCCCCGCTGGTGATCGCCAACCTGCTGCGCAGGTATCGGGTGGAACTGACCAACCCGCAGCGCCTCACGCCCGTGCCGGGCGCGTCGGTGCGGCCGAAGGAGAAGCTCATGCTGAAGCTGGTGCCGAGGGCGCGGGACTGACGGGTGAGCGAGCGAAACAGACCGGTACGGCCGACGGAGGTGGGCGGGTGAGCATCACCGCTCAGGGAGTACCGGAGACGATCCCGGCCGCGGACGCGCTGCTGACCGATCTCATGCGCAGGCCGTGGGGCCAGGTCTCCCCGTCGGTCTACGAGACCGGCCGGCTGGTCACCCTGGCTCCGTGGCTGGTCGGGCACGAGGAGCGGCTCGCCTTCCTGGTGGCCACCCAGCGGCCGGACGGCAGCTGGGGGGCGCCGGACGGCTACGGCCTCGTGCCGACGCTGAGCGCCACCGAGGCGATCCTGTCGGCGCTGCTGCGCGACGGCCACGGCGCCCCCGGCGCCGACCGGCACCGTCTCGAGTCCGAGGACGGCGACCGGCACGGCCTCGAAGGGGCTGAGCGGCACGGCCTCGAAGGGGCTGACCGGTACTCCCTCGGCGAGGCCGACCGGCACCGCCTCGAGGAGGCGGCCCGGCGCGGCCTGCGTGCTCTGGCCGACTGCCTGGGCGCGCGGCGGGAACTCCCCGACATGCCGGCGATCGAGCACATCGTGCCCTCGCTCGTGGCGCTCATCAACCAGCACGTGCAGGCGCTGCCCGGCCAGCCGCCGCTGCCGCTGCCCGACGACATGAGCTACGACACGCTCGCGCTGATCAGGTCGTGGATCGCGGCGGGGACGGAAGTCCCGGAGAAACTGCTGCACGCCCTGGAGATCGCGGGCCCGGCGGCCAGCGGCGCGCCCGCGGTCGCCCCGACGGCGATCGGCACCGTCGGGGCCTCGCCCGCGGCCACCGCGGCCTGGCTGGGAGAGCGCGGGTGGCGCGACGCGGACGACCCGGCGCGCGGCCACCTCGAGGCGCTCGCCCGGCGGCACGGCGGCCCCGTGCCCGTCGGGGTGCCGATCACGGTGTTCGAGCGGGGCTGGGTGCTCAGCTGGCTGATCCGCGCCGGAGTGCCGATCGACGTGCCGCCGGAGATGGTCGCCGATCTCAGGGCGGCGATCGGGCCCGCCGGGACGCCCGCCGGACCGGGGCTTCCGGCCGACGCCGACACGACGTCGGTGGCGCTGTACGCGCTGTCGCTGCTCGGCGCGCCGTACGAGCCGGACAGCTTGTGGGCCTTCCACTCCGGCACGCACTTCTCCACCTGGCCGGGGGAGCAGGGCTCCTCCGTCAGCGTCAACGCGCACGTGCTGGACGCCTTCGGCCAGTACGTCGCGCGCCGCCCCGCCGCCGCCGACCGCTACGGCGCGGCCATCACCGGAACGGCCGAGTGGATCCGGGACCGGCAGCGGCCCGACGGGAGCTGGGACGACCGCTGGCACGCGTCGCCGTACTACGCCACGGCCAGCTGCGCGCTGGCCCTCGACGAGTTCGGCGGCGAGGAGTCGGCGGCTGCCGTGCGCGCCGCCGCCGACTGGGTGCTGGACGGCCAGCGCGCCGACGGGTCGTGGGGGCGGTGGGAGGGCACCGCGGAGGAGACCGCCTACGCCATGATGACGCTGCTGCTGACCGGCCCGCGCGGGAGCGACCCGCGGCGTGCCGAGGCGGCGGCCCGCGGCCACGCCCATCTGGTGCGTTCGGCCGGTGCCGACCATCCGCCGCTGTGGCACGACAAGGACCTCTACACGCCGGTCGCCGTGGTCCGCGCCGCGGTGCTCGCCTCCTCCTACCTCGCCCAGCAGGCCTGCTAGGCCTCGTGACCCTCGGCGTCGGCGGCCAGTTCGCCGACGGTGTAAGCGTGGGTGTCCCTGGCCAGGTACCAGCGGTTGTTGAACGTCACACTCCGCCGCTGGCCTTCGGCGATCCGCTCCAGTTCGGCGGGTATCGTCGCCAGCTCCGCCCGGAACGCCGCCTCCAGCTCGTCTATGGCGGCCATGACCTGGTGAACCGCCGCCGTGGCGCTTGTACCCGTCCCCTCCAGAATGGCCACGGAGTTGGGCTTGCCCTCTGATTTCTCCCTCTCAAACGTCCTGATGTCGTTGGCGAGCCGGACACATGACGCGCCGAGCCGTGTCGCGGCCTCGACCGATGTCCAGTGTGAGGCGTCGGCAGGGAGGGGACCGCAGACGGCCAGGGCGGCCGACCACCAAGTGGGGTACAAGATGGTGAGCAGCCCGTTGGCGAGATAGTCGTCGTACGAAGGCCACGGTTGCTTCGCGGCGGCCCACGCCCGTTCCCGAGCCATGGCCGCGCCCGCGAGTTCCAGCTGCTCTGCCAGGTTAGGGGCGTGGACCGCCGCGCCGGCGTACCTTTGAAAACGGGCGCACCACCGCGTCCACGCCGCCACCACCTGGCCCATCGGTGTTTCGGACGCGTCACAGCCGGCCTCGCCGGACAGGACCGCGGGAAGCCGGGTGAAGAACGCGGTGAAGTCGGATTCGGACCACTGGCCCGCGATGCTGTCGGCGATGTCGTCGACGCCGAACAGGATGGCGGTCAACGCCGCGAGGTCGGCGATCTGGTCACGGCGCGCGCGCGGGAACGTGGCCGCGGTCGTCAGGCAGCTGAAGGCCAGCCTGCTGGCTGAACTCTCACCATCGGCGAACAGGACCGGAAAGGGACGCAGGAGTGCCGCGGCCTCGGGCACCGCGTCAAGCGCGGCCCGAAGGACAACGCCTCTGTCGGCTTCCGGTACGCCGGCAAGTTGGTGGGAGCTCTGGAGCAAGCGGTCCGCGAGGGGGTTCCGAATGCCGAAGTATGCCTCTGGGCTGGTGCCGCTCACTCGACGACTATATCCGTGCACGATCTTGCGCAGGCGTAAATACTACAATTAAAATCTTATTCTGTCAAGATATTTGTTGACTTGTATGACGATCATGACCCTTGCTAAAGTGCCGTGGTCCTTAGCGCCGCTATGCAACCATATGACTTCGCGGAGTAGGTACTATGCGCCCCCGCAATTCCCGCCTGCGCACCAAGATCACGGCCATGCTTCTCTCCCTGGCCGCACTCTGGGCGTTCGCGGCCTGGGTCACCCTGCGTGAAGGCATCAACCTGCTCTGGGTCGCACAGCTCGACAGTAGCGTGATCGGCCCCAGCGAGCCGCTGCTCGTCGAGCTTCAGAGGGAACGCAGAGCCTCGATGATGCATCTCGCGGAAGTCTCCACCGGATCCCAGGAGGAACTGCACAAGCAGCGCCAGCGAGCGGACAGGTTCCTGACCGACTTCAGGACCGCGGCGCGGGCGGACATCGTCGAGTGGGCCACCGACGACGACGGCGAGCGGCGGCTCGATGAACTGTTCGCCAAGCTCGACGGCCTCCCGAAGGTCAGGGCGGCTGTCGACGCCGGGCGCACCAGCCGGATCAAGGCCAGCCGCGCCTACGCCGACATCATCGACTCCTTTTATCCGTTGTACGGCTCGCTGGCCACCATCGATGACAAGACGGTCGCCAAGGACATCCGCACCCTTATGACGCTGAGTAGGGCGCGAGAGATCATGGCCACCGAGGACGCCCTGCTGGCCGGCGCGCTCGCCGCGGGGCGGTTGAGCGCCGAGGAGCACGCGCAGTTCATCAAGACCGTGGGCGCCTGGCGCGTCGTCGCCGACCAGGCGGCCGCCGAGCTGCCGAGCGCCGACCGGGCCGCCTACGACAAGCTTCTCAGCGGCCCGGTGTTCACCCGGCTGAGCGAGCTCGAGAACCTGCTCGCCGAATACGGTCAGAGCACCCAGAGCATCCCGTTCGGCGCCGAGCAGTGGAAGGCGACCACCGAGCAGGCCCTGGCCGACTTCAACACCATGGTGCTCACGGCCGGAGACGGCGTGGTCGACCGCGCGACGCCCGTCGCGGCCGGCGTCGTCATGCGGCTGGTGCTGGCCGGCGGCCTGGGACTCATCGCGGTCATCGCCTCGATCGTCCTGTCCATCACCACGGCGCGCTCGCTGTTCGCGCAGCTGCAGAAACTCCGCGACGCGGCGCACGAGCTGTCCGACGAGCGGCTGCCCCGGGTGGTCGAACGCATCGGGCACGGCGAGCACGTCGACGTCTCCGTCGAGGCGCCCCCGCTCCAGGTCGGCGCCGACGAGATCGGCCAGGTCGGCCAGGCGTTCAACACCGTGCAGGAGACCGCCATCCGCATCGCCGCCGAGCAGGCCGCGCTGCGGCAGAGCATCCGCGACATCCTGCTCAGCCTGGCCCGCCGTACGCAGGGGCTGGTGCACCGGCAGCTCAGCGTGCTGGACGTGATGGAGCGGCGCGAGACCGACCCGGAGGACCTGAAGGAGCTCTTCCGGCTGGACCACCTGGCCATCCGCATGCGCCGCAACGCCGAGAACCTGATCGTGCTGTCCGGCGCCTCGCCGGCGCGTACCTGGCGCAACTCGGTGCCCATGGTCGACGTGGTCCGCGGCGCGCTGGCCGAGGTCGAGGACTACACGCGGGTGGACATCCTCCCGATGGGCGACGTCGTTCTCGTGGGCCGGGCCGTCGGTGACGTCATCCACCTGCTGGCCGAGCTCATCGAGAACGCCGCCTCGTTCTCCCCGCCCTACACCAACGTCCAGGTCAGCGGGCAGTTCGTGGCCAACGGCTACGTCGTGGAGGTCGAGGACCGCGGCCTCGGCATGAAGCCCGAGGACCTGGACGCCGCCAACGACCGCATCGCCAACCCGCCCGAGTTCCGCATCACCGGCACCACCGCGCGCCTCGGCCTGTACGTGGTCAGCCGCCTGGCCGAACGCCACGGGATCCAGGTGTCGCTGCGCTCCTCGGCGTACGGGGGGACCACGGTCGTGGTGCTGCTGCCGCGCGAGCTCGTCGAGACGGACCAGGGACGACCCGACGACGACCCGGAGGCCGACCTGCCCGCGGGTCTGCCGCGCAGGCAGACCGCGGCGCCCGCGGCCGGGCGCACGGCCACCTTCACGGCACCCCGGCCGCGCACCGCGCAGCACTCCGACATGGCCCACCTGTCCGACCTGGCCCAGCTCTCCGAGATCGCACAGGTCTCCGACCTGGCACAGCGCTCCGGTACGGCCCAGCGCTCCGGTAGCGCGCAGCGCCCGCACCCGGATCTGGACCCGCACCCGGACCCGGACTCGCGCCCTGGACCGGACTCCCGCCCGCAGCTGGACCGCCGCCCGGTCCGGGACTCCCGCCCAGCGCCGGACTCCCGCCCGGAGCTCGACTCCCGCCCGGGGTCGCAGCCGCGCTCGGCGCCGCAGCTCCGCACGGTGCCGCCGCTCGGCGGCCCCGACACGACGCCCGCTCCCGGCGCCGCGCCGTCCAGCACCGCGTCACCCGCCGCCGACCTGCCCAAGTCCCCGCCGGCCGGCCGTACCCCGTCCGGGCTGCCGCTCAGGGTGCCCCAGGCCAACCTGGCCCCCGCGCTGCGCGACGAAGCCCCCGCCACGCCGCCGAGCCGGCAGGACGACGGTGACGAGCGCTCGCCGGAGGAGATCAGGGCCATGATGGGCTCGCTACAGATGGGCAGCAAGCTCGGCAGGTCCGAGGCGGCCAAGCTCATGCAGGACGATCGGTCGGGAGACGACGAGTGACCAGTACCAGCCCAGATCTGAACTGGCTGCTGGACGATCTGATCAGCCGGGTCGGCAACACCGAGCACGCCATCGTGCTGTCCTCCGACGGGTTGCTGATGGCCTCCTCCGCGGGGTTGGAACGCACCGACGGCGAACACCTGTCCGCCGTGGCCTCCGGGGTGCAGAGCCTGGCCAGGGGAGTCGCCGAGCACGTGAAGGGCGGCGCGGTCCGCCAGACGGTCATCGAGTGGAAGTCCGGCTTCCTCATCGTCAGCGTGGCGGGGGAGCGGGCCTGCCTGGCCGTCCTCTGCGACCAGGTGGCCGACATCGGCCTGGTCGCCTACGAGATGGCCATGCTCGTCGCCCGCGTCGGCCAGTACCTCACCTCGGAGGCGCGCACCACTCTGGCGCAGGGCGGGGGCGAACGGTGAGCCGGCCGGACGAGCCCGCCGACGGCACCTGGGTCGATCCGCAGGTCGTCCGGCCCTACGTGGTCACGCGCGGGCGTACCCAGCCTGCCAGTGGCACGTTCGACATGATCTCCATGGCGCTCGCTCTGGGGCCGGTGCCGGGCCCGGAGTCCGGCCTGGACCCCGAGCACCTGTCGATCCTGCGGATCTGCCGCGTGCCGAAGTCCGTCGCCGAGATCGCCGCGGACCTCGACCTGCCCATCAACACGATCCGCGTGCTTCTCGGGGATCTGTACGAACGGAATCTCGTCTCCGCGCAGGAACCACACTACGAGGCGGACATGAACGACATGAACCTCTACCGGGCGGTGCTCGATGGCCTTCGGGCGCTCTGACGGGCCGCGCATGCCGACCGCGATCAAGATCCTGGTCGCGGGTGGCTTCGGCGCGGGCAAGACCACCATGGTGGGCGCGGTCTCCGAGATCAAGCCGTTGCGGACCGAGGAGGCCCTGACCGACCGCAGCGTCGGCGTGGACGACTTGTCCGGTGTGAGCGACAAGCGCACCACGACCGTCGCGATGGACTTCGGCCGCATCACGATCAGCAAGGACTACGTCCTCTACCTGTTCGGCACCCCCGGCCAGGAGCGGTTCTGGTTCGTCTGGGACGAGCTGGCCGAAGGCTCGCTGGGCGCCGTCGTGCTGGCCGACACCCGGCGCCTGGCCGACTGCTTCCCGTCGATCGACTACTTCGAACGGCGGGGCACGCCCTTCGTGGTCGCGGTGAACGCCTTCGAGGGCGCCCCCACCTACGAGCTTGACGAGGTACGGCTCGCGCTCCAGCTCAGCCCGTCGATCCCCATCGTGATGTGCGATGCCAGGAAGCGGCAGTCGAGCCGCGACGTGCTCGTCGCGCTGGTGAAGCACGCGGCCGAGATGCGCGTGGAGGCGGTCGGCGGCTGACCCGCGACCTCCGGGCCGCCTGAGCGTGGCGGCGTTCGGCGGCTGACCCGCGACCTTCGCACCGCGCGGCGGCTGACCCGCGACCTTCGCACCGCGCGGCCCGGGCCAGGGCCCCGCGGCTGCGGGGTCGCCGCTCGCCGTCATGAATCTACTTTGTAAAGGGCCCGGCCGTTGTACCTGGCCAACGGCGTGACCGGCATCCGGGAGATGTGGGGTATCCCGGACCGTCACGACCTGCGGCGCAGGCTGGAGGCCGGCGACCTGGCCGGGTGGGAGGTCGCCCGCGTACGGCGGGCCGTACGCGGGCGGCGACAGGTTCAGCCGCCCGACTTCATCCAGCCGAACGTCCGCTCCACCGCCCGGTGCCAGTTGTCGTACTCGGTGGCGCGGCGCTCGGGCTCCATGCTGGGCAGCCACTGGGCGGCCCGGTGCCAGTTGCGGCGCAGCCCTTCCAGGTCCGCCCAGTAGCCGACCGCCAGCCCGGCCGCGTACGCGGCGCCGAGCGAGACGGTCTCGGCCACCATGGGGCGGACGACCGGCACGTCGAGCACGTCGGCGATGTACTGCATGAGGAGGTTGTCGGCGGTCATGCCGCCGTCGACCTTGAGGGTGCGCAGTTCCAGCCCTGAGTCGGCGTTCATGGCGTCGACGACCTCGCGTGTCTGCCACGCGGTGGCCTCCAGGACGGCTCTGGCCAGGTGACCCTTGGTGATGTAGGAGGTCAGGCCGACGATGACGCCGCGGGCCTCGCTGCGCCAGTGGGGGGCGAAGAGCCCGGCGAAGGCGGGGACGATGTAGCATCCGCCGTTGTCGTCCACGGTCCGGGCGAGGGTCTCGATCTCGGGGGCGCTGTTGATGAGGCCGAGCCCGTCGCGGAACCACTGGACGAGGGCGCCGGTGATGGCGATCGGGCCTTCGAGCGCGTAGACGGCGGGCTCGTCGCCCACCTGGTAGCCGACGGTGGTGAGCAGCCCGTGGCTGGAGCGGACGGGTTCGTGGCCGGTGTTGAGCAGCAGGAAGCTGCCGGTGCCGTAGGTGCACTTGGCGTCGCCGGGCGCGAAGCAGGTCTGGCCGAACAGCGCCGCCTGCTGGTCGCCGAGCGCGGCGGCGATGCGTACGCCGGGGAGCACGCGGCTGGCCAGGCCGTAGGTCTCGGTGGACGGCCGGATCTGCGGCAGCATGGCGCTGGGGATGCCGAAGAAGTCGAGCAGGTCGGGGTCCCAGGCCAGCGAGGCGAGGTCCATGAGGAGGGTACGGCTGGCGTTGGTGACGTCGGTGACGTGCAGGCCGTCCTGGGGACCGCCGGTGAGGTTCCAGATGAGCCAGGTCTCCATCGTGCCGAACAGCACGTCGCCCCGTTCGGCTCGTTCGCGCAGCCCCGGGGTGTTGTCGAGCAGCCAGCGGATGCGGGGGGCGGAGAAGTAGGTGGCCAGCGGGAGTCCGCAGCGCTTCTGCACCATCGAGGCGTCGGGGCGGGCGGCGAACTGGTCGACGAGGGCGTCGGTGCGGGTGTCCTGCCACACGATGGCGCGTCCGAGGGGCGCGCCGGTGTGCCGGTCCCACAGCAGCGTGGTCTCGCGCTGGTTGGCGATGCCGATCGCCACCACCTGGTCCAGGCCGATGCCCGCCTGGGAGAGCGCTTCGGGTGCGATGCGCTCCAGGTTGCGCCAGATCTGGACGGCGTCGTGCTCGACCCAGCCCGGTCGGGGGAAGTGCTGTCGATGTTCGCGTTGCGCCACCGACACCAGGCGCCCTCGTTGGTCGAAAACGATGCAGCGCGTGGATGTCGTGCCCTGATCGATGGACATCACGTAGCGCATGACCATGGCATCCTACCTCGGCAGATGGGGGTGGAGGGGGGTCACCAGCGGGCCGCGCCGAGGTCCCTGGAGACCGCGCGCGCCGCGTCGCGTACGAACGTCACCAGGGCGGCGTTCGGCTGTCCTTTGGTGTCGCAGATGCGTTCGACGGCACCGGAGATCCCGATGGCGCCGACGACAAGTCCTCCGTGGCCGCGGATGGGCGCGGCGATGCCGGCCTCTCCGATGGTCATCTCCTCGACCTCGACGGCCCAGCCGACCTCGCGGACCTGAGCGACGGTGCGGGCCAGCGCTTTCGGCTGCACGACCGTCCGGCGGGTGAAGGCTTCCAGGACGCCGTCGCCGAGGGCGGCGGCGGCGCCGACGTCGTAGGCGAGCAGGACCTTGCCGAGCGCGGTGGCGTGCATGGGCAGCAGCGCGCCCACGTCGAGTGTCTGCAGGGTGTCGTCGGGTCTGAAGACGTGGTGGACGATGAGGATCTGGCCGTCGAGGAGGGTGCCGATGCGGACGGCCTCGCCGCTGCGGGCGGCCAGCGCGTCGGCCCAGTTGATCGCCCGCGAGCGGAGCTCGTTGACGTCGAGGTAGCTGGTGCCCAGGTGCAGCAGGGCGGCGCCGAGCTGGTACTTGCCCGTCGCCTCGTCCTGTTCGACGAAGCCGACCCGCTGCAGGGTGCGCAGCAGCCCGTGCGTGGTGCCTCTGGCCAGACCCAGCGCGTTGGAGATCTCACCGAGGCCGAGCCGGCCTGAGCTGCGCGCGATGAGACGCAGGATCGCCGCCGCCCGCTCGATGGACTGAACTGGACCTGGCATATGTCCGATCGTAGTGTGGCCGACAGGTGTTCGACAATGTCGACACCCATGAGCGGGCAATCTACGCAATCGCCCACAGACGTGGACTTTTGTAGCCTGCGTCATAGTTCTCAGACTCTAACCCGGCGTGGCATCGCTGACTAGTGTTCGACATTGTCGACACCTTGCCGTTGACCCTCCGTTTTCTCTCACCTAGCGTCCACGGCAACCGTGAGGCCGGTCACACCACCTGGGACGACTACTCACGGCGACGGTCCGCTCCCGCCTTCCGCCGGGGGGAGCACGGCACTGTGAGGAGAGAGAAATGGCCGAACGACTCAAGGCCCGCGGACTGCTCGGTGAAGTGGCCGCCGAGTTCGCGGGCACCATGATCCTGATCCTCTTCGGGGTCGGCGTGGTGGCCCAGGTGGCCGCCGCGGGGATCGGCGCGCACGACAGCATCGCGTGGGCGTGGGGCCTCGGCGTCACGCTCGGCGTCTACGTCGCGGCCCGCGTCAGCGGCGCGCACCTCAACCCGGCCGTCACGGTCGCGCTGGCGGTGTTCAAGGGCTTCTCGTGGCGCAAGGTCCTGCCCTACTCGCTGGCGCAGACCGCGGGCGCGTTCGTGGCCGCCCTGATCGTCCGGTTCAACTACGCCGAGGTGCTGGCGAAGGTCGACCCCGGCTTCACCATCAAGACCCAGGGCGTCTTCTCTACGCTGCCGGGCAACGGGACGCTTCCCGTCGGCACGTGGGGCGCCTTCCGCGACCAGATCATCGGCACGGCCATCCTGCTGTTCCTCATCCTCGCCATCACCGACCTGCGCAACTCCTCTCCCGGGGCCAACCTCGCGCCCTTCGTGGTCGGCCTGCTCGTCGTGGCGATCGGCATGGCCTGGGGCACGAACGCCGGCTACGCGATCAACCCCGCCCGCGACTTCGGCCCGCGCCTGGCCTCGTTCCTGACCGGCTACGAGACCGCCTTCCACGACCAGTACGGCTCGCTCTACTTCTGGGTGCCGATCGTGGCCCCGGTGATCGGCGGGCTGATCGGCGCCGGCCTGTACGAGGTCCTGGTCGGCCGGTTCCTGCCGCCCGCGGAAGAGCCCGAGGCCGCCCAGCCCGCGGCCAAGCCCGCCTACGAAGCCGTCTGAAACCCCCCCACCCCATCCAGGAGGCACGATCGTCATGGCCGACTTCATCGGAGCCGTCGACCAGGGAACGACCAGCACCCGCTTCATGATCTTCGATCACGGCGGGAACGAGATCGCCCGGCACCAGCTCGAGCACCAGCAGATCATGCCGCAGGCCGGCTGGGTCGAGCACAACCCGACCGAGATCTGGGAGCGCACCCGCGCGGTGATCGAGACCGCGATGAACCAGGCGAACCTCGTCGCCTCCGACCTGGCCGCGCTGGGCATCACCAACCAGCGCGAGACCACGGTGGTCTGGAACAGGGTCACCGGCCGGCCGTACTACAACGCCATCGTCTGGCAGGACACCAGGACCGACCGGATCGCCGCCGCCCTGGACCAGGACGGCAGGGGCGAGGTCATCCGCCGCAAGGCCGGGCTGCCCCCGGCGACCTACTTCTCCGGCGGCAAGATCCAGTGGATCCTGGAGAACGTCGACGGCGTGCGCGAGGCGGCCGAGGCCGGGGACGCCCTCTTCGGCACCACCGACACCTGGCTGCTGTGGCACCTCACCGGCGGCCCCGACGGCGGCGTGCACGTCACGGACCCGACCAACGCCAGCCGTACCATGCTGATGGATCTCGAGACGCTCGACTGGGACGACGAGCTGCTGTCGTTCTTCGGCATCCCCCGGCGGATGCTGCCCGAGATCAAGCCGTCGTCCGACCCCCGCCTGTACGGCACGACCCTGGCGGGCGGGCCGCTCGGCGGCGAGGTCGCCCTGTCCGGCGACCTGGGCGACCAGCAGGCGGCCACCGTCGGCCAGGTCTGCTTCTCGCCCGGCGAGGCCAAGAACACCTACGGCACCGGCAACTTCCTGCTGCTCAACACCGGCCACGAGCCGGTCCGGTCGAAGCACGGCCTGCTGACCACCGTCTGCTACCAGTTCGGCGACGACAAGCCGGTGTACGCGCTGGAGGGCTCGATCGCGGTCACCGGCTCGGCGGTGCAGTGGCTGCGCGACCAGCTCGGCATCATCTCCGGCGCGGCGCAGAGCGAGGCGCTGGCCGCGCAGGTCGACGACAACGGCGGCGTGTACTTCGTGCCCGCCTTCTCCGGGCTGTTCGCCCCCTACTGGCGCTCGGACGCCCGCGGCGCCATCGTCGGCCTGTCCCGCTTCAACACCAACGCCCACGTGGCGCGGGCCACCCTCGAGTCGATCTGCTACCAGAGCCGCGACGTCGTCGAGGCGATGCGGCAGGACTCCGGCGTCGCCCTCGACGTCCTGCGCGTGGACGGCGGGGTCACCGCCAACAACCTGTGCATGCAGCTGCAGGCCGACATTCTCGGCGTCCCGGTGTCCAAGCCGGTCGTGGCCGAGACCACGGCGCTCGGCGCCGCGTACGCCGCCGGCCTGGCCGTCGGTTTCTGGGAGTCGACCGACGAGCTCAAGCGCAACTGGAACGAGGACCGGCGCTGGCAGCCGACCTGGTCGGAGTCGCAGCGATCCCGTGGATACGCCGGCTGGAAGAAGGCCGTCTCCCGCACCCTCGACTGGATCGAGCTGGACTGACTGGCGGATCCGCGGGGGCCGGCCAGGTCCCCGCGGGTCCATCCCTCTGATCGACGCAAGGAGTTCTGCAATGACGTCTGTACCGCTTGGCCCGGCCCACCGCGCCGCCACGCTGCAGAGGATGCGTGAGACCGAGTTCGACGTGCTGGTCATCGGCGGCGGAGTGGTCGGGGCCGGAGCGGCGCTGGACGCGGTGTCCCGCGGCCTCACCGTCGCGCTGGTCGAGGCACGCGACTGGGCGGCCGGCACCTCCAGCCGGTCGAGCCGGCTGATCCACGGCGGCCTGCGCTACCTCCAGCAGCTGGACTTCCGGCTGGTCAGGGAGGCGCTCAAGGAGCGCGGTCTGCTGCTGACCCGGCTGGCGCCGCACCTGGTGCAGCCGGTGCCGTTCATGTTCCCGCTGCGGCACCGGGTGGCCGAGCGGCTCTACGTCGGCGCGGGCCTGGCCCTCTACGACGTTCTCGGGGGCGCCCGCACCATGCCCCGCCACCGGCACATGAGCCGCAGGAAGGCGCTGGCGGTGGCTCCCGGCCTGCGCCCCGAGTCCCTGGTCGGCGCCGTCCAGTACTTCGACGCGAAGGTGGACGACGCGCGTTTCACCATGATGCTCGCACGCACCGCCGCCCAGTACGGCGCCGCCGTCATGACCCGGGCCCGCGTCACCGACCTCGTCCGCGACGGCGCCCGGGTGAGCGGGGCGCGCGTGCGCGACCTGGACAGCGGCGAGGAGATCCACGTCCGCGCCCGCCAGGTCGTCAACGCCACCGGCGTCTGGACCGACGAGACGCGCCAGATGGCCGGCGCCGACGGCAGGCCCACCGTGCAGGCGTCGAAGGGCGTCCACATCCTGGTCCGGCGCGACCGGATCCGCCTCGACACCGGCCTGATCATGCCGACCGAGAAGAGCGTCCTGTTCGTCATCCCCTGGGGACGCCACTGGATCATCGGCACCACCGACACCGCCTGGCGCCTGGACAAGGCGCACCCGGCGGCCAGCGGCGCCGACATCGACTACCTGCTCGACCACGTCAACTCGGTGCTGGCCACCCCGCTGGCCAGGGAGGACGTCGAGGGCGTCTACGCCGGCCTGCGCCCGCTGCCGGCCAGGGACGCGGCCAACACCGCCACGCTGTCGCGCGAGCACGCGGTCGCCCGTCCGGCGCCTGGCCTGGTGACCGTGGCCGGCGGCAAGTACACCACCTACCGGGTGATGGCCAAGGACGCCATCGACATGGCGGTGCGGGAGCTCGGCGGCGCGGTGCCCGCCTCCGTCACCGACCGGCTGCCCGTCCTCGGCGCCGTCGGCTTCGAGACGATGTGGAACGGCCGGCGCCACCTGGCGCAGCGCTACGGGCTGGACCTGGCCAAGGTCGAGCGGCTGCTGCGCCGGTACGGCTCGCTCGCCGAGGAACTGCTGGAGCTGGTCGCCGGCGATCCGGTGCTGGGCGAGTGCGTGCCGGGGACGCGCGACTGTCTCAAGGCCGAGGTGGTCTACGCCGTCTCGCACGAGGGGGCCAGGCACCTGGAGGACGTCCTGGCCCGCCGTACCCGCATCGCGACCGAGGAGAAGGACCGGGGCCTGGCCGCCGCGCCCGAGGTCGCCGCGCTCATGGCGAGCGTGCTCGGCTGGGACGCGGACGACGTGTGGCGGGAGACCGAGCACCACCGGCTGCACGTCCAGGCCCAGCTCGCGGCCGAGCGGCAGCAGGACGACCAGGCGGCCGACAGCGCCCGGCTGGACGTCCCCGACCGTTCCGCGCTCTCCCGATGAGGGAAGGTCGTGGCGATGAGATGGTCGCGCTCGTCGTGCTGATCGACGTCGTCCTGGCGGCGGCGGGACTGCTGCTGGTGTGGCTGTGCACCCGGCCCCTTCCCGGTCGTGCCGTGAGCCGGGCGGCGGTACGGCGGGCGGCGTCAGCGGTCGAGCCGGTAGAGGCGGAAGAAGTCGTTGGCGACGGGCAGCACGGTGCATCCGCTGAAGCCCGCCTCCCCGGCGTACCGGTCCACGGTGGCGGCCCGCAGCACGGTGCCGACGGCCGCCGACGGCTGCTCGACGAGCTGGGTGGGCAGGCAGTGGGTGACGCTCCAGCCGTACATCATCCGCTCCACCGGGTCGCCGGGCGCGGTGAAGTGGTCGGCCACGCGCTCGTCGGCGACGAGCAGCACGCCGTCGTCGGCCAGCGCCTCGCGTATCGCCCGTAGCGTCTCCACCGGGCGCGACAGGTCGTGCAGGACCTCCATGAGGAGCACCAGGTCGTACGGCCCGCCGTCGCGCAGCGTGGCCGCGTCGGCCCGCACCAGCCGGACGCGGTCGCCGAGACCGGCCTGCTCGGTGTGGGCGCGCGCGTCGGCGATCGAGGACTCGTCCGCGTCCACGCCGTCCACCTGCGCGTTCGGGAAGGCGCGGGCGGCCGCGATGGCGGCCCAGCCCTGCCCGCAGCCGACGTCGGCGATGCGCGGGCGCGGCGCCGACGTCAGCCGCTCGACGACGTCGGGCATGGCGGCGATCCAGGTGGCGGCCAGCTCGTGGGTGAAGGCGGGCCGGTTGATGTGTCCCTGGCCGTGGCGGAAGGCCGTCCCGTACGACTCGTACGGCACGCCGCCGCCGGTGCGGTAGGCCTGCGCCACCTGGGAGATGACGCCCCCGATCCCGGCGAGCATGTGCGCGAACGGCGCGGCGTGCGCCGGATCGTCGGCGTCGACCAGCACCGGGACGTACGCCGGGTCCAGGCGGTAGCGGCGCTCCTCGCCGGGCACGTCCGGGTCGGCCTCCAGCAGCCCGGCGACGGCCTGCTGCTCCAGCCACTCGGCGGCGTAGCGCGGCGCGATCCCGGCCCGCTCGCTCAGCTGCGCCGCCGTCAGCGGCCCGTGCTCCTGGAGGGCCCGGTAGAGGCCGAGCTCGCCCCCCAGGTAGACCGCGAACAGTTCGAGGGCGCCCAGGGTGTTCTCGAAGAGGCGCTCGACGAGCTGGGTGGTGCGGTCGGCGGCGGGTTCGACGCCGGTGTCCAAGGCGTTCATGATGACGTCCTCCGAGTGCGAAGCCGTGAGCGCCTGGCGAGGCCAGGCGCGCGGGATGAGATCGCGTGCGTGGGATCGCGGGCCGCTCGGGGGACGGGCCCGTGGAGGTCAGGCGTCTCGGCGTGCGCTGTCATCGGTGGGCACCGAAGGTGACGACGAGCTCGCCATCGCGCTCGTCGACGGTGATCGTGGAACCGTCGGCCACGTCGCCTGCCAGCAGCGCCCGGCCGATGCGGGTCTCCACCTCGCGGGCGATGTACCGGCGCAGCGGGCGCGCGCCGTACACCGGGTCGAAGCCCTGCTGGGCGATGAAGCGCCGGGCGCTGTCGGTCACCTCGAGCTTGAGGCGCCGGTCGGCCAGCCGGTCCCTGATGTCGTCGAACATCAGGTCGACGATGCGCTCGATCTCCGCCTGCGTGAGCGGCTTGAACAGGACGATGTCGTCGACCCTGTTGAGGAACTCCGGGCGGAAGTGGCGCCGCAGCTCCGCCATGACGCTCTCGCGGTTCTCCGGCTTGATCTCCCCGTCCGGGGTGACGCCGTCGAGCAGGTACTGCGAGCCGATGTTCGACGTCATGATGATGACGGTGTTGCGGAAGTCGACCGTACGGCCCTGCGCGTCGGTGAGCCGCCCGTCGTCCAGCACCTGGAGCAGGGCGTTGAAGACGTCCGGGTGCGCCTTCTCGATCTCGTCGAACAGGACCACGGAGTACGGCTTGCGCCGGACCGCCTCGGTGAGCTGGCCGCCCTCCTCGTAGCCGACGTACCCGGGAGGCGCGCCCACCAGCCTGCTGACGGTGTGCCGCTCCTGGTACTCGCTCATGTCGAGCCTGATCATGTTCTCGTCGGTGTCGAACAGGCCCTCCGCGAGTGCCTTGGCCAGTTCGGTCTTCCCCACGCCCGTCGGGCCGAGGAAGATGAAGGACCCGATCGGCCGTCGCGGGTCCTTGATGCCGGACCTGGCGCGGATGATGGCGTCGGCCACCAGCTGCACCGCCTCGTCCTGCCCGATGACGCGCTGGTGCAGGATCTCGTCCAGCCGGAGCAGCTTGTCGCGCTCGCCCTCCTTGAGGCGGCGGACCGGGATGCCGGTCCAGCGCGAGACGATCGCGGCGATCTCGTCCTCGGTGACGACCTCGCGCAGCAGCCGGTGCCTGCCCTGCTTGGCCGCCAGCCGTTCCTCCTCGGCCGCCAGCCGGCGTTCCAGCTCCGGCAGCTTGCCGTGACGCAGTTCGGCGGCCAGGTCCAGGTCGTAGGCGCGCTCGGCCTCCTCGGCCTGCTGGCGTACGCGCTCGATCTCCTCGCGCAGCTCCTGGACCTTCTTCAGCGCCCGCCGTTCGGCCTCCCACTGGGCGCGCATGGAGCCGGCCTCGGACCGCAGGTCGGCCAGCTCCCTGCGCAGCGCCTCCAGGCGGGCCGTACCGGCCGGGTCGTCCTCCTTGGACAGCGCGGCCTCCTCGATCTCCAGGCGCATCACCCGCCGGGTCAGCTCGTCCAGCTCCGCGGGCATCGAGTCGATCTCGGTACGCAGCATGGCGCACGCCTCGTCGACCAGGTCGATCGCCTTGTCGGGCAGGAACCGGTCGGAGATGTAGCGGTGGCTGAGCACCACCGCCGCGATCAGCGCGCTGTCCTGGATCTTCACGCCGTGGAACACTTCGAGCCGCTCGCGCAGGCCGCGCAGGATCGAGATGGCGTCCTCGACGGAGGGCTCGTCGACGAGCACGGGCTGGAAGCGGCGTTCGAGGGCGGCGTCCTTCTCGATGTGCTTGCGGTACTCCTGCATCGTCGTGGCGCCGATCATGTGCAGCTCGCCGCGGGCGAGCATCGGCTTGAGCATGTTGCCGGCGTCCATGGCGCCTTCGGCCGCGCCGGCTCCCACCACGGTGTGCAGCTCGTCGATGAAGAGCAGGATCCGCCCTTCCGCGGCCTTGACCTCGTTCAGCACGGCCTTGAGTCGTTCCTCGAACTCGCCCCGGTACTTGGCGCCTGCCACGAGCGAGCCCATGTCGAGGCTGAAGACCGTCTTGTCCTTGAGCCCCTCGGGCACGTCGCCCCGGTGGATGCGCTGGGCCAGCCCCTCGACGATGGCTGTCTTGCCGACTCCCGGGTCACCGACGAGCACGGGGTTGTTCTTCGTCTTGCGGGACAGGATCTGGATGACCCGGCGGATCTCCGCGTCCCGGCCGATCACCGGGTCGAGCCTGCCCGCGGCCGCGTCGGCCACCAGGTCGCGGCCGTACTTCTCGAGCGCCTCGTAGGCGACCTCGGGCATCGCCGAGGTGACCCGCTGATTGCCCCGTATCGCGGTGAGCGCCTGGAGGAACCGGTCGCGCGTGATGCCGTGCTCGCGCAGCAGCCGCCCACCGGCCGTCTGCGCGCCCTCGTCCAGCAGCGCGATCAGCAGGTGCTCCACCGACACGTACTCGTCCTTGAGCCGGTGCGCCTCCCGTTCGGCCGCGTCGAGCAGGCGGGACAGGCGCTGGGTGACGAAGACCTGGCCGGGGGCCGCGCCCGGCCCGCTCACGCGGGGACGGCGTGCGAGGTCGGCCTCCAGGTCGGCCTTGAGGCGGTCCGCGTCCGCTCCGGCCTGGCCCAGCAGGCGCGGCACGAGCTCGTCCGGGCGGTCGAGCAGGGCCAGGAGGAGGTGCTCGCCGTCGACTTCGGTGTGCCCGAAACGCAGCGCCTTGGTCTGCGCGTCGTGCAGAGCCTCCTGGGATTTCTGCGTCAGGCGGTTGGGGTCCACATCACCCTCCTGTGCGTTGGTCGCGCAGTGCCGCTTCCAGCCGCGCGATGTGCTCGAGCAGGTCCACCACCAGGCCGACGGCGGCGTAGTTCAGCCCGAAGCAGGCGCGCAGCCGCTGGATGCGGCCCGCCAGGGCCACCTGCGAGACCGGGAACCACAGCCGGCCCGCGGCGTCGCGCCGCGCCTCGATCAGGTCCAGGGCGACCAGCCGCCGCGCCAGCTCCGGATGCATCCCGGTGACGCGGGCGAAGCCGTCGAGGTCCATCTCCGCCTCGACGGCGGTCCTTCGCACGAGCGCGTAGGTCATCGCGATCTCCTCGGGTCGAAGGACGAGCCGGCGGCCAGCTGCTCGAACAGGCGCTGCTCCTCCGCGGTGAGGCGCTCGGGCACCATGACGCGGGCCTCGGCGTACAGGTCGCCGGGCGCGCCGCGCGGGTTGGGCATCCCCTGTCCGCGCAGGCGCAGCCGGCGGCCGCTCGAGGTGCCCTTCGGCACCCTGACCTTGGCCTCGCCGCCGGGAGTGTCGACCGGTACGGTCGCCCCCAGCGCCGCCTCCCACGGCGTGAGCGGCAGCACGACGCGGATGTCGCGGCCTTCGACGCGGTAGCGCGGATGGTCGGCGATCCGGACGATCAGGTAGAGGTCCCCGGCGGGCGCGCCGCTCGCGCCGCGCCCGCCCTGGCCGGCCAGGCGGATGCGCTGGCCGTTCGTCACACCCTGCGGGATGCTGACGTCGATCTGGCGGCCGCCGCCGAGCGTGAGCTTCCTGCGGCCGCCGTGGTAGGCCTCCTCGACCGTGAGCGGCAGCTCCGCCTCCTGGTCGGCGCCGGGCGCGGGGCCCCACCCCCGGCCCCGCACGCCGCCGAACATCTCGCCGAAGAGGTCTTCGAGGTCCGCGTCGGTCCAGGTCGTCCTGCCGGCCCACTCGCCACCGGGCCCTGCCCCCGCCCCGGCCCCGGCCCCGGCCCCGGCGCCGGCGCGGGCGCGCCGCCAGGTGTCCGGGTCGACGCCCTCGGGGACGCGGCGGAAGTCCTCCCCGAACGCGTCGTAACGGCGGCGCGTCTCCGGGTCGGACAGCACCTGGTAGGCCTCGGAGATCTCCTTGAACCGGTCCTCGGCCTGCGGGTCCTTGTTGACGTCCGGGTGGTAGGCGCGGGCCAGTCGGCGGTAGGCGCGCTGGATGTCGTCCTGGTCGGCCGTCCTGGGAACGCCGAGAGCCTCGTAGAAGTCGCGTGCCATCAGTCGGCCTTCGACACGATGACCGCGGCGGGACGCAGCTGGCGCTCGTCTTCGCCGTACCGGGGACGGACCACCTGGACGACCGTCCCCGGCGGGGTCTCCGTGCCGGCGATCGCGCCCACGGCCTCGTGGCGGGACGGGTCGAACGCCTCACCGGTGTCGTCACGGCGGGGGAAGCCCAGCCGTTCGAGGAGGGCGAGGGCGTGGTCGCGCACGACCTTGACGCCCTCGACGAGCGCGTCGTCCGGGCCGGCGTGCTGGAGCGCGAGATCGAGGTTGTCGAGGACGGGCAGCCATTGCCTGACCACCCGTGCCCGTTCGAGCTCCGCCTCCCTGGCCGCCCGCTTGCGGACGTTGTCGAGTTCGGCCAGCGCGCGCAGGCGCTGGTCCTCGAGCTCGGACACGCGGGACTCGAGCTGTTCGATCAGCGCCTTGTCGTCGTTCAGGGGTCCGGCGGGCGCGGCGTCGTGCTCGGACATGTCGATCACTCGGGAGTGGTGAACTCGGCGTCGATGACGTCGTCGTCGGCTCCGGCGGCGCCGCCGCCCTGTCCCCGCGCCCCCGGCGGCGGGCCCTGACCGGCTGCGGCGCCCGCGCCGGCCGCGGCGGACAGGCCGTGGTAGACCTGCTGCAACTCCGAGGTGAGCGAGCGGAGCCGGTCGAGCGACGCCGCCTCCTTGACGGCCTGCCGGGCGTCGGCGACCAGCATCTCCGCACGGGCCTTGTCATGGGCGGCGACGTTCGGCCCGAGCTCGTTCAGGCGCCGTTCGACCTGGTAGGCGACGCTGTCGAGCTCGTTGCGGGCATCCACCAGCTCGCGCAGCCGCAGGTCTTCGGAGCGGTTGCGCTCGGCGTCCTGGATCATCCGCTCGACCTCGGACTTGTCCAGCGTCGAGCTCTCGCTGATGGTGATGCGCTGCTCGGCGCCGGTGTCCTTGTCCCGGGCGGAGACGTTGAGGATGCCGTTGGCGTCGACGTCGTAGGTCACCTCGATCTGCGGGACGCCGCGCGGCGCGGGCCGGATGTTCTCCAGCCTGAACCGGCCGAGCACGCGGTTGTCGGCCGCGCGCTCCCGCTCGCCCTGCAGCACGACGACGTCGACCGAGGGCTGGTCGTCCTCCGCGGTGCTGAACACCTCGGTACGGCGGGCGGGAATGGTCGTGTTCCGCTCGATGACCTTGGTCATCACGCCGCCCAGCGTCTCCACGCCCAGCGACAGCGGCGTGACGTCCAGCAGCAGGACGTCCTTGACCTCGCCCTTGATGACGGCGGCCTGGATGGCGGCGCCGATGGCGACCACCTCGTCCGGATTCACCGACATGTTCGGGTCCTTGCCGCCGGTCAGCCGGCGCACGAGGTTCTGCACGGCGGGGATGCGCGTGGAGCCGCCGACGAGGATGACCTCGTCGATGTCGTCGGCGGTGAGCTTGGCGTCGGCCATGGCCTGCTTGACCGGCTCCAGGCACCGCTCCACGAGGTCGGCGGTGATCTGGTCGAACGTCGACCGCATCAGCGTGGTGTTCAGGTGCTTCGGGCCGGAGGCGTCGGCCGTGACGAACGGCAGGCTGATCGTGGTCTGGGTGACAGAGGAGAGCTCCACCTTCGCCTTCTCGGCCGCCTCGAACAGGCGCTGCAGCGCCTGGGGGTCGCGGCGCAGGTCGATGCCCTCCTGCCGCTGGAACTCGTCGGCGAGGTGGTCGACGATGCGCCGGTCGAAGTCGTCGCCGCCGAGGTGGGTGTCACCCGAGGTGGAGCGCACCTCGACGACTCCGTCCCCGATGGTGAGGATGCTGACGTCGAAGGTGCCGCCGCCCAGGTCGAACACGAGGACCGTCTCGTTCGCCTTCTTGTCCAGGCCGTAGGCCAGGGCCGCGGCGGTCGGCTCGTTGATGATGCGCAGGACCTCGATGCCGGCGATGCGTCCGGCGTCCTTGGTCGCCTGGCGTTGGGCGTCGTTGAAGTAGGCGGGAACGGTGATGACGGCCTCGGTCACCCGCTCGCCGAGATACTTGCCGGCGTCGTCGACGAGCTTGCGGATCACCAGCGCGGAGATCTCCTCAGGCGTGTACTGCTTGCCGCGGATCTCGAAGCGGGCCTCGCCGTTCGGGCCGGGCACGACGTCGAACGACACGGCCGTCTGCTCGCTGCTCACCTCGTCGAAACGCCGGCCCATGAACCGCTTGGCGGAGTAGATCGTCCCCTTGGGGTTCAGGATCGCCTGCCGTCTGGCCAGCTGCCCGACCAGGCGTTCGCCCTGCTCGGTGAAGGCCACCACCGAGGGCGTCGTGCGCGATCCCTCGGAGTTGGGGATGACGGTGGGTTGCCCGCCCTCCATCGCGGCGATCACCGAGTTGGTGGTACCGAGATCGATGCCGACTGCCTTGGCCATCGGTATGTCTCCCCTCTGGGGTCGCTAGGCGGGGGGCGTCTGGAGCAGTGCCCGCGCGCGCTCGGCGTGCGCGGGGGCGACGAGCACCTCGTACCTGTCGGCCACCAGCTGGCTCGTCGCGACGAAGTCCCTCCGCCCGCCGGTGAACAGGTGCGAGATCAGCCCGAAGACGACACCGGCGATCGCTCCCCAGATCAGCCCCCAGACGATCACGGAGAACATGGACGCCGCCGTCGTCGCGAAGATCGCGAAGAAGATGCCGATCAGCAGGCCGAACCAGGCGCCCGACAGGGCGCCCAGCCCCGCCGCCCGCGGGTAGGTCATGCGGGCGAGCACCTTCTCCAGCAGCTTCAGGCCGGTCCCGACGATGGCGACCTCCCCCACGGGGAAGCGCTCGTCGGACAGTCGGTCGACCGCCCGCTCGGCCTCGGGGTAGCTGCCATAGCCGGCCACCGGTACGTAGCTTGCGATCACAGAGGTGGGTACGGGGCCGGAAGGTGATGTGGTCATTGACCTGGCCTGCCCTTCACTGGAAGTGGAGCCCACTCTTTCGAGGCTTGTTGCGGGCGGCGGGATTGACATCCCCCATTCGGGTAGACCTCTGGGAGCGAGTGCCGGCAGGAGCAGGCGTGAACGGGGGTGATGCCTGCACCACGCGCGTGGGGTGCGACCTGTTCGATGTCCGGGGGCGGCTCTGCGGAGTATCTGGATGCATGGACGCGAGCGCGAACGGCGCGCAGTCCTCGAGCTCTTCCAAGCGGCTGGACCTGGAGCCGGCGGGGTGCTGCTCCTCGACGGCGGCTTCGGCACGGGCAAGAGCAGGTTCCTCGCCGAGGTCGTGGCGACGGCCACGGAACGCGGCTTCGGGGCCGCGGTCGGGCAGGCCGAGGCGTTCGGCGGGCTCGTCCCGATGGCGCCGCTGCTCGCGGCGTTCGACGAGCCGTCGTCGGAGGCGATCGACTCGCCGGTCGTGCTGGTGGAGCGGTTGCGGGCCCGCGCCGAAGCGCTGGCGGGGATCCGTCCGGTTCTCGTCGCGCTCGACGACCTCCAGTGGGCCGACCCCGCGACGCTCATGGCCCTGCGGACCCTGCAGCGCCAGCTGTCGGCGCTGCCCATCGTCTGGTTGCTGGCCCGCAGCACCTGCGTGCGCAGGACGGAGGCCGAGCGGCTGTTCGCCCTCATGGAGGGTGAGGGCGCCGGCCGCGTCGAGCTCGGCCCGCTGCCCGCCGACGCCGTGGCCGAGCTGATCGCCGGCTTCCTGCCCGCGCCGCCCAGCCGCGAGCTGTCGGAACTGGCCGCCGGCGCGGCGGGCAACCCCCTCCTGCTGACCGAGCTGCTGGCCGGCCTGCGTGACGAGGAGTCGCTCCAGGTCGTGGGCGGGCAGACACGGCTCGTCTCGGGACGGCTGCCTGAGCGGCTCGTGCGGGCCGTGACGCGCTGTCTCGACGGGCTGAGCGGCCCGGCGCGCCAGGTGGTCGAGACCGCCGCGGTGCTGGGCCGCGCCTTCTCACCCGAGGACGTGGCCGACGTGCTCGGCCGGACGCCGGCCGGTCTCCTGCTCGCCGTACAGGAGGCCATCGACGCGGACATCCTCTTGGGAACGACCGACGTCCTGGTCTTCCAGCAGGACATCCTCAGGAAAGCCGTCCTCCAGATGCTGCCCCCGCCCCTGCTCCAGGCCCTGCACCACCAGATCGGCGGGATCCTCCTGGAACGCGGCGGCCCCGCCATGGAGGCCGCGCACCTGCTGGTCGGCGGCCACGACGGCTACAGCCGTACCCTGGCCAGGCTGGACCAGGCGGTGGACGACCTGCTGGCCGACGCGCCCGAGGCGGCGGCCGCCGTCGCCCTGCGCGCCATGAACCTGACCGCCGACCACACGCCGCAACGGCTGGCCCGCACGTTGCGCGCCGCCAGGGCGATGACCGAGGCGGGGCGGCTGGCGGAGGTCGTGGAGCTGGTCACGCAGGCTCTCATCCAGCCCCTGCAGCCGTCGGGCACGGCACAGCTGCGCAGCGTGCTCGCGGCCACGCTCCTGCTGGGCGGCAAGGCGGCGGACGCGGCGCGGGAGGCGGAGCAGGCGCTGACGGCAGCCGACCTGTCGCGGCAGGCCCGGGACGAGGCGCGGATGGCCATGCTCCAGGCGCAGGCCGGAGCGTACGTGGGGGAGCAGGTCGTGCGGCAGGCCGAGGCCGTCCTCGGCGAGCCTGACCACCACGCCGACGCGCTCCTGGTCACCGCCACCACCCTCCTGGCGGTCGCGAGCTGGGAGGCCGGCCGGCTCGCCGAGGGCATCGGCCTGGCCCGCGAGGCGGTACGGCGGGCCGGCGCGGGTTCGGCGGCGGCCCGCCGTACGCACCCGCGGCTGGCGCTGGCCTCCATGCTGCTCGATGCCGGCCGGCTGGACGAGGCGCGGGCTGTCCTGCGGGCGGCCCGCGAGGAGGTCGAGGCGCTCGGCCACACCGCCTGGACGGCGGGCCCGGCCCTGCTGTCCGCGCGCCTGCAACTGGCCGCCCATCACCCGGCCGAGGCGGTGGACGCGGCGGAGGCGGGCCTGCTGGCCGCCGACGCGCTCGGCACGCACCTGTTCTCCGCGGTCGGCGCGGCGGTGCTCGGCGCCGCCGCCCTGCGCCGGGGAGACCTGCGGGAGGCGGCCGCCCAGGTGGAGGGCGAGCACGCGCGGCTCGCGTGCTACGCCGGGTCCCAGGGGAGCGTCCGCTGTGCGCTGCTCGCCGCCCAGGTCATGGAGGCGCAGGGCCATCCGCGCCGCGCCATGGCGTCGCTCGCCGGCGTCTACCCCATGATCGAGCGCAACCGCGCCCTCCTCGTCCTGGATCCGACCACCGCGGCCTGGCTGGTCCGCCTGGCGTTGCGGGTGGACGACCGGCCGCGCGCCGAAGCGGTCACCACGGCGATCGAGAAGCTGGCCGGCGACAACCCGGACGTCGTCCTGGCGGCGGCCGCGGCGGCCCACGCTCGCGGCCTGCTGGACGGCGACGTGGAGAGCCTGTCCGCCGCGGTGGGCCTGGCCGCCGACGCCTACGCGCGGGCGTCGGCCAGGGAGGATCTCGGGGTGGCGCTCGCGCCCATGGCGCGCGCCGACGAGGCGATCAGCACCTTCACCGACGCGCTCGCCGGATACCAGGCGACCGGAGCGGCCAGGGACGCCGCCCGGGTGCGCAGCCGGCTGCGCCTGCTGGGCGTACGGCACCGCCACTGGGTCCGCAACGATCACGCGAAGCTCGGCTGGGACAGCCTGACCGGCACGGAGAACTCCGTCGCCCGGCTGGTCGCCCAGGGGATGACCAACCGGCAGGTCGCCCAGCAGATGTTCATCAGCGCGCACACCGTCGCCTTCCACCTGCGGCAGATCTTCCGCAAGCTGGACATCGGCTCGCGCGTCGACCTGACCCGCTTCGTCGTCGAGGAGGACCGTCTGCACGACCGGTCCCAGCGGTCCCAGGACTAAGGCCGCCGGTGCGGTTCAGAGCGTCAGGACGACCTTGTTGCACTCGTCCTGCTTGTTCTTGAAGAGCTCGAACCCGCGCGGTGCCTCCTGGAGCGGCAGGTGATGGGAGATGACGAAGCTGGGGTCGATCTCCCCGTCGCGGATGCGCTCCAGCAGCGGCTTCATGTAGCGCTGCACGTGACACTGGCCGGTGCGCAGGGTCAGGGACCGGTTCATCAGCGCGCCCATCGGGAACTTGTCGAGCAGCCCGCCGTAGACCCCGACGACCGACACCACCCCGCCGCTACGGCAGGCCAGGATGGCCTCGCGCAACGCGTACGGACGTTCGGTCTCCAGCCGGGCGGCCTGCTTGGCCCGGTCATAGGCGTACATGGCGGGGGTGGGGTGGTGCGCCTCCATGCCGACCGCGTCGATGCAGGCGTCGGGCCCGCGCCCGCCGGTCATGTCGCGCAGCGCGTCGAGGACGTCGACCTCCTCGTAGTCGAGCGGGAGCGCGCCGGCCCGCTCGGCACGCCTGAGCCGGTAGCCGAACCGGTCGATGCAGATGACCCTGTCGGCGCCCAGCAGGTAGGCGCTGAGCACGGCGAGCTGGCCGACCGGCCCCGCACCCCAGACGGCGACCGTGTGGCCCGGTTTGATGTCGCACATCTCGGCGCCCATGTAGGCGGTCGGCAGGATGTCGGACAGGAAGAGCACCTTGTCGTCCGGCAGGCCGTCCTCGATCTTGATCGGTCCGACGTCGGCGAACGGCACGCGCGCGTACTCCGCCTGGCCGCCGGCGAAGCCGCCCAGCATGTGGGAGTAGCCGAAGATGCCGGCGGTGGCGTGCCCCATGAGCTTCTCGGCCATGCCGGCGTTGGGGTTGGAGTTCTCGCACACCGAGTACAGCCCGTCCTCGCAGGCGAAGCAGTTGCCGCAGGCGATCGGGAACGGCACGACGACCCGGTCGCCGGGGCGCAGGTTCGACACGCCGGAGCCGACCTCCACGACCTCGCCCATGAACTCGTGGCCGAGGATGTCGCCCTTCTTCACCGTCGGGACGTAACCGTCGACCAGGTGCAGGTCGGAGCCGCAGATCGCGGTGGAGGTGACGCGGACGATCGCGTCGCGCGCGTTGAGTATCACCGGATCCGGCACGTCGAGCACCTCGACGGTGTTGCGGCCCGTGTAGCAGTTGGCCTTCATGCTCGTCCTCCCACCGGTTGGGCGGGACGCTGCCTGCGCTGCCGCGGGGCGTGGGTGCCCTCGGGGCTGCCCTCGGACCGGAGCACCTCGCCCGTCTCCAGGATCTGCTTGAGGCGGCGCAGGTCGTCGCGGATGCGCTGCTCGGGATGCTCGCCGAGCATCCTGGCGACCGCGGCGCCGAGCGCGCGGCCCGGCCGGCCGTACCGCAGGGTGTACTCGACGACCGTGCCGCGCCCGGCGGGGCCGTCGGCGAAGCGCGCCGAGCCGCTGGCGGTGACGGACCGGCCGGGGGACGTCCAGGCGATCAGCTCGCCCACGCGGTCCTCGACGATCTCGGCCACCCACGACAGGTCGGCGGTCGGCCCCTTGCCCTGCCACCGCGAGCGGCGCTCGTCGAGCGGCTGCACCGACTCCAGGTGGGTCATGAACCTGGGAAGGTTGTCCAGGTCCCGGCAGAACCGGTAGACCAGGTCGCGCGGCCGGTTGACGGTGATCGAGGCGTGGATGGACAGCGGTTCCCTGCCGGAGCGCAGGCCGTTCAGCGTGGTGAACAGGTCGAGGGCCGTGATGCCGCCGACCGCGGCGGTCGCCGCCGCCAGCCGGCGCCGGTCGTCGCCCGAACGGGTGGTCATGGCCTTGCCCAGCAGCGCCAGGTCCAGCGCGTCGCCGGCCACCCGGGTCCAGGCCCATCGGGCGGGCCTGCGGCTGCCCAGCAGCAGCGCGGCCTGCACCAGCTCGCGCGCGCCGGCCGCCTTCGTCGCCGCCTTCGCCGACGGGGAGCCGTCGATGCCGCTGACACGGCGGACGGCGTCCGGAGCGAGGAGGTGTGTCGCCCCCAGCCCCAGGCTGACCCACCCGAGCGTCCGGGCGAGCTTGTCGGTTCTGTGGTGTTCATGTCGCGACATAGCCGATTGCTTCCGTTCTGTCGGGCGGTCGGGTGACGCGTCCGGTTTGGCGGGGATCTGCACCCTGAGCCCCCTGCCCGCCCGGTGGGTGTCAACCGTCCAGGTCTCGCCAAATGCCGTCCCCGATTCCGCCAACTCCGGCACCGCCCGGCCCCGGAAAGGCGGCCGATCCTGCGCCGCGGCCTGGCCTTCAGCCGGTCCGGGAGAGCTGGGCCTCGAACATCCAGGCCTGCTTCTCCAGGTCGGCGGAGACGTCGATGAGGATGTCCTGCGTGACCGGATCGGCCTCGGCCACCGCGTCGATGCGGGCCCGCATGAGCTCCCCGACGCGGCGCAGCATGGCCACCGTCCGGCTCACGACGGTGTCGTCGGACAGCCAGCCGGCCTCGTCGGCGTCGGTGACCTCGCTGACCGCGACGGTCTTGGCGCGGCCGTCCGGGTTGACGCCGATGGCGGCGGCGCGCTCGGCGACGGTGTCCGCATGCGTGCGCGCGACCCCGACCACCTCGTCGAGCTGCAGATGGATCGACCGGAACCGCGCGCCGACGAGATTCCAGTGGTACTGCTTGGCGGTCAGGGAGATGTTGATGAGGTCGACCAGCGCTCCTTGCAGCGCGTCACCCGTGAGCTTGCGTTCGGCGTCCCCCAGCGGGCTCGTGATAACAGCCATGATCGCTGCCTTTCCTGTCTCCGCGATGCGTCGTCCTGCTACCCGGCCGGTCCCCGGACAACCACCCGGGGTCGCCGGCGTCCTGTTCTGCCACCTCCCCCGGCGGCCCCGGAGGTCCGCGGCACGCTCAGGCCGCGGCCTTCTCGTAGACGCGCACGAGCTCGCGGCTCACCCGGTCCCAGGCGTACCGGGCGTTGGCGCGGTCGGTCCCGGCGAACCCCATCGCGGCCCGTCGCGTGGGGTCGGCCAGCAGCCGCCGGATCAGCCAGGCGGCCTCCGCGGGCCGGTCCGGCGCCACCAGCAGGCCGGTGACACCGTCGACCACGGAGTCGAGGTGGGTGCCGACCGCGGTGGCGATGACGGGGATCCCGCAGGCCATGGCCTCCAGGGCGACCCGCCCCTTGGGCGCCTGGTGCGGCAGGCTGAGCACGATGTCGCTGCCGCGCATGAGCTTGGGCATCGACGCGTGAGGCACCTGGCCGAGGAAGGTGACCCGGTCGGCGACGCCGTACCGCTGGGCCATCCGGCGGAGCTCGGTCAGCTCCGGGTCGTCGGCCAGCCGGTCGGGCGCCGGGCCGCCGGCGACGACGAGCTCGACGTCGGGCACCGCGCGCAGCGCGTTCAGCGCGGTGTGCGCGCCCCGGTCGGGCGCGAGCGAGCCGACATGGAGCAGGCGCCCGCGTGACTGCCGGGCCTCGGCGACCGGGCGGCGGCGGAACCTGTCCACCTCCACGCCGTACGGCACGACCTCGATGCGCTCGCGCGGCACGCCGGACCTGACCAGGCTCGACCTCTCCTCCTCCGACCGGGCCACCACGGCGTTCGCCCGCCTGCCGAGCGCCCGCTGCAGCTTCAGCTGCCTGGCGGCGTCGCCGCCGCGGCCGTGGAGGAACGTCTGCGCCACCGGCAGGCCCAGCCCGCTGCTGCCGGCTATGGCAGCCAGGCCGCAGGTCCAGGCGTGCGCGTGGACGACGTCGGGACGGTCGGCGGTCCACTGCCGGCGCAGCGAGTCGCCCAGCTCGGCCAGGTACGGCGTGAGCTCCTCGGAGGTCAGCTCACGCGCGGGACCGACTTCGAGGTAGCGGACCGTGACACCCTTGCCGATGCGCGCCGCGGGCCTGGCGTCGCTGCTGCGGCGGCTGTAGAGGGTCACGTCGTGGTCGCGCCCCAGTTCCCTGGCGACGGACAGCAGCTCCGCGCGGTTGGCGAGGGATTCGGCGGCGACAATGGCGATCTTCATGGCACACCCGTTCGAGGAATGACGAACGAAAAAGGGGTGTGCCTGCGTCTTAGGCACCGCCGTGGAGGCAGAAGAGTTGTACCACGATCCCGCCGGATCCCAAACCTCGAAATTCACCTGAATCTTGATGATTGAACCGCTCGAAGGTGGGGCATACTCGGCGCCATAAGTCCAGCAGAGGGCTTGACCGCCGTTGAGGCGAGGTGTGCCCCTGCGCGGATTCATTCTGGCGGGCCGCCTGCATCCCCTTTTTGAAGGAGTAGCACCGTGACCGTCCAGAATGTCGTTCGCGCCGATGACGTGACCGCCGAGGACCTCCTCGAGGAGATGTCCCGGCCTGAGACGTCCCCCGCGGATCGTGAGCGGCTGTGCGAGCGCCTCGTCCAGATGCACCGGCCGCTGGTCCTGGAGATCACCCGGAAGTACCGCTACCGGGGCGAGCCGTACGAGGACATCCTCCAGGCCGCCTACCTCGGCCTCATGAAGGCGATCAACGGTTTCGACGCCTCGCTCGGCCACACGTTCAAGGGCTACGCCGCCGTCACCATGAGCGGCGAGGTGAAGCGCCACTTCCGCGACCGCGCCTGGGCCATCCGGGTGCCGCGCGTCTACCAGGACCGCCGCGCCGAGCTGAACCGGCTGGTCGGCGAGCTGACCCAGGAGCTCGGCACGTCGCCCACCGTGGCCCAGCTCGCCGAGCGGATGAACATCTCGCAGGAGGACGTCCTGCTCACCCTCGACGCCTCGGCCGCCTACAGCACGCTGTCGCTCGACGCCCCGGTCGGGTCCGCCGGTGGCGACGACGTCGCCTCCCTCGGCGAGATGATCCCCGATGAGGACGGCGCCCTCGCCACCCTGGTCGACACCGAAGCGGTCAGGCCGCTCATCGACGCCCTGCCCGACCGGGAGCGGAACATCCTGCTGCTGCGCTACTTCGGCAACATGACCCAGGCCGAGATCGCCGAGGAGTTCGGCATCTCGCAGATGCACGTCTCCCGGATCCTGCGCAAGGTCCTCGACCAGCTCCGCGGCGAGCTGACGGCCGCCGTGTAGGCGGCCCCCGCGCGCCGGGACAGGGGCGACGGGCCGCGCGGCCGGTCGGACGGCACCCGACGGGCTCCGCGACCGGCCGGACGGCATCGGCTCAGGCGACGGGCTCCGCGATCGGCTGGACGGCGGCCGACAGGTCGGTGCGCAGCGCGAACGGCACGAAGCCGGCCAGGGTGACCAGCGCGAGGCCGGTGGCGGCGGCGAACACCGTCCGCACGTCCCACAGCTCCGCCCCGAGCCCGGCCAGCGCGGCGCCGGCCGGGATGACGCCCCAGCTCAGCACCCGCGACGCGGAGTAGACGCGGCCCAGCAGGTCGGGCGGCGTCAGGTTCTGCCGGACGGTGGCCACGAGGATCCGCCAGACGCTCGACCCCGCTCCGGCGACCACCACGCCCGCGGCCACCAGCCACGCGTCCGCGTCCAGCGCCACGGGCGCCACCAGCAGGACGGTGCCGACGGCGTCAGCGACGAGGAGCGTGGTCACCCCGTACCGGCGGCGCAGCGGCTCGACCAGCATCGAGGCCAGCAGCCCGCCGACGGCCATCGCCGTCATCAGCAGGCCGTACTGGACCGCGGTGAGGCCGAGCGGGCCGGGGCTGACGGCGTACACGACGAGCAGTGCCGTGGCGGCCGCCCAGACGACGTTCATCGCGGCGGTGAAGAGCGTCAGCGTCCGCACCACCGGCTGCCGCCACAGGAAGCGGAACCCGGCGACCACCTGGCCCGCGCCGCCGCCGGTCCGGCCGTCCGCCGGCGCGCGGCGGAGCGTCATCGCGGCGAGCCCCACGGCGGCCAGGACGTACAGAGCCGCGCTGGCGCCGGTGGCCAGCGCCAGCGTGAGGGCCGCCAGCAGGCCCGCGAGCGGGGGTCCCGCCAGCTGGTTGGTGACGTTGACGGTCGCCTCGATCCTGGCGTTCGCCCTGGAACGGCCCGCCGGCTCGACGACCATGGGGACGGTCGAGGACAGCGCCGTGTCGGCGAGCGTCTCCGCCGCGCCGAGCAGTACCGCGGCGGCCAGGATCACCGGCAGCGAGAGCGCGCCGGCCAGGTGACCGGCGGTGAGAGCGGCCAGCACGAGCGCCCGGACGAGGTTGACGGCGCCCAGCAGCAGGCGGCGGTCGAGGCGGTCGACCAGCCAGCCGGCGTGCAGGCCGAAGACCGGCCAGGCCAGCGTCAGCGCCGTCGTCACGGCCGCCACCCCGCCGGGCGAGGCGCCGACCGCCAGGGCGAGCAGGGGGAGCGCGAACAGCGCCACGCCGTCACCCAGGTTGGCGGCGCCGGTGCCGAACCACAGCCCGTTGAAGGAGCGGCCCAGCGAGACGGGGAGGACGCGCATGCATTCTCACCTTTCAAAGCGGTTTGAAGGGTCATAGCGTGCTGGAGTCCCATCTCACCTGTCAACAGCGTTTGATTGGTGAGATAATCGGAGTGTGATCGACATGGAACTGGTCGGCAACGCCCTCTGCCTCGACTTCGCCAACACGGTCAACAGCCGCCCGGTGGCCCGGCGCGACTGGCTGGCCGTCCCCGAGCAGGCGCTGACCTGGGCGCGGGCGGCCGGCCATCCGATCGAACGGCAGGCGGACCTCACCGCCGCCCTGCCCGGCGCGCGCGAGCTCCGCGAGTCGGTGTTCCGGGTGTTCGACCCGCTGACCCGCGGGGCCGACCCGCCCCGCGCCGACCTCGATGCCGTCACCGCCGTGTACGCCGACGGCCTCGCCCACGCCGCGCTCGAGCGCGCCGACGGCCGCTTCGGCTTCGCGTGGCCCGCACCGCGCACCCCCAGGACCCTGCTCTGGGAGGTCGCCGCCTCCGCCGCCGACCTGCTGTCCCGCGGGCCGCTGGAACGGCTCGGCGCGTGCCCGTCGTGCTGCTGGCTGTTCCTCGACACCAGCAAGAACGGCCGCCGCCGATGGTGCAGCATGACCACCTGCGGCAGCCGCGACAAGGCGCGGCGGTACTACGCGACCCGCACGTCACCCTGAGCGCCCCGACCCGCGGTTCCGCGCGGGCGGCAGGCGATGACTTCCACACGCGCCGGGCTGCGGTTCCGTGCAGGCGGCAGGCGATGACCTGCACCATCGCCCGCCCGGCGTCTCCCATGCCCGGTGCCTCCCGCGCGCGGCGTCTCCCGTGCCCGGTGCCTTCCGCGCGGGGGAGCCGCTGTCCCGTCGGGCCTACAGGCCGAAGGCGCCGCCCGAGACCAGGATGACCACGCCGATGCCGATCAGGACCAGCGGCAGCAGGACGTGGCCCCAGCGGCTGAGGGTCCTGGCCACGAACGGGCGGGTGGCGAGGAAGCGCCCGGCGGCGCACCAGACGGCGACCAGGGCCAGGAAGACGGCGACGTAGCCGGTCATCGCGCCGGCGCCCGCCGTGGCGAAGACGGGCACGTACACGCCGATGTTGTCGCCGCCGTTGGCGAAGGTGACCGCGGCCACCTCCAGCGCCCCGGGCCCGCCGCCGCGCGCTCCCGCCGGGTCGTCGCCGGTGCCGTCGCGGTGGTTGCGCCATTCCCGCCAGGCGGCCCTGACGCCGAGGGCCAGCGGCAGCAGGCCCAGGTAGGGGATGACCGGGTCGGGCAGGAAGGTCGCGCCGAAGGCGGCGGCCACGGCGACGGCCAGGATCGCGAGGAAGCCCAGGTACTGCCCGGCCACGATCCGCGCTGCCGTACCTCGCCGCCCGGCACCCTGGGCGAAGAACAGCGCCAGGATCAGGATGTCGTCGACGTTGGTGACGGCGAACAGGCCGGCCGCCTGCCCGAGGATGCCTGCGTTCACGGGGCGACACGCTACAGCGCGGGCCGCGGCGGTCCGCCCGCGCGGGCGCCCGCGACCGCGCGGTGTGCGTGCGGCTCCCGTCGGCGGTGGCCCACGGCACGACGAACCGCACGGCGTGCGCTCCCGTCGGCGGCCGGCCCGCGGCACCGGGAACCGCGCGGCCTCCTACCATACGCGCATGACCACGCACGGATTCACGCTCACCGCCGAGGGCCCGTTCGACTTCGGCGCCTCGCTGCGCTTCGTCGAGGACTGGCCGGCCACCAGCGCGCTGCCCTCCGACGGGCGGGCGCTGCGCTTCGCCTACTGCGCGGAGTCCGACTGGCGCCCGATCGGCGTGACCGTGACGGCCGCGCCGGGCGGAGTCGCCGTCACCACGACGAGGGCGGCGGGAGCGGGGATCAGGGGCGAGGTGGCCCGCATCCTCTCCCTGGACGTGGACGGCTCCGGCTTCGCCGAGCTCGGCGAGGCCGACCCGGTGCTCGGCGATCTGCAGCGGCGCAGCCCGGGGCTGCGGCCGGTGTGCTTCTGGAGCCCGTGGGAGGCGGCGTGCTGGGCGGTGATCGTGCAGCGCTCGTCGATGCTCATCGCCTCCCGGCTCAAGCAGCGCATCGCCGATCGGTACGGCGCCACGATCACCCTGGGCGGCCGGCCGTACGCGGCCTTCCCGCCGCCCATGGCGCTGGTGGAGGCGGGCGGCCTGGGCCTGCCCGCGCAGAAGGAGGAGTGGCTGCGCGGGCTGGCCCGCGCCGCGCTCGACGGCGTGCTCACCGCCGAGCACCTGCGCGCGCCGGCCCCCGAGGAGGCCCTGGCCGAGCTGCGCGCCCTGCCCGGCGTCGGCCCGTTCTCCGCGGGCCTGATCCTGATCCGCGGCGCCGGCGCGCCTGACGCGTTCCCCGGCGACGAGCCGCGCCTGTTCGCGATCCTGCGTGAGGCCTACGGCCTGCCGGAAGACGCGACACCGGCCGCGTACCGGAGGCTGGCCGAGTCGTGGCGCCCCTACCGCAGCTGGGCCTCCTTCCTGTTCAGGGCCGCCACCTACGGCGTCATGGACGACCGGTCGCCCGCCGGCGCCGGGTGAAGGCCTAGAGCGCGGGATCCGGGGCAGCTGCAAGGTCTTCGACGGAGCCGCACGGGAGGGGAGAGGTCCGCTGGCTGGGAAGATGAGGCTCGACGACTGGTTCCTCACCCGCGAGGAACGCGGGAACGACTGGACCAGGCTGGTGTCCTGGTCGGAGGGAAACCTGGTGCGCCCGCTCCTGCACGGCGCGACCTACTTCGCCGAGCTCCACGCGGGACTGGCCGCTCTCGGCAAGGACGACCTGCTGATGTTCACCGACTGGCGCGGCGACCCCGACGAGCGGCTCCGACCGGACGGTCCCACGGTGGCGGCCGCGATGGCGGCGGCGGCCGAGAGGGGAGCCCTGGTCAGAGGGCTGATCTGGCGCTCGCACCTGGACGTCCTGCGCTTCAGCGCGGCCGAGAACCGGCACCTCGGCGAGCACATCGAGGCGGCCGGCGGCCAGGCGCTGCTCGACACCAGGGTCCGGCTCGGCGGCTCCCACCACCAGAAGTTCGTCGTCCTGCGCCATGACGGCGACCCGGACAGGGACGTGGCGTTCGTCGGCGGCATCGACCTGTGTCACAGCCGCCGCGACGACGCGCGGCATCTGGGCGACCCGCAGGCGGCGTCCATGCCGGCCACGTACGGCCCGCGCCCGCCGTGGCACGACGCCCAGGTGGCGATCAGCGGCCCCGCCGTCGCGGAGGTGGAGAAGGTCTTCCGCGAGCGGTGGGAGGACCCGGCGCCCGAGACCCGCCAACCGCTCAGGCGGCTGCGCGACCGCCTGGACCGGATGGCCGACGTGCCGCCGCTGCCCGAGCCGGCGCCGCCGCCGCGACCGGCCGGGACGCACGCCGTCCAGCTGCTGCGGACCTGTCCTTACCTGCGCAGCCGCTACCCGTTCGCGCCGGAGGGGGAACGCAGCGTGGCCAGGGCCTACCGCAAGGTGCTGGGCCGGGCGCGAACGCTGGTCTACCTGGAGGACCAGTACCTGTGGTCCACGGAGGTGATCGAGCCGTTCGCCCGGGCGCTGGAGCGGGAGCCGGAGCTCCGCATGATCATCGTGGTGCCCCGGCATCCCGACCAGGACGGCTGGCTGGCCGGCCCGGCCAGCCTGATCGGCAGGGCGGATGCGCTGACCCGGCTGATGCGCGCAGGACCCGGCCGGATCGCCATCTACGACCTGGAGAACCACGCGGGCGCGCCGGTGTACGTGCACGCCAAGGTCTGCGTGGTCGACGACGTGTGGGCGAGCGTCGGCTCCGACAACGTCAACCTGCGCTCGTGGACGTTCGACTCCGAGCTGAGTTGCGCCGTGATCGACGAGCAGCCCGATCCGCGCCCGCCCGCCGGAGCGCGCCGGTTCGCCAGGGACCTGCGGCTCACGCTGGCCGCCGAGCATCTCGACCGTGACCCCGGCGAGCTGGCCGATCTGTGCGACCCGAAAAGCGCGTTCGAGGCGTTCGCCGAGTCGGCCGCCCGGCTCGACGCCTGGCACCAGGGCGGCGGTCGCGGCCCCCGCCCGCCCGGCCGGCTGCGCCCGCATCCGAAACCGGAGCTCGGCCGCGTCCGCAGGGCGATGGCCATGCCGCTGTACCGGACGGTCGTGGACCCGGACGGCCGGCCGCCGCGCCTGCGCAGGACGAACGCGTTCTGAGCGCTGCCACACCGCCGACCCGTGCGTGACGTGGCCGGATATGGTGCTGAAGATCCCTTGTCTGCTGTCACAGGAGTCCCTTGCCGCATGCCGACCCCCTCCGGGAGGGCGATCCCGCGATCGTGGGGCCCTACCGGCTGCTCGGCCGCCTCGGCGCCGGTGGGCAGGGCATCGTCTACCTGGCAAGGGGAAGGGACGGCGCGCTGGTCGCCGTCAAGGTCCTGCGCGACGGGGCGGCCGACGAGCGCCTGGCCAAGGAGATCGACGCGGTGCGGCGGGTGAAGCCGAACACTCGCACGGCGGCGTGGGGTGGAAACCTAGTGGGGCGTTCTGGTCTGGAGGAGGTCGGCCAGGAAGTGCAGCAGCGCCGCCAGGGTGGTGGCCGAGGTGATGGCCTGCTCGTCGATCAGCTGCTGGATGCGCAGCATCGGCAGCCACTCGGCGCGCCCGCCTTCCACGTCGTCGGCCGGGGCGCCGGGCGCGGCCTGGTGGGCGACGAAGACCAGGTGGTCGCAGTCGGCGACGTCACCGGCCGGGCGGATGCGGATCAGCGGCAGCAGCGGTCCTGGCCGCCAGCCGGTCTGCTCCTCCACGTGCCGGGCGGCGGCGGCCTCGGGCTGCTCGCCGGGGCCGATCTCGCCGAGCGGGATCTCCCATCCCCACGTGTCGGTGACGAGATGGTGGTGCCACCGCAGCAGGACCCGCCCGCCGCGGACGACCACCGCTCCGGCGGCCCGCGGGGTGCGGATGAAGGGCCGCTCGACGTGCTCGCCGTCGGTCAGCGCGACATCCACGACGCGAAGATCGACCCCGTTCGCCGCGTAGAGCAGCCGTTCCGAGCGCCGCATGGACCCGCACCTCCCCGCTTCGCCGGACTCGCCCTTCGAGGATACGCACAAGGTGGTCACGACCGCCCGGACGGGAAGAACGTCGGTGGGAGGAATTAACCTGGGCGGTGTCGGCCCGCCGCGGGGCGACGCCGGGCTGCGGCCCGGTCCCGATGTCATGAACGTCCCATCGTTCGACCGGGGGAGGCGATCGTGGGGTCTGTCTTGGGCGAAGGGCTGCCCCCGGACGACGTCGTCGTCACGGCTCTGCGCGCCGGCGACGAGGAGATGTTCGCGGCGCTGCTGGACACGTGGTCCGGGGGCCTGTTGCGGGTGGCGAGGTCCTACGTGTCCACCGACCACTCCGCGGAGGAGGTCGTCCAGGACACGTGGCTGGCGGTGATCGACGGGATCGACTGTTTCGAGGGCCGCTCCTCGGTCAAGACGTGGGTCTACCGCATCCTGGTCAACACCGCGAAGAAGCGCGGCGTACGCGAGAGCCGTACGCTGCCGTGGAGCGCCTTCGAGCAGGACGGCGGCAGGTCCGCGGGCCACGGCCCGGTGCCGCCGGGCGGCTGGAAGGAGGTTCCGGGGGCATGGCCGACCCCCGAGGGCGAGGCGCTGGCCGCGGAGGTGCGCGGGCTGATCGCCGAAGCCCTCGGCAGGTTGCCGTCCCGGCAGCGGATCGTGATCACCCTGCGCGATGTGGAAGGCTGCAGCTCCGACGAGGTGTGCGAGATCCTGGAGATCTCCGCGGCGAACCAGCGGGTGCTGCTGCACCGCGCCCGGGTGGCGGTGCGCGGCTGGTTGGCCGGCTATTTCGAGTCGGGGAAGCGGCCGGAATAGCGCGTAGGGCTTCCGCTGGCCCGTGCAGCGGCCACAATAAGTGAAACGGTTCAATTCCCAGGCGATAGGGCGGTCACGTCGTGAAGCGGTTCACCTGCGACGAACTGGTGGAAGTCATCACCGCCTACCTTGAGGACGCCCTCGACCAGCCGGCCCGTGACGGCGTCCGGCAGCATCTGGCCTGCTGCGAGGCCTGCGCCCGCTATGTCGAGCAGTTCCGCGCCACCGTCGGCGTCCTGGGCGACCCGCCGCCGGAGAAGCTGCGGTCCGACGTGCGCGACCGGCTCATGGCCGCCTTCCGCGCGCGAAGCCGGTCATGAGCAAGGTCATGAGCAAGGCAATGAACCGGTCATGAGGCGAGGAAGCTCTTCCGCAGCGCGGTGAGCACCGGTGCGGGGACGGTGCCGTCACGCAGGCAGCCGAGCGCCGCTATCGTCGCCCGCACCTGAGCCAGCCACCCCGAACACGCCGGGCACGCCGCCAGATGATCCGTGACGAGCCGCCGCCGGCCGGCGGGGAGCGCCGCCTCCAGATAGTCCGTGATCGAGTCGAGCACGTCATCGCACCCGAGCTCGCCTCGTGCCCACCCCATGTGACCTAGTGCCGGTCGCGCTCCATCCGTTACGCGAATCCGCGTGTAACGATCGCGGGGCTCGCGGGTCTGTAGACCTGTGCGCCGTGCGAAGGGGAGACGATGATCGGGCTCACCGCCGAGGACACGCCGCTGCGGGACACCTCGGAGGTGGTGGACTTCGCGCGCCGCTGCTTCCGTCCCGCCACCGCCGACCATGTGGGCGTCGAGCTGGAGTTCCTGGTCTTCGACCGGACGGCGCCGGTCGCTCACGTCCCGCTGGCCAGGATCGAGCGGGCGCTGCCGGCGTTGACGGGCGGCAGCCGGGTGACGTTCGAGCCGGGCGGCCAGCTCGAACTGTCCGGCCCGCCGGGGCCGCTGCCGGACGCGCTGGCCCGCCTGGCCGCCGACGTGGCCGCCGTGCGCGCCGCCCTGCGCGCGGCGGGGCTGGCGCTGGCCGGGGTGGGTCTCGACCCGGTACGGCCGGCCCGCCGCCAGCTGCGCCTGCCCCGGTACGACGCGATGGCCGCCTTCCTCGGCGTGCCGTACGGGAGCCTGATGATGTGCTCGACCGCGTCGATCCAGGTCAACCTGGACCTGGGGGAGCGGCCCGCGACGCGATGGGCGCGGGCGCACGCCGTCGGCCCCGTGCTGACGGCGGCCTTCGCCAACTCGCCGCTGAGCGGCGGCAGGCCGTGCGGCTGGATGTCGGGCCGCCAGGCCGTCTGGGACCACCTCGACCGCACCAGGACCGCGCCCGTGCCTGCCTCGGGCGATCCGGGCGCGGACTGGGCCGACTACCTGCTGGAGGCCCGGCTCATGCTGGTGCGCGAGGACGAGGAGCGCTACCGCACGGTCAGCGACGGCTCGACGTTCGGCGACTGGCTGCGGTCCGGCGGCGGGCGGCGGCCCACCGTCGAGGACCTGCTCTACCACGCCACGACCGTCTTCCCCCCGGTGCGGCCAAGAGGCTGGCTCGAGATCCGCTACCTCGACGCGCAGCATCCGGCGACCTGGCCGGTCTGCGTGGCCGTGACCTGCGCCCTCGTCGCCGACGACCGGGCCGCCGACGCGGCGCTGGCCGCCACGGAGCCGTTCCAGGGGCCGTTCCAGGGGCCGCACCGCTACCAGGAGCTGAGCGGGGTGGCGGCGCGGTGCGGGCTGGCCGACCCGCGCCTGCGCAGGGCCGCCGAGGCGTGCTTCCGCGCCGCGCTGGAGGCGCTGCCCCGCCTCGGCGTGGACCCGGGCCTGGCCGGCGAGGTGGCCGCGTTCGCCGACCGGCATGTGACGACCGGCCGCTCCCCGGCGGCCGACCTGATGGATCCGGCGTCGACACGGCGCGTCCCGACCTGGCTGGACGATGAGGGATGGGGATGAACGATTTCAAGGAACGCATCGCGGCCGAGCTCGTCGCGGTGCGCGACCGGTCGCTCACCTACACGGCGGCGGACGACGACCTGCTGCTGCGCCAGCACTCGCCGCTGATGTCACCGCTGGTGTGGGACCTGGCGCACGTGGGCAACTACGAGGAGCTCTGGGTGCTGCGCGCGGCCGGGGGCATCGACCCGCTCCGGCCGGAGATCGACGACATCTACGACGCGTTCAAGACCCCGCGCAAGGATCGCCCGAGCCTGCCCATCCTGGGTCCGGCCGAGGCCCGGCGCTACATCGAGGGCGTGCGCGGGCGGGTGCTCGACGTCCTCGACACCGTCGATCTCGACGGCCCCGACCCGCTGCACCGCGACGGCTTCGTGTTCGGCCTGGTGATCCAGCACGAGCACCAGCACGACGAGACCATGCTCGCCACGCTCCAGCTGTCCCGGCAGCCCGGCCTGGTGCGCGACGGCGAGCTCCCGCCGGGCCGCGACGCAGGCCCCGACGAGGTGTTCGTGCCGGCGGGCGCCTTCCTCATGGGCACCGCCACCCTGCCCTGGGCCTACGACAACGAACGGCCCGCCCACCGGGTCGACCTGCCCGCCTACTGGATCGACCGGCTGCCCGTCGGCAACCGCTCCTACGCGGAGTTCATCGGCGACGGCGGCTACGACGACCCGCGCTGGTGGTCCCCTGAGGGCTGGCAGTGGCGGCAGCGCAGCGGCGCCTTCGCCCCCCTGTTCTGGGTCAGGGACGGCGACGCCTGGCGGCGCACCCGCTTCGGCCGTCCCGAGCCGGTCCCGATGGACGAGCCGGTCCAGCACGTGTGCTGGTACGAAGCCGACGCCTACGCCCGCTGGGCGGGCAGGCGGCTGCCCACCGAGGCCGAATGGGAGAAGGCCTGCGGCTGGGACCCGCGGGCGAAAAGCGCGCGCCGCTACCCGTGGGGCGAGCAGGCGCCCACCGCCGACCGGGCCAACCTCGGCCACCGCGCCGCCCGTCCCGCGCCGCTCGGCGCCTACCCGGCCGGCGCCAGCGCCTACGGGGCCGAGCAGATGGTGGGAGACGTGTGGGAGTGGACCTCCTCGTGGTTCCAGCCCTACCCCGGTTTCCGCAGCTTCCCGTACAAGGAGTACAGCGAGGTCTTCTTCGGCCACGAGTACCGGGTGCTGCGCGGCGGCTCGTGGGCGGCCGACCCGGCGGCGGTGCGCACCACGTTCAGGAACTGGGACTACCCGATCCGCCGGCAGATCTTCACCGGCTTCCGCTGCGCCCGCTCGGAGCAGACCTGATGTGCAGGCACGCGGCCTGGCTGGGCGCCGCCAGCCCGCTCAGCCGGCTCATCCACGAGCCCGAGCACGGCCTGCTGCGGCAGTCGTTCGCGCCGCGCCGCCAGCACCAGGGCCTGGTCAACGCCGACGGGTACGGCATGGGCTGGTACGACCCGGCGCGCGCCGAGCCGGTGCGCTACCGCCGGGCGGTACCCATCTGGACCGACGCCAACCTGCCGGCGCTGGCCGAGGTCGCCCGCTCGACCTGCCTGCTGGCGGCCGTCCGCTCGGCCACCGCGGGCATGCCGATCGAGGAGAGCGCCACGGCGCCGTTCACCGACGGGGGGTGGCTGCTCAGCCTCAACGGCCGCGTCACCAGGGACGCGCTGCTCGATCTCGCCGACGACCTGCCCGACCGCGCGGAGAGCACGTGCGACGCCGCCTGGGTGGCCGCCGCGGTGTTCCTGCTCGGGCGCGCCGGGCTCGGCCTGGGCGAGGCGCTGGCCGAGGTCGTCGTCCGTGCCGGGGAGAAGGATCCCGGCGCCCGCCTGAACCTGCTCGCCTGCGACGGCGCGTCCATCGCCGCCACCGTCTGGGGCGACACGCTCTTCTACCACCCGCTCCACGACGGCGTGCTGGTGGCCAGTGAGCCGCTCGACGACCTGCCCGGATGGCAGGCCGTACCCGAGCGCAGCCTCATGACGGTCACCGGGACGGACGTCCGCGTGCAGCCGTTGTGATCTCACCCCAGGAGGCCCCGTGTTCGTCAGCCGGCCGACCTTCCACCGCGTGATCAACCATCTCGACCGCGACTACCTGCGCCAGGCGCTCGAGCACGACGTCAGGGCCGGCCTGACGTCGTCGCCCAAGTGGCTGCCGCCCAAGTGGTTCTACGACGCCGCGGGCAGCGAGCTGTTCTCCCGGATCACCCGGCTGCCCGAGTACTACCCGACCCGGCGCGAGCTGGCCATCCTGCGGGTGCGGGCGGCCGAGCTCGCCGCGGCCAGCGGCGCGGACACGCTGGTCGAGCTGGGTTCGGGCACCAGCGAGAAGACCGTTCTGCTGCTGGAGGCGCTCGAGGCGGCCGGCACGCTGCGCACCTACACGCCGGTGGACGTGGACGCGGTCACTCTCGCCGCGGCCGCGCGGCGGCTGGCCGAGCGCTTCCCCGGCCTGGACGTGCGCGCCGTGTGCGCCGACTTCGAACGCCATCTGGCGTTGCTGCCCCGCACCGGGCGGCGGATGGTGGCCTTCCTCGGCGGCACGATCGGCAACCTCGAACCGGCCGCGCGCGAGGTGTTCATGAAGGAACTGCGGGCCACGCTCCGCCCAGGCGACACCTTCCTGCTCGGGGCCGACCTGGTGAAGGACACCGGACGGCTGGTGGCGGCCTACGACGACGCGGCCGGGGTGACGGCCGCCTTCAACAGGAACGTCCTGCACGTGATCAACCGGGAGCTGGAGGCGGACTTCGAACCGGAGGCGTTCGCGCACGTGGCGCTGTACGACGCGCGCCACGACTGGATCGAGATGCGGCTGCGGGCGAGCCGTGACATGCGGGTGCGGATCGGCGGGCTCGGCCTGACCGTGGACTTCGTCGAGGGCGAGCAGATGCGTACCGAGATCAGCGCCAAGTTCCGGCCGGAGGGCCTGCGCAGGGAGCTGGCCGCCGCCGGGTTCGAGGTGCGCCGCCGCTACACCGATCCCTCCGGGGACTTCACCCTGGTCCTGGCACAGGCCTGAGCACAGGGGGCGTCCGGTGTCTCCCCCGCCGGGCGCCGCGGGCAGGACCGCCGCCACCGTCCGGGTGCAGGCTGCTCGTCGCCGCGTTCGCGTGCGAGGTGGACGGTGCGACTACTCCCTGCGTCGTAGTCCGGCTGATCGCTGATCCCGGAAGATGACTCCGCCTGTGGGACGACTCCGAACCGCGGCCGGACGACGATTGTCGCTCATGAGAGCCACAGCAGGGACAGCCGCGGTCGCGACGGGACTGACGAAGGCGGGAGAGCGATGACCACCGCCGCCCTTGCCCAAGGGAGAGAGCAGTCCGCACCACCCCCGGATGCCCGCTCCCCGGCCGCACAGAGCATGGCGGGGCTGCTGCGCCCTCACCTCCGGAGTTTCGCCGCCGTGGTGATCCTGCAGGTGGTCGGCGCTGCCGCGGGTCTGGCGCCGCTGCTGGCGGTCGTCGAGTTGGGCCGGGTGCTGTTGTCGCCCGGCCCGATCGATCACGGTCATGTCTGGCTCGTCGTGGTCGCGGGCGCGGCCGGCTTGTTCGTCCGGCTGCTGTTCACGGCCGCGTCGTCCGGGATCGGGCATGTCCTCGACGGCCAGGTGCAACTGTCGTTCCGCCGGCGACTGGCCGCGCGGCTGGGACGCGTGCCGATCGGCTGGTTCTCCCGGCGCCGGACGGGCGAGCTGGCCAAGGTCGTGGGGGAGGACGTGAGCGCCGTGCACCCGTTCATCGCCCACACCCCCGGCGAGCTGATCTCCGCGTTCGTGGTGCCGCTGGTGTCGCTGGTCTACCTGTTCACCGTCGACTGGCGGCTCACGCTGATCACGCTGATCCCGGTGGCGCTGGCGATGGCGCTGGTCCCCCTGATGATGACCCCGGTCCGGCTGCGCGAGCAGAAGCAGTTCGACGAGGCCATGGGGCGGATCTCGAGCGCGGTCGTCGAGTTCGTGCAGGGCATCGCGGTGGTCAAGGCGTTCGGCGGATCCGGGCGCGCCCACCGTAAGTTCCGCACGGCCACGGACCATTTCGTCGACATCTTCTACCGGATGGTGCGCGGTCTCTCCGGGATCGCCGCGGGGATGCAGGTGGCGCTGTCGCCGCCGTTCGTGCTGCTGGTCGTGCTGATCGGCGGTGCGGCTCTGATCACGACCGGCGGCATGGCCCCGGCCGACCTGCTGCCCTTCCTGCTGCTGGGACTGGGGCTGACCGCTCCGGTGGCGGCTCTCGGCCACGGCTTCGACGACCTGCAGGCCGCCCGTCGCGCGGTCGGAAGGATCCGGGACGTGCTCGCGGTGCCGTCGCTACCGGAGCCCGCGCACCCGGTCGCGCCACAGGGGCACCGGGTGGAACTGCGGGACGTCCGCTTCGGTTACCAAGCAGATCACGAGGTGCTGCGCGGGATCGACCTGGTGCTGGAGCAGGGCACGGTCACCGCGCTCGTCGGGCCGTCGGGCAGCGGCAAGTCCACGCTGGTCCAGCTGCTGCCGCGCTTCTTCGACCCGACCCACGGCTCGGTACGGCTGGGCGGTGTCGACCTGCGCGAGCTCGGCAGCCGGGAGCTGTACCGGACGGTCTCCTTCGTCTTCCAGGACGTTCGCCTGCTGCGCGCGTCGGTCGCCGACAACATCGCGCTGGCGGTACCGCATGCCGACCTCGACGACGTGGTTCGCGCCGCCCGGCAGGCGAACATCCATGATCGGATCCTCGAGCTGCCGCGCGGATACGAGACGGTGATCGGCGACGACACCGGACTGTCGGGTGGCGAGGCGCAGCGGATCTCGATCGCACGCGCACTGCTCGCCGACGCGCCTGTTCTGGTGCTCGACGAGGCGACCGCCTTCGTCGACCCGCAGACCGAGCTGGCGGTGCGCCGGGCCCTTTCGACGCTGGAAGGCGATCGGACGATCCTGGTCATCGCCCATCGCCTGGAGACGATCGCCGACGCCGACACCGTCGTGATGCTGGAGAACGGGTCGATCGTCGAGCGCGGCAGGCCCGCCGAGCTGCTGGCACAGAACGGGAAGTTCGCCGCGTTCTGGCGAACCCAGCGGTCGGCGGTCGCCGGCGAGCTGGAAACCCACGTCGTACCCCAAGGAGACGAGACCCGGTGATCCGCATGCTGTTGCGCGTGCTGGGACAGGAGTACGCCCAGCCGGTGCGTCGCACCGTCGCCCTGATGACGACGACCGCGGTGGTCGAGGGTTTGTCCTACGCGCTGCTGGTTCCGGTGCTGCGCGCACTGTTCGGGAGCAGCCCCGCGGACGCGCGGCCCTGGCTGATCGCGTTCGGGGCCGCGGTCGCGGTCTACGCGGTGCTGCGCTATGTCAGCGACCTGTCCGGATTCCGCGCCGGGACCACGCTGTTGCATGGCATGTATCACCGGCTCGGCGATCATCTGGCTCGTTTGCCCATCGGCTGGTACAGCGCGGGCCGCGTCGGGCAGGTGTCCGTCATGGCCAGCAGCGGCGTCCTGCAGGCGATGAGCGCGATCGCGCATCTGCTGGCACCGTTCGTCTCCGCCAGCGTGACTCCCGTGACGATCGTTGTCGTGATGCTCGCCTTCAACTGGCAGATGGGGCTGGCCGCGCTGGTCGCCGTACCGGTCGTGGCGGCGATCCAGGTCTGGACGGGACGCTCGATGGCCGCCACCGACGCCGAGCGCGTCGAACGCGACCACGAGGCCACCGGGCGGGTCATCGAATATCTGCAAGCCCAGCCGGTGCTGCGTGCCGGCGGCCGGACCGTCGAACGCTTCCGGTTGCTCGACGACTCGCTGCGCGAGCTGCAGCGCGCCTCCCGCCGTACCCTTCTGACGGCGCTGCCCGGCCTCTTGGGCCTGACGCTCACGGTGCAGGCGATGTTCACCGTGTTGCTGGTCCTGGGCGCCTACCTCGCCCTCGGCGGGAACATCGGCGCGGCGGAGATCCTGGCGATCCTGGTGCTGGCCGCCCGCTGTGCGGATCCGCTGCTGTCGCTGTCGGACATCGGTGGCAAAATCCGCAGCGCGCGTTCCGAGCTGGCGAGGCTCGACACGGTGTTGCGCACCGAGCCGCTGCCGGAAGCTCCCGAACCGGTCCGGCCGGAACGCCATGACCTGCGGTTCGACTCCGTCGCCTTCCGGCACGGCGGGCGCACCGTGATCGACGGGGTGTCGCTGTCCGTGCCGGAGGGACAGCGGCTCGCCGTCGTCGGTCCGTCGGGTGCGGGCAAGAGCACCCTGCTGCAGTTGATCGCGCGGTTCTACGACGTGGACGCGGGCGCGGTGCGCGTGGGTGGTGTGGACGTGCGCGCGATCGACACCGAGGTGTTGATGGCGCAGATCGCCATCGTCTTCCAGGACGTCTATCTCTTCGACGGCACGATCGAGGAGAACGTACGGCTCGGCCGTCCCGACGCCGACGACGCCGAGGTGCGGGCGGCGGCGGCCGCGGCGCGGCTGGACGAGGTGGTCGAGCGACTGCCCGGCGGATGGGCGACGAACGTGGGCGAGGGCGGCGCACTGCTGTCGGGTGGTGAGCGCCAGCGTGTCTCGATCGCGCGAGCGCTGCTGAAGAACGCGCCCATCGTGCTGCTGGACGAGGTGACCTCGGCACTGGACCCGGTGAACGAGGCGGCCGTCCACGAGGGTGTCGAGCGCCTGATGGCGGGCCGGACGGTGGTGATGGTGGCGCACCGGATGCGGACCGTCCGGCGCGCCGACCGGGTCGTCTTCCTGGACGGCGGCCGGATCGTGGAGGAAGGCACCCACGACGAGCTGCTGCGCCACGGCGGCCGCTACGCCGATTTCTGGGAACTGTCCATGACTCCGGCAGGGAGCGAATGAGCCGGTGGTCGCCCGGCGGTGGCGCGACCGTCTCGGGGACTTTCCCCAAGGGTGGGGCTGGCACTACCAACGAGGGGCGGGCCAGCGGCAATGCCGTCGCTCACGAGGGGTTCTAGAGTCTTCCCCGCGACCGGTTTCGTCGGCGGTCTCACGGCAGGAAGCAGCCCAGGCAGGGGTCCCCCAGGGACTCCGGGGATCACCCGAGTCCGGCACGGCCGGACCACGCAGAACGGGACATCATGACGATGCGGAGAGCGGCGGTGATCGCGGGCCTTCTCGGGCTCGTGGCGGTGTCGACCGGGTGCGGCACCAGTGTCTCGCAGGATGAGGCCGCCGTCTCGTACGACGTCACCGACGAGGTGGCGGCGCTGCACGTCGAAGTCGACTCCGGGACCGTCGACGTGGTCCAGTCGAACCGTCGGGGCATCCGCGTGACGGAGCGGCTGAGCTGGTACAAGAACAAGCCGCAGACCCGTCACCGGACGCGGGGTGACACGCTGGAGCTGACGTTCACCTGTCCCAACACGTGGGGGTGGGGCGCCATGGGCACGTCCTGCGACGTGAGCTACGAGGTGGAGGTGCCCAGGGGACTCCGCGTCAAGGTGGTTTCCGACTCGGGGAAGCTGACGCTGGAGAACCTGTCGGGTGACGTGGAAGCCGTCACCGACTCCGGGGCGATCGAGGCCACCGGGCTGACGGACGGGCGGGTCGTCACGAGAACCGACTCCGGCGACACGGAACTGGCCTTCGCCGGACGGCCCGCTCGGGTCACGACCACCGCGGATTCCGGCCACACCGTGATTCACGTGCCGCAGGGGCCCTACAACATCGTGGCCACGACGGACTCCGGCGACAAGGACATCAAGGTCGCCGGCGTTCCCTCGGCCGAGCGTACGATCGAGCTGTCCAGCGGCTCCGGGGACCTGGCCGTGGAGCAGCGACCAGCCGGCCGGTGACGTGCGGGACGCGCTCAGGCCTCGTCGCCGGTGAGCCGGGCCGTCCTGGCCTCGAAGGCGTGGACCACGGCGGCCATGTCCGCCGCCCCGTGTCCCAGTGCCTGGGTCTCGCCGAACAGGGCAAGGCAGACGTCCAGCAGCGGCGAGGCGGTCCGGGAGTCGCGGGCCGCATCCACGATGAGCCGGTTGTTGTTGAGGACGTCCGCGATCGCCGCCTGCGGGCTGAAGTCACGCTCGACCAGCTTCGCCGCCTTGATCCTGGAGACGGCGCTGGCCATGGGCCCGGAGTCGAGCACGTGACGGAACACGTCCATGTCCAGGCCGTTCCTGGCGGCGAAGTGCGTGGCCTCCACCAGGCCGCCGACCATCGTGAGGAGGAACAGGTTGACCGCGAGCTTCATCAGCAACGCCGAAGGGACGGCGCCGCACACCACTGTCTCCCGGCACATCGGCCCGAGCAGCGGCCGTACCTCCCGCACCGCCGCGGGCTCCCCGGCGAGCATGCCCACGAGCTGCCCGGCCTCGGCCGGCACCCGCGACCCTGAGACGGGCGCCTCGACGTAGGCGCCGCCCGCGGCGCGCACGTCCTGCTCCAGCGCCGCCGAATAGGCCGGCGCGGTCGTCCCCATGGGCACGACGACGTGCCCGGCGACCTTCGCCGCGAAGCCGGGCGTGCCGCGCTCCAGCACGGCGTCGAGCGCGTCCTCGTTCGCCAGCATCAGGATGACCACGCGTGCCCGGCCGAACACCTCGTCGGGGCTGGCCGCCTGCCGCGCGCCGGCCGCGCGCGCCGAGTCGCACCTGGCCGAGGAACGGCTCCACACCACCAAAGGCGTGCCCGCCCGGGCCAGGTTGACCGCCATCGGCTCGCCCATCAGTCCCAGGCCGAGGAAACCTACGTCCATACGCAGGTTGTACCGCCAGGCGGCGGCCCCAGTCTTGAACGGTCGTGCGCCCTCGCGCGCTCAGGTGGTGCCGCAGTAGCGGGCGCCTCTGGCGGCGGCGGCCAAGGCGGCGGCTCTGGCCGCCTCGGTGGGGGTGAAGGGCAGGCCGGGCCGCTTGAGCAGCAGGGCCCGTCCGGGGTGTACGGAGATCACCATCGTGCTGGTCAGCTCGCCGTCGTCGGCGAGGGTCTCGCCCGGCCGGCGCCACTCGACCCGCGTGGCCCTGAGCAGCTCCGCCATGGCCTGCGGGAGCCGTGCGGGGTCGTCGTGCACCCGCTGCGCCAGCGTCAGTGCCTGGATGCCGGGGTCGATCAGGTCCTTGACCTGGGCAGACACGACCAGCACGTCGAGGCCGCCCGCCTCGGACAGCGCGGCGTGCAGGGCGCCGGGCGTCAGGTGGGTGGGCGCCTCGACGACGAACTCGTCGAGCGCGTCGCCGCCGGACGGCGTGATCGCGGTGCTGGCGGTGGGGGCGATGTGCAGCGCCAGGATGTTGCAGCCCAACCGGCCGAACGCGCCCGCCACCTCGCCCAGGCGGCCTGGACGCTCGACCACGCGCATCCGGATCCGCCACAGCGACATCGCGCCGCCGTCGTCGTCGGCGGGAGGCGGCAGGGCGGGCGCGGACCGCCGCCGCGCGGTCGCCGGCCGTCCGGTCTTCAGGCGCCGGTGCACGGCCGAGCCGGCGATCAGGGCGCCGCCGAGGCCCACCAGCACCACTGGTCCTGGATCGGTGTGCCCGAGGAGGGTGGCCAGCAGGTGGGCCATGCCCACCGCCACGAACAGCGCGGCCACCTCAAGGATCTCCCGCCACCAGGAGCGCGCGTGGTGCCGGCGGTCGGGTCCGGAGTTCGGATGGGTCGCCTTCGGTGCATCGCTCATGCCGGCCAGTCTCACCGCGCTGTGTTACGCCGCCGTGACCTGCGCGATTGCGCGGGATTAAGCCGTTCGCACCGGCGCGGCGCCACGTGTCGGGCCGCCGCGCCACTTCGCGGTGAAGTCGGCGGGCGGAGCGGTCGCCCGGTGTCGGGTCGCCGGGCGCGCTACTTCGCGGTGAAGTCGGCGGCCCAGAACAGCCGTTCGGTGTCCGGGTCGCGCGCCAGCGCCCCGCGGCACTTGGCGTAGCTCGCGGGCAGGTCCTCGACGCTCCAGCTGCGGCCGTCGTAACGCAGGAGGACCGCGGACACCGTGGAGATGCGCGGCTGGACCCTGGTGTATTCCGTGGCGACCATCCACAGCTTCCCGGGCCCGCCACCGGTGATCATGCAGGCGCTTCCGGTCGGGGGAGGCGGCAGCATCGTCCAGCGCGTGCCGTCCCACCGCATGACCCGCGCGATGGAGGCGACCGTCGCCCACACCTCGTCCCGCGACACCGCCCTGATGGCGACGTCTCCGCCCCGGGTCGGAGCGACCGGGGTGGGGGTCGGACGCCAGCGGCGACCGTCCCAGTGCGCGATGGCGAGCGTGCCGTCCTTCTCGCCCACCGCCCACACGTCGTCCGGCGACAGCGCCTCGAGCCGGCTGATCGTCATGCCGCCGGGGGTGGGCACCTGCGACCAGCCGGAAGCCGTCCGCCTGGCCAGGTAGGGGTACGCGGGCCCCTCGTCGTCGACGTAGGCCTTCCCCGCCACCCACGCCTCGCGCGGGCCGGTCACGACCGCGCTGTCCAGTCCGAGCGAGAACCCCTTCGGGACGGCGGGGTCGGTGATGCGTGGCGCGCCCAGGTCGGTCCAGGTATGGCCGTCCCACCGGTGAACGCCGGGGCGGTAGCGCTCGATCACCCAGACGTTGTCGCTCGACGAGGCGGCGATCAGATCGGGGGACCGCATGCCCGCCGGAGGCTTGACGGGACGCCAGCCGCTGCCGTTCCAGTGCAGGACGACGGCCCTGGTCTCCTCGTGCCATCGCCGGGTGTCGCTCGGTGTACGGGCGCCCACCGCCCACACGTCGCGGGGGGTGATCACCGCCACGTCGGCCAACGACCCCGACATGCGGTTCTTGACGTCCTTCTCGGACATCCCCATGGCGCGCGCGCTGAGCGCGTCCCATCGGACGTCGAGATAGGTGACGGAGGAGGTGACGCTCCTGGCCGGGGTGGGACGGGGTGGGTGCTCCCTGGCGGTGTCGACCGGGGTGGAGCAGGCCACCGCGGTCACGGCCACGGTCACGAGAGCGAGTGCGCGTCCCATCACACCATGATCGTAGGCCCGGGTGCTGCCTGGTCGGCGGGCCTGGTCAGTCGAGCACCTTGATCTTCTTCATGGTCGGCTGGGAGATCACCCTGGCCACGCCGGGAATGCCGATGATCTTTCCGGTCTGGAACGCCTCGTAGGCCGCGTAGTCGGCGACCAGGACGCGCAGGTGATAGTCCGGTGTGGCGAACAGCCGGCGGAACTCGACGACCTCGTCGTAGGCGGCGATGGTCCTCTCCAGCTCCTCCAGGGTCTTGAGGTCGCTCACGCCGACCTCGATGGAGACGATGACCTCGAGGCCGCCACCGAGGAGCTCGTGGTTGACGGTCGCCCGGTAGCCGCTGATGACGCCCGCCTCCTCCAGGCGTTTGACGCGGCGCAGGCAGGGGGGCGGCGTGAGCCCCACGCGCCGGGCGAGCTCGACGTTGGTCAACCGGCCGTCCTGCTGGAGCTGAAACAATATTTCTCGATCGATCGCATCAAGGGTCACTTCATTGCTCACCTGATGATCATATCGTCATAATCGACAACCATATGAGGCAGATATCCACCTAGAATTTCCCGTGACCGAGGGAAAGGTGGCGACCATGACGATCGAGGTCTGGCTGGAGCGCCGAGCCGAGGACATGGCCCGCCTGCTCGGCCGCCTGGTGGCCGTCGACTCCGAGAACCCGCCCGGACGCGCCCTGGGCCGCTGCGCGGAGGTCCTGCGCGAGGAGATGGACCGCCTCGGCCTGGCGCCGGAGATCATCCCGGTCGCCGACCCGGCCGGCGGGTCGGCGGACCCGTGCGTCGTGCGCGGCACCGCCGGTGACGGTGACGGGCTCGTCTACTTCCACGGCCACTTCGACGTGGTGCCGGCCCAGGACCGGGCGCAGTTCACGCCCGTACGCCGCGACGGCAGGATCATCGGACGCGGCACGGCCGACATGAAGGGCGGCATCGTCAGCATGCTCTACGGCGCCGCGGCCGCCAAGGCTCTCGGCCTGCTCGGCGCCGGCCGGATCGTGCTGCACCTGGTGTGCGACGAGGAGACCGGCAGCGTCGCCGGAGCCGGCCACCTGCGCGCGGCGGGGCTGATCGACCCGGCCGCGCTGGCCATGCTCACCGCCGAGCCCAGCGGCGGCGGCATCTGGAACGCCGCCCGCGGCGCCGTCTCCGTCCGCGTCGACATCCAGGGCCGCGAGGCCCACGTCGGACAGGCCCATCGCGGCGTGAACGCCTTCCAGCACATGCTGCACATCGCCCGCCCCGTCGAGCGCTACGCCGCCGAGCTGGCCGAACGGCACACCGGCTTTCCGCTGAACCCCGCCGACGCTCCCGGCAGCATGCTCGTCGTCGGCGGCGCGTCCGGCAGCGGCGCGAACTTCAACGTCGTCCCCGGCGCGGCCTACTTCACCGTCGACGGCCGCTACAACCCCGAAGAGGACCTGGAGGCCGAGCTCAGGCGGCTGACCGCCCTCATCGAGGGCGCCGCGGAAGAGGTCGGCGCCACCGTGTCGGTCCGTACGACCCAGCTGCAGCCCTCCGCCGGCACCGGCCAGGACCATCCCGCGGCCGCCACGCTGGCCCGCGTCGTCGGCGACGTCGAGGGTGCCCCGGCCCGGTTCGAGCTCTGCGCGGGCATCCTGGAGACCCGCTGGTACGCCCAGCTCGGCATCCCCGCCTTCGGCTACGGCCCGGGCCGCCTGGACGTCTCCCACGGTCCGGACGAGTACGTCGAGGAGGCCGCCATGCGCCGCTGCGCCGCCGTGTACGCCCGCTACGCGAGCGCCATGCTGGCATGACGGCCCCGGGGCCGACCTGCTGGAACTACCGGGAGGCCCTGGCGCGGCCCAGCAGGTAGCCCGCGGCGACCATGCCGACGCCCAGGAGCAGGTGCAGCCAGTTGTCGGCGGTGTTGAGTGGCACGAAGTTGGCCGGGCTTGTCTGGTCGACGGCCATGCCGTAGATCCACAGCAGCAGGTAGACCGCGCCGCCGCCGATCAGGTACGCGCGGGCGCCGGTCCACGTGCGGGCCAGCACGATGCCGGCGACCCCGAACAGCAGGTGGACGACGTTGTGCAGGACGGACACCTGGAACAGGCCCAGGAGCATGGCCTCGGAGTGGTGGCCGGCGACGGCCAGGCCGCCGTAGCCCGCGGTGATGCCCGGCACGAAGCCGAGCGCGCCGACCAGCAGGAACGCCACGCCGACGATGAGCGCTGCCAGTTGCACGGGTGTGCGTGCCGTCCTGGTGTGTGAGGTGGTCATGTGAGCCGTCTCCGTTCGCGTGTTCGCCGGGCCGGCGGGGCCGTCGAGGTCCTCCGCCGGCGCCCTTCACGCAGGCATTCGGAGCGGTGCCGCGCATGGATGCCTGGTGGCCGCGTCGGTGCGCCGTCGGGTGCCGGTCAGGCGTCGGGGCGGCTGGCGATGATCGTGCGGATGAGGTCGGCGAGTTGCTCCCGCTGCTCCGCCGACAGGGGGGCGAACCATTCGCGCTCGCGCCGGTTCTGTTCCTCGAAGGCGCCGCTCACCGCCTGCCGTCCCGCCTCCGTGAGCGCCACCAGCACCGCCCGGCGGTCATCCGGTACGGCCTGCCGCTCGACCAGCCCCGCCGCCTCGAGGGTGTTGACGGCGTTGGAGACCGCCGAGCGCGTCATGGCGGAGAAGTCGGCCAGATCGCTCACCCTCGACGGCCCCAGCAGCCAGAGCTTGAACATGAGCCGGAAGCCGGGCAGCGTCCACCCCTGGGGCCGGTGGATGCGCGATTCGAGGTCGGCCACGAGCACGTACGACAGGTGCAGCAGGTTGTAGGCGAGCCCGAAGGTCGAGGTGTCGACCTCGACGGGCAACTTGGCGACGAGTTCGCGCGCGTGACGTTCGTACCAGACGTCCAGCCGTTCCATCCGGCGATCCTCCCACCCTCTTGCCCGCACCGATGATTATGCCCAAAATAGTTTTGGCCAAATCAATTTCCGGGAGTAGCTGATGCGCATCCTCATCATCGGCGGGGGCATCGGTGGCCTCGCGGCAGCGCTGAGCCTGCGCGCCGCCGGGTTCACCGAGATCACCGTGGCCGAGTCCGTGGCCGAGCTCCGTCCCCTGGGCGTCGGGATCAACCTGCTTCCGCATGCCGTACGGGAGCTGACCGAGCTGGGGCTCGCGCCGCAGCTCGAGCAGCGGGCCAGAGCCACCGCCGAGCTCGCCTACCACAACCGCTTCGGCTCCCTGATCTGGAGCGAGCCGCGCGGGCTGGCCGCCGGATACCGGTGGCCGCAGTACTCGATCCATCGCGGCGAGCTGCAGATGCTGCTGCTGCGCGAGGTCGAGGCGAGCGGCGTGCCGGTGTTCACCGGGCGCGAGCTGACCGGTTTCGGCGAGGCGGAGGCGCGGTTCGCCGACGGCTCGACGCTGGGGTTCGACCTGCTCGTCGGGGCCGACGGCATCCGCTCGACCGTGCGGGCGCGGCTGTATCCGGACGAGGGTCCGCCGCCGTGGAACGGGCTCGTGCTGTGGCGCGGCACCACCCACGCCCCGCCGTTCCTCACCGGCCGATCGATGATCATGGCGGGCGACGGGGAGCGGAAGTTCGTCGCCTACCCCATCAAGGACGGCGACCCGCAGCTGATCAACTGGATCGCCGAGCGGCCCGTCGCAGGACAGGCGACCGACCGGGGCGACTGGAACAGGCGGGTACCGGCGGAAGAGGTCCTGTCGCACTTCACCGAGTGGCGCTTCGACTGGCTGGACGTCCCCGGGCTGATCGCCGGCGCCGAGGCGATCTACGAGTATCCGATGGTCGACCGCGACCCGCTGCCGCGCTGGACCCACGGCAGGGTCACCCTCCTCGGCGACGCCGCCCACGCCATGTACCCGATCGGGTCGAACGGAGCCTCCCAGGCCATCCTCGACGCCCGGGTGCTGGCCTTCCACCTGGCCGGGACCGGCGACGTCGACCAGGCTCTGGCCGCCTACGAGCGGGACCGGCGCCCGCCGACCACCGCGCTCTGCCTGGCCAACCGCGAGATGGGCCCTGAGGTCGTCATGAAGCTCGCCCACGAGCGGGCCCCCGGCGGCTTCGCCGACATCGAGCAGGTCATCCCGCGGGCCGAGCTCGCCGCGATCGCCGCCGGCTACAAGCGCAAGGCCGGTTTCGACCCCGAACTCCTCAACCAGCGCGCCTCCTACACATGTTCGACGAACCGGTAAGGCCGGGCCTGGAGCCGCTGGCCCGGTTCCGGGTCGAGCTGGCGGCGGTCAAGGACCTGGGCGAGACGCCGTGGGGGCACCGGCGGGTGATCGACGTGCTGGGCGGATCGTTCGACGGACCCAGGATGGCCGGAACCGTCCTGCCCGGCGGAGCGGACTGGCAGGTGGTGCACGGCGACGGCAGCGCCACCATCGACGCCCGCTACACCCTGCGTACCCACGACGGCGCGCTGATCTGCATCCACACCTCAGGGGTACGGCACGGCCCGCCCGAGGTGATCGCCGCGCTCGGCCGCGGAGAGCCCGTCGACCCGGCCGACTACTACTTCCGGCTCGCGGTCAGGTTCGAGACGGCCGCGCCCGGATACCTCTGGCTCAACCACACCCTCGCCGTCGCGTCCGGGCTGCGGGCGGCCACGGCCGTCCACTACGACGCCTACACGCTGCGCTGACAGGAGGCGCCGTTGACACCGTCAGCAGGCCGCGACGCGCGGCAGCGCGTCGCGGCCTGCTTCCACTACCGGTGGGCCCCGCAGGACGGCGGTCAGCCGCGGATCTGCTCCGCCGGCCTGCCGAGCAGCACCGTCCGGGCGGGCACGAGGCTCGCCGCGAAGGCCAGCCCCAGCGTCGCCGCCGCCATCGCCGCGTAGGCCAGCGGCGGCACGTACGGCCATGGCGAGCCCGTCACGCCGTAGCTGAGCGCCATCAGCGTCGGGGCGGCGACCGCCGTACCGACCGTCACCGCGATGCCGCCGACCAGCAGCGCCTCCCAGCGGACCATGCTGAGCACCTGCCGCCGGGTGCCGCCGACCAGGCGAAGCAGCGCGAACTCCCGCACCCGCGATCCGGTGGCCATCACCAGCGTGTTGACCACCGAGATCGCGATGAACACGATGATCATTCCGAGGACCAGGAGGTTGGCCATGTCGCTCAGCTCCTGCGCCGCGTCCCGCGCGGTGGCGACCTCCGCCCTGTCGAGGACCGTCAGGCCGGGTGCCAGTCCGGTGAGCCGGTCCTTCTCGCCGCCCACGACGTACAGCCGGCCGGTCATGCCCGACGCCGAGTGGTCACGCACCACGCTGTACGGCAGGGCCACGTCGCCGAAGCCCAGGCCCCGCTCGTAGACGGCCACCACCGTCCGCGTGACCGGCGTGCCGTCCCCGAGGCGCAGCCGTACCTTCTCGCCGACCGACGCGTCCAGGGTGCCGGCGCTGAGCGTGCTCAGCGCGACCCCGCCGTCGTCCAGCCGGTCCAGCGAGCCGGCTCGCACGCCCAGGTCGATCCCGTGCGCCGGCACGGTCAGCCCGATGGCGCCGTACGAGGTCAGCATGGGGTCACCCAGCTGCTCGTGGTGGGCGATCACCTGCGTCTCGATCACCTCCGTCACGCCCTTCACCCCCGGCAGCGCCCGCGCCGCGCGCGCCGCCTGCGCGGGCAGCCCCGGTCCCGCCGCCTCCAGCACGTAGTCCGCGCGGTTGCCCTCCGAGGCCTGCCGGGTGGCGGCGTGGCCGAGCGTCGACTGGGTGAAGAGGATGGTCGCGGCGAACGCCATCAGCAGGATGAGCGGGCTCACGACGGACGCCAGCCGCTTGGCCCCGACCCGGGTGTTCGCCACGGCCAGGTAGCCGCCCACCCGGGAGGCCCGGCCGAGCGCGCCGCCGACGAGCCCGGCGGCCAGCCGGACGAGCCACGGCCCCAGCAGCGCGGCGGCGGTGACGAGGAACAGCACGATCCCGCCCGCGCTCGCGGCCGCCGTCTCGCCGGTCATGGACATCGCCAGACCGGTGACGCCCGACCCCAGGGCGAGGAAGGCAAGACCGCTGATCATCCGGCCGCGGCCCAGCGCGCGGTGTTCCATCGCGGCCTCGCCCAGCGCCTCGGTGGGGCGGATCCGCGTCGCCCGCCGGACGGCGGCGCGGGCCGCCAGCCACGCGGTGGCCAGCCCGGCCACGACGGCGGCCAGCATCGGCAGCGGGCCGACGGCGAGCGTGAACGTGTCCGGCAGCAGCCCCAGCGAGACGAACCGGCCGAACATCCAGTCGCCCACGGCGACCCCCAGCGGGAGGCCGAGCGCCGCCGCCACCGTCCCGACCAGCAGGGCCTCGCGGCCGAGCATCATGCGGACCTGCCGGGGCGTCGCGCCGATCGCCCGCAGCAAGGCGATCTCCCGCTGGCGCTGCCGTGCGGTCAGCGCGAACGTCCCGGACACCACGAAGACCGCCACCATGACGGCGATCCCGGCGAGGCTGCCGCTGAGTCCGACGAGCATCTCCCTGCCCGTCAGGGCCTGGATGTCGTCGGCGAGCCCCCGTTCGGCGCCCGCGTGGGCGACCACGCCGGCGCCGTCCAGCGCGGCGTCGATCCGCTCCTTCAGCTGCTCGGGGTCGCCCTGCCCGGTCACGCCGAAGGCCGACACCCGGCCGGGGCGGCCGAACAGCTCGGCGGCCCGCTCGGCGGTGAAGAACACCGACGACTGGCGGGGCAGCCCCGGACCGGCGATCCCGGCCACCGTGTACTCCCTGACGCCGTCCCTGCCCAGGACGCGTGCGGTCCCGCCGACCTCCAGCCGTGCCCGCCCGGCCAGCGCGGCGTCCAGGACGATCTCGCCGGGCGCGGCTGGCGCCCGGCCCGCGCGCAGGGTGTACGGCGCGAGCACCGCGGACTCCCAGGCGTGCCCGAGGGTGCGCCCTCCGGCGCCCCCAACCAGCCGGCCGTCCCGGCCCACCAGCCCCACCGGGAAGGTGAGCTCGGGTACGACCCGCGTCACGCCCTCCACCTTACGGATCTTCCCGGCCAGCGCGGCCGGGACCGCCACGGGCTCCGGCAGCGGCTCGCTCATCTCGGCCGACGTGTCCCCGCCGGCCTTGATGCCGACGGAGACCCACTGGTCGCCGGCCACCACGACCGGGGCCGCGGCGTACCGTTCAGGGGGCGTGTTCGCGCGCAGGCCGGTCTCCATGAGCAGCCCGCACGAGGTGATCACGGCCGTGGCGAACAGCAGCGCGAGGAACGAACCGGCGAGCGAGGACATCCGGCCGCGCAGCGTGGCGAAGGCGAGTCTCAGCATCGCGCGGCCTCCGCCGGCCTGCCGTACCCGCCGAGGCCGGCCAGGCGCCGCCCGATCGCGTCCGCGGAGGCGGACCACACCTCGTCCACCAGCGTGCCCCCGGCCAGGAACAGCACCCGGTCGGCGTAGGCCGCGGCCACCGGGTCGTGGGTCACCATCACCACGGTCTGGCCCGTCGCGTCCACGACCTGGCGCAGCAGGCCGAGCACCTCGGCGGCGGTGCGGGTGTCGAGCGCGCCGGTCGGCTCGTCGGCGAAGACCACCTCGGGCCTGGTCACCAGCGCCCGTGCGAGCGCGACCCGCTGCTGCTGGCCACCGGACAGCTGCGACGGCCGGTGTCCCGTACGGTCCCCGAGACCCACCCGCGCGATCACCTCGGCCAGCCAGGCGCGGTCCGGCCTGGCGCCCGCCAGCCGGAGCGGCAGGGTGATGTTCTCCGTCACGCTGAGCGCCGGGATCAGGTTGAAGGCCTGGAAGACGAAGCCCGCCTTCTGCCTGCGCAGCTCGGTCAGCTGGGTCTCGTTCATCCCCGACAGCTCCACCTCGCCGAGGTGGACCGTTCCCGACGTGGGCGTGTCGAGGCCCGCCGCGCAGTGCAGGAAGGTGCTCTTGCCCGAGCCCGAGGGCCCCATCACGGCGGTGAACCCGCCGCGCGGCAGGTCGACCGTGACCCCGCGCAGCGCGTGCACCGCCTGTGTCCCGTGCCCGTACGTCTTCGTCACCGTGTTCAGGCGCACCGCGTGCGTCGTCACTCCGGCCCCCGTTCTGATCTGTGTGCCTCTTTGACCGCCACTTAATGTAGTGATCCGGTCATTTCGGACACTAGCTGGTGGTCTACCGTCTCGGAGGTAGTGCTGGCCCTACCAGGGGCGAGGCGCGGGCTCCCGCGCGCCGCGTCCCGCCGGTCGGCCGCGGGGTGGTCGCCGGCGGGGCTTCGCCGAGGTCAGAGCCGGTCGAGCGCCGCCCGGACGCCTGGAACGGTCGCCGCGCGGAAGGCGGCGTCCAGCTCGGCGGGCGTGGCGGAGATCTCGCCGTCCACCCACGCCCGAACCAGCCCCAGGAACGCGCCGACGACGCAGATCACCATCAGGTCGAGGGAGGGCGCCGGCCCGCCGGCCCTGGCGACGAGCTCGTCCCTGACGACGGCGGCCAGCAGGCGCTCCCCGTGCGCCTCCGCCAGGCCGCCGCCGCGCCGTCCCAGCAGCGCCCGCACCAGTGAGCGCTGTTCCCGCACGTGCTCGAACATCGGCAGGCTGAACGCGAACAGCTCCCCGTCGCGGACGGCGTGGTCAGGATGCAGGAAGCCGAGCTCCTCGATGTTGCTGAACAGCACGTCCTGCTTGTCGGCGAAATGCGAGTAGAAGGTCGACCTGCCGATGTCGGCACGGTTGATGATGTCGGTGACCGTCACGGCGCTGTAGCCCTTCTCCAGGATGAGCGCCACGAGCGCGTCCTGGACGGCCCGCCGCGTGCGCCGTACGCGCCGGTCTCCGGACACTTTCCCGTTCCTGTTCAGGACCGCACACCTCGCCCGATCTGATCGTTGACCCTCTCACCATAGTGAACGCATGATTTGTTAACGAACAGAGTGTTCAGTATCAAGGGGGTAAGCCATGGGGCTGGGGAAGTTGCTGCACAACCACGCCGAGCACGCCGACGCGGGCGGCACCATCGACCATCCGCGCGCCTACGAGCTGTTCGCGACGATCGGTTTCGCCGGGGGCCGCAGGGCCGCGTTCACCCGCGTCGCGGCCCTCGCCAGGCCGAGGGCGGGCGACCGGGTCCTCGACGTCGGCTGCGGCACCGGCTACCTGAGCCGGGTCATCTCCCCGGTCGTCACCCCCACCGGACAGGTCACCGGCGTCGACCTGGCGCCCGAGATGATCGACTACGCGCGCGGCCGCGCGCCGGGCAACTGCGCCTACGTGGTGGGAGCCGCCCAGGACCTGCCGTTCCCCGACGGCTCCTTCGACACGGTGGTCTCCAGCCTGGCCGTCCACCACATCCCGGCCGAGGACCGCCCCGCGGCGCTGCGCCAGATGTTCCGCGTGCTGAGGCCGGGAGGACGGCTGGTCATCGCCGAGTTCCGGCCGCCCGCCAACCACCTCGCCAGGCGGGTCGTGGGCATGCTGTCCGGGCCCGCCATGCGCCACGATCCCCGCGACCTGCTCGGCAGGCTCGTTCCCGACGCGGGCTTCGACGTGGAGTCGGAGGGCGCGCTGCCGTCCCTGCTGTACTACGTGCGCGCCCACCGGCCGGCGAGGTCCGTGTAGGGCCTGTCCCCGGGGCTCCTCCTGGTCAGCCGGTCGGGGGCCGGAAGATCGGGGAGAAGGTCAGGCCGCCGTCCTTCGACTCCAGGACGGTGTTGTCCTCGGTGGCGGCCAGCAGCCGCCGCGCGTCGACGGCCGTGAACGCGCTGACGGCGCCCGGCAGCGCGCCGCCGGCCGTCCATGTCCTGCCGCCGTCACGGCTGGTGTGGACGCGGCCGTCGGCGCCCGGCCCGACGAGGGTGTTCTCGGCGGGGGCGGCGATGTGGCTGAGCAGCGGCGCGTTCGCCACCTTCGCGAAGGCCGCGCCGTCGTTCTCGCTGACCTTCAGCCCCTCGGGCGTGGTCGCGTAGACCTTGCCGCGGTCCACGGCGAGGTCGATCAGGGGTTCCTCGGCTCCGGGCGTCCAGCTCTGGCCGCCGTCGGCGCTGCGGCGCAGCTGCCCGGACTGGGAGTCGAAGCCGTACAGGGTGTCGCCGGACTGCTCCAGCGCGTGGAAGTCCGCGGTGCCCTCCTCCGAGACCGTCACCCAGGTCCGGCCGCCGTCGGTGGTGCGGATGAGACCGAGGTGCGGCGAGGCGGCGGCCGCCTCCTCACCCGGGTGGCCGCTGGCCAGGAACGTCTTCGGTCCCACGACCGTGAACCCCATGTGGTCCTGGACGCGGCCGGCGACCCGCTCGACACTCCGGCCGTCCTTGACGCGGAACAGCCCGTAGTGGCCGGCGACGTAGACGGCGCCGTCGGCCGGATCGACGCCCAGGCCGTGGATGTGGCCGACACCCGGGTCCCGGCCCGGAGCCTGGCTGCCGGTGCCGCAGGCGGCGGTGGCCGCGACCAGCGCCGCGGCGACCGCCGCGGCGCGGATCCGGAAACGCGTTCCATGCATATGACGACCTCGCTGATGTCCCAGACGTACGGCCGCAGCCTACTACGCATCATCGTAGGTCTAGCAGCCGAGAAGGATTTCGTGGCAGTGATGCGTGAGGAAGTCGCCGAACCCGGGAGCGAGAGCGACCGCCGCGGGCCCGGTGAGCAGCAGCGCCACCGCGAGCAGGCCGCCCAGCCGTTCCCTGGGCGTGAGCGGCGCCTGGTGGGTCAGCATGCGGCGCACGCGCGTCACCGCGGTGTCGCCTCCCGCGCCCAGCGCGAAGTCGGGCGCGCGCCCGGTGGCCAGCTGCACCAGCGCGGTGGCGATGAGAATGCGCGGATGGCGGCGGGCGGCCACGTCGTCGGCGAGCAGTTCCAGCAGCCTGGCCACCTCGCTCCTGGTGCGCTCGAACAAGGGAATGCGCGGGAAGGACCTGGCCAGCGCCTCCGCCCCCGCGAGCAGCAGGTGATGACGCCCGTGCAGGTGCGCCCGCTCGTGTGCCAGCACGGCCTCGGCCTGCCCCGGCGTGAGCGCCCGCAGGGCGGCCGTGGTGATGACGGCCTCGCCCGGCCTGCCGGGAAGGCAGTAGGCGAGCCGCTCGTCGTAGTCCAGCACGATGGCGCCGAGCCAGCGGTCGCGCTCGCCGAGCAGGCGCAGCATCGCCGCGTGGTGCTGCCGCTCGGTCCGTACGCGGACCTGGACGGCGGTGGCGCAGCAGGTGATCCGTACGGCGAGGGCGCCCGCGACGAGGAGCGCGATGCCGGTGGTCGTCGACGTCAGGCCCGGCTGCTGCCCGAACAGGGCGACGCAGAGGTCGAAGACCGCGGCGAAACCCTGGCCCACCATGGAGGCGGGGACCGCCAGCGCGAACGCGGCCAGCAGGACGGAGACGACCACGGACGTGGTGGCGGCCAGCCACAGGGCGATCGCCAGACTGGGGGCGCGGTCGGCCCAGCGCGCGCGCCCCACCACCCGCGGCAGCAGGATGGCGGCGATGATCGCGTACACCGCCAGGACGGCCGTTGTCATTGCCGGTCCCTCGGCTGGAAGATCTGCAGCGCCGCCTCGAAGGCGTCGGCCTCCTCAGGCGTCAGCCGCTGCAGGAAGTACACCAGCGTGGCCGCCTGGTTGCCGCTCCGCGCCAGCGACTCACGCATGCGGTCGGCGGTGTAGGCCTCCTTGGTGGAGGTCGCGGCGTAGATGTAGGCCTTGCCGACGGGCTCCCGCGAGAGGAGCCCTTTGGTATGGAGTTTGTCCATCACGGTCATGACCGTCGTGTAGGCGATCTCCCGCTCCTGGCGCAGGTCCTCCAGCACCTGTCTGACCGACGCGGGCTTGCGGTAGGACCACATGCGCTCCATGATCGTGGACTCCAGGTCGCCCAGGCCGCGCATCATGCGTACCCCCTCCCACCTGCGGGTTTCCTCCGATTATGCCCGGTTGTCGCGGGGTGGCCCGGGGCAGGGTGGGCGGTGAGTCGGGTCCCCGGCGGCGACGGCGCGCTCGCGCCGTAGCGGGTCCTGGAAACAGCCGGAAAGGCCGTTGCCCGGCCAGTCGGGACGGCCTTCGCCAAGGTAAAGAATTTCCTCGCGAACCCCTGTCGCGCAGGCGGTCCCGTGAGACGTTCGCGGTCCGGCCTTGCATCGCTCTATACGGTTCGCTTACGTTGAGGCGACGCCAGGCGGCAGGTTGCCGCCTGCATACCGATGAATTCGTGACCACCGGTCGGAGCCTCAGGCCCGACGTGGCGCGGCCGCCGAGTCCGCACTCTCGCGGAGCCGGGAACCCACATCTCTCCAGGGTGGCGCGTGCACCGACACAGCGCCGTAGGGCACTTCCATGCCCGAACCTGTCCCGGTGGGCGGCAGGAAACAAGGAGTCAAACCCCAGTATGTCGAGGCCTGCCCTCTTTCCCTTCCGTATGCCCGCGACCCTGTCCCGCATCGGTCTGGGCCTGACAGTCGCGGCAAGCGCGATCGCGGGCGCCGGTCCCGCCCTCGCCGACCACACGAACGACGTTCGCCCCCAGGTCTCCCGTCCCGTCGCCGTCCCGGCGCCGGCGGCCGAGAAGCGGACCCCGGCGACGGCCGCGGCGGTGCTGAAGGTGGCCGAGTCGCAGCTCGGCGTGAAGGAGAACGCCTCCGGCGGCGGCACCCCCTTCCACCGCTGGTACATGTCGTCCCGGCGGGCGAGCGAGACGCTGCAGCGCGACGGGGGCAGCCTGCGCGCCTACACCAACGCGCCGTGGTGCGCCATGTTCGTGGCCTGGGTCGGCGAGAAGGCCGGCGCCAGACCCACGGTCGGCTGGGACGCCTACACCGTCACCTGGGCCCAGTGGTTCAAGGACAATCGGCGGTGGGGAACCGCCGCCAAGCCGGGCGCCGTCGTGTACTTCTCGTGGAGCGGCAGCAAGAGCGTCAGCGGCATCGACCACATGGGCCTGGTCAAGAAGGACAACGGGGACGGCACCATCACCACGATCGAAGGCAACACCGGCAACGGCAGGGTGGAGCAGCGAATCAGGGCCGCCTCGCAGGTCGTCGGCTACGGCTACCCCGTCTACCAGGCCTGAGAGCCGGCGGATCTACGAGCCCGTCTCGTTGGATCGGACACCGCGGGCCGGTGGCTCGCCGGCGGCCGCCGGCGGTCCGCGCCGAGCGGGAACAGGGGGATGCCCAGCATCCACGGGGAAGATGCCGGGCATGCTCGAATCGGGGCTTCCGCGCCTGTCGCACCCGATCGGTCCGCCTTCTCAACTAATTGTCATAGTAGGTTGTCAGGCCGTGCCTTGGCAAGCGGGGCAGCATGGGGCCATGAGCTTGCAGATCGTCTACGAGACCCACGCGACCACGACCGACAACGAGGCGGGGATCGCCACCGGCCGGCTCCCCGGGCTGCTGTCGCCCACCGGCCGCAGGCAGGCACGCGAACTCGGCGACCGGCGCCGAGACGACGGCATCGCCGCGGTGTTCACCTCCGACCTGGATCGGGCGGTGAACACCGCGCGCATCGCCTTCGCCGGAACCACGATGCCGATCAACCAGGACCCCCGTCTGCGGGAGTGCGACTACGGGGAGCTCAACGGCAGTCCCATGGCGCTCGTCGCCCCCTTGCGGGTGCGGCACGTCGACGTGCCCTTTCCTGGCGGGCAGAGCTACCGCGACGTGCTCGCCGCGACAGCCGACTTCCTGGACGACCTGCTCGCCCGCCGGGACGGGGGCCGGGTCCTCGTGATCGCGCACTCCGCCAACCGCTGGGCGCTGGAGTGCCTGCTGGGCGGCGCCGACCTGACGGCGCTCGTCGAGGCGGCGCCTCGCTGGCAACCCGGGTGGGAGTTCATCCTCCCCTCCGACTGGCGCGGGCGCCCGTCACCATCGAGCCGAACGAGACCCGCCGGCGGGGACTGATCGTCACCCGCGGCGCCGGACCAGGGCGCGCGTGGCCAGGTCGCGCATGTGTCACTGTCAGGAGCGACCCCCGCTGGACGGCAGGGGTCACGAGCGACCCCTGCCGGACGGTTTTCCCGGCCCGTCAGGCCTTCCCGCTCTTCTGCAGCGCTTTGGTGAGCTCTTCCTTGGTCATGGACGAGCGGCCCGGAATCTTGGCCTCCTGGGCCCGGTGGTACAGCTCCTCCTTGCTCATCCCCGTGGATCCTCCGCCGCCGGCCCGCGTCCGCTTGCCCGACTTCCTGCCGTTCCCCACGGGTAGACCGTGCTGGATCTCCTGTGCCTTGCGCTCGCTGAAGGCCCGGCCGAGCTCCTCCAGCCGCCGGCGGGGAACCGCCTTCCTGAGCGCCGGCAGGATCTCGCTCTCCTCCTCCTGGACGTGGTGGTTGACCGCCTGGACGAGCTGGTCCAGCAGCGTGTCGAACTTCGGCGTGTCCGGGTCGACGTCCAGGAGGCTGAGCAGCATCCGCTCGGCCTCGTGGTGTTCCTCCGCGCCTTCGCGTACCTGGTCCTTCTCGCTGGGAACGGTCTTGGCGATCTCCGGGTAGATCAGTTCCTCCTCGCCCCTGGAGTGGGCGACGAACTTGGCGGCCAGTTCGGCCAGCAGCGCGGGGCGGTCCTCGGTGTCCTTCTTGAGCCGGTCGAAAAGCCGCTCCACGTCGCGGTGGTCCGCGGTGATCATGCTGATGGCGTCCGATGTCATGGCTACTCCCTTCCTGGCGCTCCCCGGTACCCGAACGCGAGGGCCGTACGCCAAGTTGGAGGACAACGGAACAGCTGTTGGTGTTACCTGGACGCGGGCCCCGCCGTTCGTCACCGCCGTCTCCAGCCGAGGGGACGCTCGCGGGAAGGGGACCGAACGACGCGGGACGAGCGGTGTCGCGGCCGGTCGGGGCGGTCATGACAGCCGACAGGTCACCTCCCGCGACCACGTGTTGGGCGGCTGCTCGGCGACCGCGTTGCGGCCCTGGTACTTCCACTGGCACACCGTGGTCGCGCTGATGCGCGCCCCGGCGCCGCCGAAGCACCACAGGTTGTCCCAGGTGCCGCCGGCCATGCTCTGGCCCTGCGCCGCGCAGTACGCGTTGGCGTCGTTGAAGGTGATCGAGCCTTGGGCGGGCGCGGGCGGGTCGCTGTGCGGCGGCGGGGGCGGGTCGTCGTCGCGCGGCGGCGTGGTCCCGATCGGCGCGGTCACGGGCTTGCGGGTCGGCTTCGTGGTGCGTGTGGTGGTGGGCGCGTCGGAGGTCGTGGTGGTCTTGCGGGTCTGCCGGGGCGCCTCCTGCGGGGCGGCGCTCGCGCGGGGCACCACCTTGGCCGACTGCGACCGCTTGCTCGTCTTCGGAGTGGGTGTGTCATCGAGGGTCGGCGTCTCGGGCGCGCTGGGAGAAGGCTCGACGGGCACCACGGAAGACGACGGCAGCGCCACCGCCGGTACGGTCGCCGCCTGGCTCGCCTGCCCGGCGTGGTTGCCGGAGGCGCTGGGCGCCAGGGCGAAGTAGGCGGCGGCCGCGGCGACGAGCACGCCCGCGCCCGCCGTACCGAGGACCAGGCCGCGCCGCCCCTTCCGAGCGGGTACGGCAGGACCGCCCGCGACGGCGGCGCCGGGAGCGGTCGGGGCGCCGGAGCCGACGCCGGGCACGTCAGGGACGGCGAAGCCGCCCGACCGGGCGCCGCGGGCGGCGTGCCAGGCGGGGGCGGGCAGCGCGCGCAGGCGTTCGATCACCTGGACGATGGTGGGCCGCCGGGCCGGGTCCTTGTCCAGGCACTCGCGCAGCAGTTCCCGCAGCGCGCCCTCCAGCCCGCCGAGGTCCGGCTCGCCCTGCAGGATGCCGTGCAGGATCCCGGGGATCGAGTCGCCGGCGAAGGCACGCTCCCCGGTGGCCGCGTAGACCATGGTCGCGCCCCAGGCGAACACGTCGGCCGCGGGCCCGACGTCGCCGCCGGCGATCTGCTCGGGCGCCATGTAGGCGGGGCTGCCGATGGGCCGGCTGCTGATGACCGACTGGCTGAGGTCCAGCGCCCGCGCGATGCCGAAGTCGATGACGACCGGCCCGTCGGGCCCGAGCAGCACGTTGCCGGGCTTGAAGTCGCGGTGCACCACCCCGGCCTCGTGGATGGCCGCCAGGGCGGTCGCCGTGTTGACCGCCAGCCGTTGCAGGGCGGCCGCTCCGCGCGGCCCGTTGTCCCGCACGGCGTTCTGCAGCGACGGTCCGTCGACGTACTCGCTGACGATGTACGGCCGGTCGCCGACGAACCCGAGATCGAGCACCTGGGCCGTGCAGAAGGGCGCGACCCGCTTGGCCGTCTCCACCTCGCGCAGGAAGAGCTGTCGCTCCCGCGGGTCGGCCATCAGGTGCGGATGCAGGAGCTTGATCGCCGCGAGCCCGCCGTCGCCGTCCCGCCCCATGTAGACGGTGCCCTGCCCGCCCAGCCCGAGCCGCCCTTCCAGGCGGTAGGGCCCGACCACTCGTGGGTCCTCAGCTAAGAGGGCCACCGCTTCGGTCACGAAGTCTCCAGCCAGTGAAGTGGGTCAAGATCGTATCAGAGCGGCGGTGCGGGAGTTAAGGGATGAGTCAGAGCGTTCCGGCCCGCCGCCGGCGCGCCCGCGATCAGGCCTGGACCAGGGTGATCACGCCGGCCGCGATGAGCGCGGCCGCCCACATGCGGTCCACGTTGAACCAGGCGCGGCGCAGGATGGTCAATCCGGCGACCTCGTAGACGATCACGGCCACCACGCCCGCGACCACGAACATGGCCAGCGTGTGGGCCAGCGCGATGGCCATGCTGCCGCCCATGGCGTGTCCGGTGTGCCCGGCGTGCCCCGCGTGGGCGGCGTTCACCCCGGCGAACAGCGGGATGAGCATCAGCCCGGCGCCGTGCGCCGACGACATGAGAAAGGACCAGGCGGCCAGCTGCGGCAGCGACAGCCGCATGCCCACCCAGCGGAAGTGCCGCCTGGACAGCAGCCGCCACAGCCCGAACCCGACCAGCACCGTCCCGCCCACCAGCGCCACCACCCGGCCAGTGGTGAGCGAGCCGGTCACCACGATGACGGCGGCGACCAGCCCGACGGCGGCCAGGTGCCCGGCGGCGATCGCCGGAAGCGAGGCGAGCAGCTTGGCCCTGCTGCGTTCCTGCAGGCCGCGGGCCACGGCGAACAGCCAGCCCATGGCCGGATTCAGCCCGTGCAGGGCCCCGAGCAGCAGGGCGGCCGCGAGCGTCACGGGTAGCAGTAGGAGTCCGAGGAGGCGTCCCCGCCCTGCAGCCTGACCTGGTGCGGGCGCAGGCCGCGGAAGTCGTCGCCGTGCGGGAAGAAGCTCTTGTCGAACGTGAACGACTCGGCGTCGATCTTGGCCATCCAGGCGCCGACGCCCTTGGGGTAGAACTGGTCGTCCCAGGCGCCGTACAGGGAGTTGGTCACGTAGACGCGCCGGGCGTCCCTGCTGACCTCCACCATCTGGGGGCCGCCACGCAGGCGTTCGTCCAGTGCGGGGTGCGGGTCGCCGCGCACGATCCCGCCGATCCGCAGCGAGCCGGTCTCCACCGGATGCAACGGGTCGCTGACGTCGTACTGCTTCAGCTCGCCCGTGCCCCAGCAGGAGACGTACAGCCGCTGGTCGTCCACGGCCAGGTCGATGTCGGTGACCAGCGGCGGCACCGCCCCGAACGGCTTGAGCAGGTCGGGCAGGTCCGCCGGGTCGGCCGGCTCGGCGGGGATGTCGATCACCTTGCGCACCTGCCAGCGGCCGTCCTCCTGGAACCACGTCCACACCGAGGCCGACAGGTCCTCGACGCTGACGACCACGCCGACGAAGCCGTAGGTCCGTCGCGGGTCGTGGGCCGGGCGCAGCTCGAGGGTCATCTGGTACTGGTCGCCGAGGTCGACCGCCTGGAGGTGGCGGCGCTTGCGCAGGTCCCAGAAGTGCACGTGGTGACCGTACTTCCGGCCGAGCAGCAGCTCGCCGACGACGCCGTTCTCGATCATGGAGGGGGTGCCCCACTCCGAGCTGATCAGTACGTCGTGGTTGATGTGCCACCAGAAGTCGTAGGCGAGGTGCTGCGGGCCCCGGTCGGCCTCCCAGGGGCCGCGTACCTCGAACGTCTGGTGGTCGAGGACGGCGATGCCGCCGGGGCCCTCCTCGCCGTTCGCCCCGCCGAGCGCGGAGACGTACAGGCCGTCGGGCCCGCAGTGCACGGTGTGCGGCCGGGAGTAGCCGGCCCGCGCGGCCAGTTCCTCCGGCTCGATCACCTTGACCACCTCGGGGCTGACGCGGTCCTTGGTGTCCAGGATGTAGATGCGTGAGGAACGCAGGCCGGGCACGACGAGGTAGCGGCGCTCGACGTGCGGGTGCGGCGCATTGGGGCACAGCGCGCTGCTGCAGGCGTTCCACCCGAAGTGATGCAGCTCGTCGCCCGTGTACGGCAGGTCCGTCCAGCCGGCCACGCCGCCGTACCCCGGGGAGTCGGGATCGACGTCGATGACGGCCATCGCGTCGGGTCTGGCAGCCTGACGGTCGAAGGCGGCGACGTAGGCGTACCGCTCGGCCGGCGCGGCCGCGGCGTCGCGCGGCGACGGATAGAAGGTCGGGTCCGGCGTCCAGAGTGTCACCTTCTCATCCTCTCCGTCGCTTTTCTTGGCCGGTCAAGAGGCCGGGGCAACTGGTGGCCGAATGTTGACCCCCCGTGGACGGACCCCGGCGTTGTGCGCCGGCCGTACGTGGAGAGGCGGAGCGGGACCGGCCCCGCCTCCCCGTGGTCACGCGCTCAGCCGCGCACCACCCGGTAGGTCACGTGGGTGACCAGGCCGGTGCCCGAGACGTGGACGGGTTCGAGGTCGACGCTCCCGGCGCCCTCCAGCAGACGCTCGCCGGCGCCGAGGATCACCGGCGCGATGTGCAGGCGCAGCTCGTCGATCAGGCCCGCCGCGAGGTACTGGTTGACCGTGTGGGCGCCACCCGCGATCGCGACGTCGGCGTCGCCCGCGGCCGCGCGCGCCATGGCCAGCGCCGGCTCGATCCCGTCGGTCACGAAGGTGAAGGTCGTGCCACCCTTCATCTCCAGGGGCTCGCGCGGGTGGTTGGTGAGGACGAACACCGGGCCGTGGTACGGCGGCTCGTCACCCCACCAGCCCTTCCAGTCCAGGTCCCAGTCGCCCCGGCCGGGCCCGAACATGTTGCGGCCCATGATGTAGGCGCCCGCCGCCGTGATGGCCTCGATGACCTCGGCGTGCGCCTCGGGCTCCTCGAACATCCACCGGTGCAGGCGCTCCTCGACCCCTTCGCCGAACGGGTTGTCCAGGCTCTGGTTCGGGCCCGCGACGTAACCGTCCACGGACATCGCCATGTCAGAGGTGACCTTGCCCATCTGTGCAACTCCTGTCGTCGGGTGTCTCTCACGCACTCGTCGGAGCCGCCGACGGGTTCTCGACATCCCGCTCGAGGTGATCGCCTGCTGAGCTTCTCGGCACGCCATGTCCACGCCGCGACGGCGGGACGCCTCCGCTCCTCCGGGCGCCGCCCGTGGAACAGTGGAGACATGAACGCGGATGACAGGAACGTGCTGTCCCGGGCACGCGTGGCGACCAGGCTTCCAGCCCAGGACCTGGACCGGGCGCGGCGTTTCTATTCCGAGCGGCTCGGTCTGGAGCCCGTCGACGAACGGCCCGGCGGGCTGCTCTACCGGTGTGAAGGCGCGGAGTTCGTCGTGTTCCAGTCGACGGGATCCTCGCCGGGCACCTTCACCCAGATGGCCTGGGAGGTCGACGACATCGAGACGGCGGTCTCGGAACTCAGACGGCGCGGCGTGGTGTTCGAAGAGGTCGACGTCCCCGGGTTCCGGACAAGGGACGGGATCGCGGAGATCGACGGGAACTATCCGAGCAAGGGCGCGCGCGGCGAACGCGGAGCCTGGTTCCGTGACAGCGAGGGGAACCTGCTGGGCGTCGGCGAACCGGTGCGCTGAACCGACTGCACTACCGGCCAGGCGGGCGCAGGCGGGCGAGCGTGGCGGTCCCCGCGCCGGCCATGGCCGCGAGCGCGGCCACCAGCAGGACGCCGGAGGCCACCGTCACGTCGGCCGGGGCCAGCCCGGCGGCCGCCTGCAGCACGGAGACCAGCACCACCCCGCCGTAGCCCGCGGCCGCCACCGCCACCAGACGCACCCTGGCCGCCTCGCTCCAGGCGGTCAGGGTGAGCAGCCAGGCCAGCGCCGGCAGCACCTGCACCGCGTGGAGCGTCACCGCGTGCGGCACCTTGAGCTGCCCCGCCGCCCCGAAGATCGACAGGTCGGTGGCCTGGGGCGGCAGCCCGATGGCCCGGCCGTTGGCGATGAGCGCCGCCCCCGAGACCAGGGTCAGCGACAGCACCGCCAGTCCGGCCCGCACCGCCAGCCGCATGCTCGGCGGCCCGTCGAAGCGCCGCCAGGCCACCACGATGATCATGATGATCGAGGGGATCAGACCCACGATCGCGACGGCGGCCAGCGCGGCCGAGACGGTCGCGTCGAAGGGGGTGGTGAAGTTGAGGTGTGAGGGCACGCCGCGCCAGCGCTGGAGATCGATGAGCGCGGTCTCGACGAGGCTGGCCACGGCGAGCGTGCCGACGAGCAGCCGGCTCGCCCTGGGGCTCAGCCCCGACCGTCCGGCGATCCAGACCAGGCTGATCAGCGTCACCCCGAAGGAGAAGCCGAACAGGATGGGCTTGCGCCACGACACCGGGCCGCCCCATCCGCCGCCGTCGACGGCGTACACCAGCAGGTGGAAGGCGCTGCTGGCCAGCAGGAGCGCGGCCACGCCGTAGCCGAAGCGCTGGGAGTTGGACATGGCTTCAGCCTGGCCGCGGCCGCCCGCCGGGGCATCCGCCCGGGAGAGGCGGCCGGGGTACGCCCGTCGTGGTAGACGGCTCACGAGGAGATGTCCACGACGCGGCGTACGCACGCGGCGTCGTCCAGGTGGTGCAGCAGGAAGTGGGCCAGGTCGGCCCTGGACACGCTCCTGGCCGCGGTCAGCCCGCCGTCGGTCGAAAAGCGGTAGGCGCCGGTGGCGGGCCCGTCGGTCAGCATCGGCGGCCGGACGATCGTCCAGTCGGCGGCGCTGTCCTTCACCAGGCGCTCCATCTCGGCCATGTCCGCGTAGGCGTACCGGTACAGCCGCTGGATGACGTGCTTGACGACCAGCCGTTGCGGCAGCGGCAGGTCCGGCGGGATGTCCAGCCCGGCCGACGACAGGCACAGCAGGCGGCGCACGCCGTACTCGCCCATCGCCTCCAGGATGCCGGCGGTGCCTTCGGAGTAGACCGTGGTCGGGCGGCGGCGGTCCCTGGTGCCGAGGCAGGACACGACGGCCTCCTGCCCGTCCAGGCTCGCCCGCCAGGTCTCCGGCCGGAGGACGTCGGCGGCCACCACGGTGTCGTGCCGTACCGAGGCCGGGTCGCGGGCGACGACCGTGACCTCGTGCCCGGCCTCGGTGGCCTGCCGCAGGACCTGCGCGCCGGTGCCGCCGCTCGCCCCGAACAGCAGGATCCTCATGCCAGGCTCGCGACGAACGCGGCGGCCAGCGCCCGCTGGCCTGCCGGCGACAGGTGCAGTCCGTCGTCCTCGTGGTCCGGCTCGGCCAGGCTCACCACCTGCTCGGGCATGGCGGCCAGCACCTCGCCGATCGCCCGCAGGTCCTCGTTGGCCCAGCTCAGACGTGCCCGCTGGAACGGCTGGTAGGCGGTGACGCGAGCCTCGTCCACCGACGTGGGCGCCAGCCAGAGCCATGTGGCGGCCGGGGCCGCCTGGCGGAGCAGGCGCAGGTTGCGTTCGGTCTCCGGGAGGCTGACCTGGGTGTCCTTCGTGCCGCCGACGCGCATGGCGTCGTTGCCGCCCAGCATGCACAGCACCCAGTCGGGCCGCTGGGCGGCCAGCGCGGGCAGGGCGCCCAGCGCCTGCGTGGTGCTCTGGCCGGAGACGGCCAGGTTGACCAGCGTGCTGCCGTGGCCGGGGCGGCGCAGGTCGAGCAGGTGACGCAGGATCTCGAACCAGGACAGCAGGTCGGCGGTGGTGCTCTCGCCGACGGCCACCACCCGCTGGCCGGCGGCGAAGGGCAGCCGGTCGACGGCGGCGGCGAAGTCGTCGTCGGCGAGCAGGTCTTCGGCGAGCCGCCGGGCGTGCGCGGCGTGCTCACGGCGGATCGCGCCGAAGCGCTCGGCCGGCAGCCCGAACAGCGGGCCGAGGCGGTCCTCGTCGAGCGGGCCGAGGTAGCCGAGCACCTTCTCGGGGTGCTGGAAGCGGATGAGCCGTTCGGGCGTGGGGAAGGTCATGTCACGAATCCGTTCTCTTAGATGAATCGTTTATAGCACAGAACTATTTTCGTGACGCGCTATCGTGTTCGTCATGCCGACCGCTGACGACAGGCCGCCGTCCGGCGCGGCGTTCCTCCTGGCCCAGGTGGGCGCCCACGCCGCCAGGCGGTTCGCCGAGCGCGTGGCCGAGCTGGGCGTGGTCCCGGCCGACATCGGCCTGCTCCGCATGATCATCACGGCGCCGGGCCGCAGCCAGCAGTCCCTGGCCGAGGAGCTGGGCGTCGTGCCCAGCAGGGTCGTCACGCTGCTGGACGCCCTGGAGGGCAAGGGACTGGTCGAACGGCGGCGCAACCCCGCCGACCGGCGCAACTACGCCCTGCACCTGACCGGTGAGGGGCTGCGGCTGATGGGGGCCGTCCGCGAGCTGGGCGCCGCGCACCAGGACGACCTGCTGGCGGCCCTCGACCACGACCAGCGCGCCGCGCTGACCGCCATGCTCGAGGCCGTCGCGGCCCAGCAGGGGCTCACCCCCGGCGTCCATCCCGGATACCGGGGCCTGTAGCGCGACCAGGGAACGAAGGGACGGCCGCGCCGTGGCGTCCCGCCACGGCGCGGCCGTCCCGAGGGTCAGTTGACCCGGGTGACGCGGCCCAGTGCGGGCGGCTGGAGCGGGCTGACGGCCCGGATGTAGGACTCGAAGGCCTCGATGTCGCGGACCTTCTCGACCCGTTCGGTGCCCTCGGTCAGCACCGTGAACCCGTCGCCGCCGGAGGCGATGAAGGAGTTGGCGGTCAGCCGGTACCTGCCCGCCGGGTCGATGACGGTGCCGTTGAGCCTGATCGAGGCCGGGTCGATCCTGTCGCAGGCGGGCTTGGCGTTGTCGTAGGTGTAGGTGAGGCCCTGGGAGACGCCCAGCACGCGCTGGGTGCCCTGGCCGCACCACTGCTGTTCGAGCAGCCGCTCCACCTGGGCGCCGGTCAGCGTCATGGTGACCAGCATGTTGCTGAACGGCTGCACGCGCAGCGCCTCGCCGTGGGTGACGAGGTTGGGCATGTCGTTGCCGGTCGGCGAGACCCACAGGTCGCCGGCGATGCCGCCGCCGTACGGGGGCTGGACGGCGATCTGGGCGCCGCCGGTGTCGGGGGAGGAGGTGGCGTGCAGGCGGGCGTCGGCCAGGGCGTGGCCGAGGGTGGACTCGCCGGCGGCGTTCCTGACCGCGGTCAGGTCGCGGTGGAGCATGCCGACGGGGCGGTCCAGCAGGCGGTGGGCGTGCTCGTCGCTCTTGCGGCGCAGTTCGGCGATGCGCTGGTCGGGCTTGATGTCGTGGGTGACGGTGATGTTGTCGGCCTTGGCGGCGGTGGGCTCGCCGGTGGCGCGGTCGACGGTGAGGACGATGCGGGTGACCTCGCGGCTGTGGCCGGAGGTCTGGGTGACGGGGATCCCGTTGACCACGCAGTTGTAGGCGTTGTGGGTGTGTCCGGAGATCACCGCGTCGACCTCGGGGTCGAACCTCTGCACGATGTCCTTGATCGGCCCGACCAGGTTGTTGCACTGGTTGGGCAGGCCGCCGCCGGTCTGCCCGCCGCCCTGATGGATCACGACGACGATGGTGCGCACGCCCTTGGCCTTGAGCTCGGCCGTGTAGGCGTTGACGGCGGTGGCCTCGTCGCGGGCCTCGAGCGGCGCGGTGGGGCCTGGGGCCTCCTTGAGCGTGTTGGTGTAGCTGACGCCGATGACGCCGACCTTGACGCCCTTGACCTCCTTGACGACGTAGGGGAGGAAGGCGGGCTTGCCGGTGGTGGTGTCGACGATGTTGGCGCCCAGGTAGGGGAAGGCGGCGCCCTTGAAGCCGGGCAGGGCGCAGCCGTCGATGGGGTGGCAGCCGCCCTCCTCCATCCTGCGCAGCTCGGCCAGTCCTTCGTCGAACTCGTGGTTGCCCACGCTGGAGGCGTCCAGGCGCATCATGGACAGCGCCTCGATGCCGGGTTCGTCGTGCAGCGCGGTGGCGGCCAGCGTGCTGGAGGAGATGTTGTCGCCCGCGGACAGCCGCAGCGTGCCCTGGGGGTTGTCCCGCTGGAGCCGGTCGAGATGGGCGGCGAGGTATTCGGCGCCGCCCGCCTCGACGGGGCCGTCCGGGGTCATGGCGAAGCTCGTGGGCAGGGCGGAGTGGAAGTCGTTGATGCCGAGCAGCTGGATGTCGACCGTGTCGGCGTGGGCGGGCAGCAGGGTGGCGCCGCCCAGCACCAGCGCGGCTAAGAGATTGCGCATGTGCGTCCCTTCAGGGCTTGGTCGGGGCGAGCGTAGACACGCCTTCGGGACGAAGTAAAGACTCTCTTGATAAGAGATCGTCGAAGGGAATTATTCACATCGGACAGGTGGATACGCCAAGGCGTCGAGGTGAACTCTTGACATTGCGACAGTGAGTACGGGAAATTTCCTCCCATGGCCACGTCCACGGAGAATAATTCACCTACCGCCACCGGGATCCTGGCCCGGATCAGGGGAGTGGCGCCCACCCTCACCGCAGCACACCAGCGCATCGCCGAGACGATCCTCGCCGAGCCCGCCGCCGTGGCCGCCTCCACCATCACCGAGCTGGCCGAACGCTGCGCCACCTCACTGACCACGATCACCCGCTTCTGCCGCGAGCTGGGCCTGGCCGGTTACCCCGAGCTCAGGCTGGCGCTGGCCGCCGAGCTCGGCCGTACCAACGCCAGCCCGCGTGACAGCGTCATCGCCTTCTCCCCTGACGACCCGCTCAGCATGGTGCTGCGCAGCCTGCTGGCCAGCGACATGCGCGCGATGGAGGAGACCGCGGCGCAGCTCGACGTCACCGCCGTGGAGCGGGCGGTCTCCGCCCTCGTACGGGCCAGGTTCATCGACTTCTTCGCCGTCTCCGGCAGCGCGGGAGTGGCCATGGACCTGCACCTCAGGCTGCACGCGATCGGCCGGCCGTGCGCGCTGTGGACCGACGTGCACAGCGCCGTCTGCAGCGCCAACGCGCGCGACCACCGTGACGTGGCCATCGGCATCTCCCACTCCGGCACCACGGCGGAGGTCGTCGAGCCGCTGGCCATCGCCAGACAGCGCGGCGCCACCACCGTCGCGGTCACCAACTTCCCGCGCAGCCCGCTGGCCGAGGCCGCCGACATCGTGCTGACGACCGCGGCGCAGGACACCCCCTTCCGCGCCGGCGGCGTGGCCGCCCGCCACACCCAGATGCTGGTCCTCGACTGCCTGTACATCGGCGTCGTCCAGCGCACCCACGAGACCAGCAACCAGCTGCTGACCGCGGCGACGGACGCGGTCGCCAAGCATCGCCTGCCCCAACGCTGACTCAGGAGCCCCCCATGCGCCTGGCCCCCCGCACGGCCGCCGTCCTGCTGTCCCTCACCCTCCTGTCCGCCACCGCCTGCGCCCCCTCGACCTCCACCTCGACCTCCCCTTCGACCTCCACCGCGCCCGGCGGCAAGGTCACCCTGTCGGTCTGGGGGTGGGGACCGGACGCCGACTACGACAAGATGTTCACCGAGTACGAGAAACTCCACCCCGGCGTCGACGTCGACGCCCGTTCCTTCACCACCGCCACCGAGTACGACACCATCCTGTCGACCGGCCTGGCCGGGGACAGCGGACCCGACCTGGCCTGGCTGCGCGCCGGAGCCAACCTGCAACCCCTCGTCGAGGCCGGCCGCCTGCTGCCGCTCGACGTCAAGGACGTGCCGGGGCTGGCCGCCTACGACGAGAAGGTGCTGCGCGCCGCCAAGGGCGACAAGGACGGCAAGGTGTACGGCGTGCCGTTCGCCGTGCAGACGCTGCAGGTCATCTACAACAAGAAGATCTTCGCCGACCACGGCATCTCCCCGCCCAGGACGTGGGACGAGATGATCGCCGCGGCCGGGAAGCTGAAGGCCGCCAAGATCGTGCCGTTCGCCTTCGGCGGCAAGGACGACTGGATGCTGCCCGTCGTGGCCGGCATCTTCGGCACCGCCCACTGGGGCGGCGACGACTTCCTGAAGGCGGTCAAGGCCAAGGAGAAGAAGTTCGCCGACCCCGCGTTCGTGGAGGGCATCGACCAGCTCAACAAGCTCAAGCCGTACTTCCCCGACGACGTGGCCGGCGTGTCCTACACCGACGCCCAGATCCTGTTCTCCTCGGGCAAGGCCGCCATGTTCCCCGGCGGCCTGTGGGAGCTGAACTTCTTCGGCCAGCACGCCAAGGACATCGAGCTGGGCGTCTTCACGCCGCCCGCGCCGAACGGGCCGGGCCTGATGCCGGGCTTCACCGACGGCTCGTACGGCATCAACGCCAAGAGCAGGAACAGGGCCGAGGCGCTGAAGTTCGCCGCCTGGCTGGCCTCCAAGGACTACGGCCAGCTCTTCACCGACACCCTGCGCATCTTCTCCGCGGTCCCCGGCGTCACCCCGAAGGACGCCCTGCTCAAGGAGGTCGCCACCACCTTCGAACAGCAGGGGGCCGCCTACTTCATGAACGAGTTCGCCTACGGCAACCCCTCCTCGCAGGTCGTCTTCTCCAAGTCGCTGCAGGAGATGCTGCTGGGCCGCATCACCGCCCGGGAGGCGGCAGAGCAGCTCGACAAGAGCGTGTCCACATGGCTGTAGGCCCGCGGCGGGGATCGTCGTACCTGTTCCTGGTCCCCGCCCTCCTCCTCTACTCCCTCTTCGTCGTCTACCCGCTGTTCACCGCCCTCAGCTACAGCGTGTTCTCCTGGAAGGGCACGCTGCGCGACGGCTTCGCCGGCCTGGCCAACTACGCGGGGCTGCTGTCCGGCTCCTTCCTCGACCAGCTCCTGCCCGCGCTCGGCCACAACGCCCTGCTGTTCGCGGGCAGCGTGCTCGTCCAGAACACCCTCGGCCTGGCCTTCGCCCTCGCCCTGTCGCGGGTACGGCGGGGCAAGCGCGCGCTGCAGACCATGTTCGCCCTGCCGTACCTGGTCAACCCGCTGGTCATCGGCTACCTCTGGACGCTGCTGCTCAGCCCGACCTTCGGGCCGGTGAACTCGCTGCTGCGCGGGGCGGGCCTGGAGCAGCTGGCCGTCCCGTGGCTGGGCGACCCCGCCACGGCGCTGCCCACCGTCATCCTGATCACCACCTGGCAGTGGGTCGGCTTCCCGATGCTGCTGTTCAGCGCCGCGCTCGGCGGCATCCCCCAGGAGTACGGCGAGGCCGCCAGGACCGACGGGGCCGGCTCGTGGCAGGTGTTCCGGCAGATCACGCTGCCGCTGCTGCGTCCGGCGATGGGCACCGTCACGATCCTGAGCTTCATCGGCAGCATGAACACCTTCGCGCTCGTCTACGCCCTCGGCGGCTCGAACGGCGCCCCGGCGGGCGCGACCGACGTGCTCGGCCTGCTGTTCTACCGGGCCGCCTTCGCCTCGGGCGACGTCAACGCGCTGGGCACCTCCTCGGCGCTGGCGGTGTTCATGTTCACCTTCGTCTTCGGCTCGACCCTGCTGCTCGAATGGGTGCTGAGGAGGAAGGCATGACCAGGGCACAGGGCCTGTGGATCAGGCTGCTGCTGTGGGGCTACGCCGTCTTCTCCATGACGCCCCTGATCGTCATGGTGCTGAGCTCCTTCCGGCCCACCGGCGAGATCTTCGACGACCCGCTCGGCCTGCCGGGCGGATCGTGGTTCGGCAACTACGCCAAGGCGTGGACCGAGGCCTCCTTCTCCACCTACGTCGGCAACTCGGTGATCGTCGTGGTCTGCGCGGTGCTGCTGGGCGCCGCGGTGTCGCTGCTGGCGGCCTACCCGCTGGGCCGCGGCCGTTTCGGCGGGCGCGGCCTGTTCACCGCCTACTTCATCTCCGGCATGACGCTGCCCGCGCACCTCGGCGTGCTGCCGCTGTTCTACCTGATGGAGAGCATGGGCCTGGTCGACACGCTGCTGGGGCTGATCCTCGTCTACGCGGCCGGTTCGATCCCGTTCAACGTCTTCGTGCTGACCGCGTTCTTCCGCCAGCTGCCCCACGAGCTGGACGAGGCCGCCGCGCTGGACGGCGCCGGCCCGCTGGCGACCTTCTGGCACGTGATGCTGCCGCTGGTACGGCCGGCCGTCGCCACCGTGGTCGTCTTCCAGTTCGTGCCGCTGTGGAATGACTTCTTCTACCCTCTGGTCCTGATGCGCGACGAGAGCAGGCTGACGCTGCCGGTCGGGCTCACCCACTTCTTCGGCGAGTTCCAGAACGACTGGGGAACGCTCTTCGCCGGACTGGTGATGACGACGATCCCCCTGGTCGTGCTGTTCGTCATCGCCACGCGCCAGATCGTCGCCGGCCTGACCGCCGGCATGAACCGTTGAGGAACCCTTCATGGATCTTGTGATGGCCTTCGCCGACGAGGCGCGCCGGCGCCTGGACGAGCTGACGAGGAGCCAGCTGCCCGCCATCAGGCGGGCGGGGGCGCTGATCGCCGGGGCGGTGCGGGCCGGAGGCGTCGTCCACGCCTACGGCACCGGCCATTCGGAGGCCGTGGCGCTGGAGGTGGCCGGCCGGGCCGGTGGTCTCATCCCGACCAACCGGCTGACCCTGCGCGATCCCGTGGTGCTGGGCACGGCCTCCCCGCAGGAGTTCGACCCGCTGGCCGAGCGCGACCCGCACACCGCCCACCGGGTGCTCGCCCTGCACAGGATCGAGCCGGCCGACGTCTTCGTGATCGCCTCCAACTCCGGCGGCAACGGCTCCACCGTGGAGATGGCCAGGCTGGTCAAGCAGCGCTCGCTGCCGCTGATCGCGATCACCTCCCTGGCGCACACCACCGCCATCACCTCCCGCCACCCCTCGGGCGAGCGGCTGTTCGAGCTGGCCGACGTCGTGATCGACAACCTCGCCCCGTACGGCGACGCCGTCCTGGAGGCCGAGCACGGGCCGGTGTGCGGCATCTCCTCGATCACCTCGGCCACCGCCGTCCAGCTCATGGTCGCCGAGGCGATCGGCCTGATCGGCGCGGCCGGCACCGTCCCGCCCACCTACCTGTCCGCCAACATCCCGGGCGCCGACGCGCACAACGACGCGTTGGCCGCGCGCTACGCGGGGCGGATCAGGACCGGTGCGCTGTGAGCCTCACGATCGCCGCGTTCTGGCCGCCGCCTCCGCACGAGACGACCGTGGCCAGGTACCGCGAGATCGCCGACGCGGGCATCGACCTGGTCATCACCGGCAACTACCTCAATGACACGGTCATCCTGCGGCACGCCCTGGCCTGCGCGGACGAGACCGGCCTCGGTGTGCTCGTGGCCTCCGATCCGCGGGTCGAGGTGCTCATGCGCGACCTGGACCCCGGCGAGGAGCAGACCAGGGCGCTGATCGGCCGGGTGATCGACGACTACGCGGGGCACCCGTCGTTCCGGGGCGTCAGCCTCATGGACGAACCGCTGCCCGAGCGTTTCCCGCGCCTGGCGGCCGGGGTCTCGGCCGTGCGCGCCCGCGGGCACCTGGCCTACGTCAACCTGTTCCCCAGCCACGTCACCGGGTCCTACGACTCCTACGTCGGCGGCTTCGTCGACACCGTCCGTCCCGACGTGGTCTCCTTCGACCGCTATCCGTTCCTGTCCACCGGCGAGGACGAGGGCTACTTCGCCGACCTGGCGGTGATCCGCGCGCACGCGCGACGGGCCGGCCTTCCCGCGTGGATGTACGTCCAGACGCTCGCCTACGACGGGCACCGTACGCCGACGGCCGCCGAGCTGGCCTGGCAGGTCAACACCGCGCTGGCCTACGGCTACACCGGCATCCAGTACTTCACCTACTGGACGCCCGATCCGGCGCGCGGCGAGGGCTTCCAGCCGGCCCTCGTCGACGGCGGGCAGCCCACCGAGCGCTACGGGATCGTGCGCGACCTCAACACCGGCTGGCTGCGGCCGGTGGGGGAGGAGCTGGCCCGGCTGCCGTGGCGGTCGGCCGGGCACACCGGCCCGGTGCCACGCGGCGCGGCGCCGGCCGCCGACGGGGCGGTGCCGGCCGGTGACGTCGTGGTCGGCCGGTACGGCGAGCGGCACCTGTTCGTGTGCAACGCCCGCCACGACCGGCCCACCGAGGTGACGCTCGCCCGCCCGGCCGCCGCCTTCGACCCCGCCACCGGGTCCTACGAGCCCATCGGCGCCACGTTCGTCCTCGCGCCCGGCGCCGCGCGGCTGGTGCGCTGATGCTCGTCGCCGGTGTCGACGCGGGTGGCACCTCCACCCGCGTCGCCGTCCACACCCTGTCCGGCGCCAGAGCCGGCTACGGCACGGCCGGCGGCGGCAACCCGGCCGCGCACGGCGACGCCGCGGCGGCCGCGGCCATCGCGAGCGCCCTGCGCCAGGCGATGGGCGGTCTGGACCCGTCGTCGGTGACCGCGTCCGTCGCCGGGGTGGCCGGCTCGGACGGCTCCTTCGCCGCCGTGCTCCGGCAGGTCTGGGCCGAGCACGGCCTGGCCCACGCCCCGCGGCTGGTCAGCGACGTGGACGTGGCCTACGCCGCCGGCACGCCCGCCCCCTCGGGCACGGTGCTGCTGGCCGGGACAGGGGCCGCCGCCGCCCGCTTCACCGGCCGCGCCGTCGAGGCCGTCGCCGACGGCCTCGGCTGGCTGCTCGGCGACGAGGGCGGCGGCTTCTGGCTCGGACGTGCCGGAGTGCGGGCGGCCGTCCACGCCCTCGACGGCGGCACACCGCCGGGACCCCTGGTCGACCTGGTCAGCCGGCACTTCGGCGTGACCGGCCCGCCCCGGCGGCGAGCCGACCGCATCGTCCGGCAGGCGCAGGCCGACCGGATGACGCTCGCCGCCGCCGCGCCCCTGATCGGGCAGGCGGCCGCGCTGGGGGACCCGGCGGCCGCGCGGATAGTCCAGGCCGCCGCCGCCCGCCTGGTGGCCACCGTGTCCCGGCTGCATCGCGAGGGGCCGATCGTGCTGGCGGGCAGCGTCCTGACCAGCGAAGGCGCCGTCCGCGACGCCGTCATGAAACTGCTGCGTGGACACCGCGTCAGCACCGCACGGGACACGGCGGGAGCGGCATGCTGGCTCGCCGCCCTGGACCTGGCCGGACAGGACGCCGCGACCACCACACACCCGCGCTTCACCGGGGCGACATAGCAGCGCCGCTCTTCCACCGCCACGTCCAGTCAGCGGGTTGGCGGGCAGCGGCCCATCCACCACCAGCCGTCCGCGAGCTCGACGGTCGGGCAGATGCGCATGCCGTACCCGTCGAAGGTCTCGCCGCCGGGACGAGCCGCGAAACGGGCGTAGCCGACGGCGTCGTCGGGGATGCCGAGCCAGTCCGGCACGAACAGCACGGGCCGCCCGCCGCTGGTGCCGATCGTCTTGACCCGGCAGGTGGCCGAGACGAAGCACAGGCGGTCGGGCAGCCGCGCGCCCAGGTAGCCGCCGAGCTGCGACGCGGGCAGCCGTCCGCTGTCCGACAGGGCGGCCACCTCGTCGAACGCCGGCCGCTCGAGCAGGAAACGGGCCTGGATGCGCAACTCGGGGAAGGACCGCAGGGTCACGGGGCCGGCGATGCCGATGACCACCAGGAGCAGACCCACGGCGCCGGCCGGCGCGCCCCGTCTGGCGAGGGCTTTCATCCCGAGCACGTAGACGAGCAGCGCCACGCCGTACGCCCCGTGCGTCACCACCGGAGTGAGGATCCACAGCGTGGTCGACAGCCGGCCGATGTGCAGCTCCATCGCCGGCAGCGCCACCGTCACGACGCCCATGAACAGCAGCGGAATCCAGATGGGGAGCCGCCGTCCGGGTCGCTCGCGACCGGACGGGCCCGTCTCGAAGACCGTCACCGGCCCCACGATAGGAAGGTCGTGTGCAGGTATGGCCCATGAGATGTGGAGGAATTGCAAAGATCGGCGTGCCGCACCTGGTGCCCGTTTCGCCCGGATGTCGGGTTTCGCGCAGGTTGGGCTAGGGTCGGGGGCATGACAAGGGGGCCGTGGAGGACACCACGAGCGGCCGTCGCGCTCACCGGCGTGATCGGCCTGGTCCTGCTGTCTCTGCTGTTGGCCGGCTCCTTTCCCGCCGGTCACGGCGTGGCGCTGCGGCCGGCCGACGCTTCCGGCCAGTCCTGGGCGCCGGGCGCCGAGGACGCTCTGCTGTCCAGCCTGCCGCCGCGGAATTCCGGTGTCACCGCGCGCCATGTGTCGTCGCTGTGGACGGCGCTGCGCGCCGAACGGCGGCCGGAGACCGGCCAGGTCCCGTCGCCGGGAGGGCCGGAACCCGGTGCCGGCGCCATCCGCCATCCTCAGCAGGAGGCGCACCGCGCCGCCGGCTCGCGCAGTCCTCCGCTGATCTAGTCGCGTCCTTCGATTTCCTGTCTCCGGCCGCTCGCACGCCGGGAGGCCCGCTGTGCATGCCCGGGTGTGCACGCGCGGCCGCGTCGCGGGCGCCGCCGGGAGCTCGGCATCGCCACGTCCAGCGCGGCGTGGCCTTCCCCGCAAGCAAGGAGCCGATCATCGTCATGGCCGACGTCAGATCAGTCCGCGTTCACCTCCAGCACTACGACCGGCACCTGGCGCAGCTGGAGGAACTGCGCCGGCTGCTGCACGACCAGCTCGCCGCCCTCACGCCCGCGACGGGCGGGCGTGCCTCGCGCGCGGACCGGCAGGTCGCCGACATCGAGGCCGCACTCGACCGCATGGACAGGGAGCGCTACGGCGTGTGCACGGACTGCACGTCGTTCATCCCTTACGAGCAGCTGTTGCGCGCGCCGCACCGGCTCGCCTGCGACGGCTGCGCCGTACCTCCGCAGAGGGAGGCGTCGGCATGAGCACCCCGCCCCAGACCGCCGCACGCACCGGCGAGCAGACCGGACGGCGCCGCCGTGACGTGCGCGGTTACGCGGTCCTGGACCTCGGAACCGTGCGCACCAGGTCGCTGACCTCGGGAACGTTCGCGATCGCCGAGCGGCTCTCGGCGGTCCCCGCGGGGGCGCCGGGGACCACGGCGCCCTCCGGACTGCGCTGGCCGATCCGGCACGGCGTGGTCGCCGATCCGGCGGCCTGCCGGCGGCTGGTCGACATCGTTCTCTACGACGCGCGGCTGGCCGGAGCCTGGCCGCTGGAGCGGATACTGGTCGGCGTGCCGGTGGCCGCCACGGCGAGCGAGCGCCGGTCGCTGCGCACGGCGGTCATCGAGGCGGCCGAGTGCCCGGTGGTGCTCGTGGAGGAGCCCCTGGCGGCCGCCGTCGGCGCCGGTCTCGATGTGACCGATCCCCGGCCGTGCCTGCTGCTGGACGTGGGCGCGGGCGTCGTGGAGGCCGTCGTCATCCATGACGGCGCCATCACCGACGCGGTGGCCCTGCAACTGAGCGCCACCACGCGCGCGGGCCTGCCCTGGCCCACGGTGGACAGCGTGGTCCGCATGACAGCCGGTCTGCTGCACCGCATGCCCGCACACCTGCGTGCGACGGTCCGCGACGGCGGCCTGATCGTCACCGGCGGCGGCGCCGGGCAGACGCGGCTGCTGAACCGGCTGCGCAGCACGCTCCGCATGCCCGTACGCGTGGCGTCCGAACCGGCGCACGCCACCGTCTACGGCCTGACCCACCTGTGCCGGCAATCCGGCCTGACCGCCCGGCTCGCTCAGGGGTCGAGAGGCTCGTAGGCGACGACCTCCCGGGAGGCGAGGCGGGCCAGGCAGTCACCGACGACGTACTTCTGGAAATGCGGGGAGGCGCGGTGGGCCTCGAAGGCCGCCGCGTCGACGTACCGCTCGTAGATCATGAACCGCCGCGGGTCGTCGACGGCGACGTGGGCCTGGTAGGAGAGGTTGCCCGGTTCCTGGCGCGACAGCGGGGTGATGGTCCGGATGATGTCGGCGACGGCGGTCTCCTCGCCGTCGCGCGCGGTCCACACGGCTTGCACAACATATGCCATGACGGGTGACTCTAGGACGGGTGCCGGAACCTCTCACACCCGGCCCATCATGCTTGACATATCGGACACTACGCGATTAACGTCCCGCTAACCGACAGGCACAGACGAAGACATCCCTGTCAGTGGTCTTCGTCTGTGCTTTTTGTCGTTCTTGGACCGCTGGCAAGGGACACCCCCCGAAAGGCGGCTGAGCATGAACGACGGCTCTGCGAACACGGCACCAGCGGTCATCCGCAACGCGGGAGACGCTGCCGACCTCATCGACACCCTCAAGCGCCTGAGCGGCCGGGCGAACTGGATCTGGTTCCTCGCCCTGGCAGGCCTGTTCCTCGACGCCTACTCCAACGCGGCGTTGGGGGCCGGCCTGTCGCCCATGGTGAAGCAACTGGGCCTGTCGCCGACGCAGGTCGGCGTGCTCACCGCCATGGCCCCCGCGATCGCGATCATCTCCAACCCCTTCGGCGGCTGGCTCGCCGCGCGGATCGGCAGGGTCAAGCCGCTGCTGATGACGAAGGTCGTCTTCGCCTGCGGCGCGGTGCTGACCGCGGTCGGCTCCGACTTCGAGACCGTCTTCGCCGGGCGGGCCCTGGTGGGCGTCGCCTACGGCGTCGACTTCGCCGTGGCGATGGCGCTGCTCGCCGAGTACACCCCCGCCTCCCTCAAGGGCAGACTCAACTTCTGGCAGGGGGTCTGGTACACCGCGACGACCACCAACCTCCTGCTCACCCTGCTGTTCTACAACTTCGACGTCGGCGCCGACATCTGGCGCTGGTCGGTCGGCTCGTCGGCGGCCTTCGCGCTCGTCCTGCTCGTCCTGCAGCGCCTGTTCCTGGTGGAGAGCCCCACCTGGCTGGCCGCCAAGAACAGGCTGGGGGAGTCCGTGGCGAACCTGCGCCGGATGTACGGCTTCGCCGTACAGGAAGGGGCACGGGAGACCGGGCCGGCCCAGGAGGGCGCCCACCCGGTCGGGTTCCGGGACGCGGGTGTCCTGTTCCGCAAGCCCTACCTGCCCAGGACCGTGCTGTCGACCGCCATCTCCCTCACCCAGGCCATGCAGTACTTCGCCGTGGGCTGGTACCTGCCGGTCATCAGCCTCGAGCTGTTCGGCAGCGAGTTCGAGAAGGCGACGCTCGGTTCCATGGCCTTCAACGCGGTCGGCATCGTCGGCGGCTGCCTGTCGGCCTACGCGGGCCGCCGCTTCGGCCTGCGGGTCAGCTCCATGGCCGGCTACGCCATGGTGTTCGTCGCCCTGCTGGTCATGGGCGCGACGTTCAAGCAACTGCCCGTCGCGCTGGCCGCGCTGCTGCCGGTGCTGTTCATCTTCTTCCACTCCGCCGGACCGGGCCCCAACGGCAAGTCGATCGCCGCGCTCTCGTACCGCAGCGACATCCGCACGCTGGGCACCGGCGTGACCGGCATGCTCGGCAGCCTCGGCTCGGTGGCGGGCCTGTACCTGTTCCCGCAGCTCCAGGCGGGCATCGGCGTGGGCAACAGCCTGATGGTCCTGTCGGTGGTGCCGCTGGTCGGCCTGCTCACCTGCCTGGCCATCAAGTGGGACCCCACCCGAGTCGCGGTGAACCTGGAGGAAGAGGCGATCAGCCTCCGGCAGCGTACGACGGTGTCGGCCTGAACGGTGTCCGGTACGGACACGATGAAAGGACCTTCGCGCATGACAAGGCAACGCCGTCGCGGCGTGCTCAGCATCGATGAGGGCACCACGGGCACCCGGGCCGCCGTCGTCCTCGACGACGGCACCGCCGCACCGGCCGCCTACCTGCCGCTCTCGGTCCGCTCGCCCGACCACCTGCGGGTCGAGCAGGACGCGACGGAGATCTGGGCGGACACCGTCCGGGTCTGCCGAGAGGCGATGGAGTGGGCGACCGCGCACGGGGTGGAGCTCGCCGGGGTGTCGCTCTCCACCCAACGCGCCACGGTGCTGCTGTGGGACACGGTGACCGGCTCCCCGCTGAGCCAGGCCGTGGTGTGGCAGGACCGCCGGTACGCCGCCCGGCTGCGGGAGTGGGAGCCGGAGTGGGACGCGCACCTGGTCGAGCACACCGGCCGGCCGGTCGGCTCCCGGGCGCCGCTGCTGTGGGCGGCCGAGGAGGTCGCCGGCGACCCGGCCCTCCGGCGGGCCCACGACGAGGGCAGGCTGGCCTTCGGCTCGGTCGACACCTGGCTGGTCTGGAAGCTGACCGGGGGCGCGCGCCATGTCATGTCGGCCACGAACGCCGTGGCCGTGGGCGCCTACGACCTGCGGACGGGCGGCTGGCACGAGCCGTGGGTGAAGTTCCTCGGCTGCCCGCCCGACCTGCTGCCGGAGATCGTCGACGACGACGGCGACTTCGGCGCCACCGACCCGTCCGTGCTCGGCGTGCGGCTGCCCATCCTGTCCGTCATGGGCGACCAGCACGCGGCGATGATCGCGCTCGGCGCCCACCGGCCCGGCCAGGCCACGAGCGTCCACGGGACCGGAACGTTCCTCGACGCCGTCGCCGGCGACCGGCCGCCCGCTTCCGGCCGCCAGGTGCCGGGGGTGCTCACCCTCGTCGGCTGGCGGTCGCGGGGCACCTCCGTGTTCAGCCTGGAGAGCTACGCCTCGACGACCGGCTCGGCGATGCGCTGGCTGTGCGAGGAGATCGGGCTGTTCGGCTCGCCGGCCCAGCTGGCCGAACTCGCCCGCGAGCACACCGGGCCGACCCGGGTGATGTTCCTGCCCGCACTGGCGGGACTGCGCACCCCGGTCTGGTCGCCGGAGGCCACGGGGGTCCTCACCGGCCTCAGCCTGTCCACGACCAGGGCGGAGCTGGCCCGCGGCGTCCTCAACGGCTTCGCGCACTCGGTGTGCGACCTGCTGGAAGGCGTGGAGGACGTCATGGGCAGGCCGGTCACCGACCTGTTCTGCGGAGGCGGGCTGGCCGGCAGCGACGTGCTGATGTCCAGCCAGGCCGACCTGATCGGCCGGCCGGTACGGCGGGCCCGCGACCACGAGACCGCCAGCCTCCGCGGCACCGCCTACCTCGGAGGCGTGCGCGCCGGGCTGTGGCCGGACGTCTCGGCGGCCGTCGCCGGCCTCCGGCCTGCCCCCGTCTTCGAACCCACCCTTCCCGAGAGCGAGCGGGTGGCGGCCCGCGCCGCATGGCGCGACCTGCTGGCTCGCCACACCGCCACCGCCGGCCCCGGCACGCCGGGCTCCCGCGGTCCCGAACCCGACGTACAGGAGGAATCACCCTCGTGATCCGGCTTCCCGCACGCAAGGCGAGGTCAGAGACGAACAGCGCCATCCGCCGTACCGCGCTCGCGCTCGACCGCAGGGAACAGATCGAACGGCTCGCCGCCCGGCCCGTGGACGTCCTGGTCGTCGGCGGCGGCATCACCGGCTGCTACACCGCGCTGGACGCCGTCACCCGCGGCCTGACCGTGGCGCTCGTGGAACGGGACGACTTCGCGTCGGGCACGTCCTCCAAGTCGTCGAAGATGGTGCACGGCGGCCTGCGCTACATCGAGCAGGGCAACCTGCCGCTGGTCCGGCGTTCGCTGCTGGAGCGGCAGCGGTTCCGCAACAACGCCCCGCACCTGGTGCAGCGGCTGCCGTTCGTCTTCCCCGTGCTCGCCCAGGACGGCGTCTTCGACGCGCGCATCGCCAAGGCCTTCGAGGGCCTGCTGTGGACGTACGACCTCGCGGGAGGATGGCGCATCGGCAGGCTGCACCAGCGTCTCAGCGCCGCCGAAGTCCTCGCCCGCGCCCCGCGGCTGCGCGCAGGACAGCTCAAGGGCGGGCTGCTCTACTACGACAGCCGCACCGACGACGCGCGCCTGACCCTGACGATCGCGCGGACCGCGGCGCACTTCGGAGCGACCGTGATCAACGGCGCCGCCTGCCGCGGCCTGGTCCGCGAGGGCGGCCGGGTGCGCGGCGCGAAGATCGAGGTCGACGGCCGCGAGATCGACGTGCGGGCGGGCGTCGTGATCAACGCCACCGGCGTCTGGTCGGACGCGCTCGACGCCCTGTCGGATCCCGGCCACCGGCCCCGGATCCGTCCGGCCAAGGGAGTGCACATCGTGGTGCCCTGGACGCGGCTGCCCATCGACGGCACCGTGACCGTGCCCGTCCCCGGACGGGCCCGCCGCGCGACCTGCACCCGCTGGGGGGACGTGGTCGTGGTCGGGACGACCGACACCGACTACGACGGATCCCTCGATGAGGTGCTGTGCACCAGGGAGGAGATGCAGTACCTCCTCGACGGGGCCAACACCGCCTTCGACGCCGACCTCGGCCCCGAGGACGTGATCGGCTCGATCGCCGGGCTGCGTCCCCTGGTCGGCGGCAAGGAGGGAGCCACGCTCGACATGAGCCGCGACCACCGCATCTCGACCGACGCGCACGGGCTCGTCACCGTCACCGGCGGAAAGCTCACCACCAGCCGCCACATGGGGGAGCTCGTGGTCGACGCGGCCCTGAAGGTGCTCGGCCGCAGGGCCCGCTGCCGTACGGCACGCCTCCCGCTGCTGGGCGGCGCCGGCTACGACGCCGAGGCCACCTCAGCCACCGGGGGGCTCGGCGCCCACCTGGGACAGCGCTACGGCACCGAGGCCCGCTTCGTCGCCGACCTCCTCGGCGAGGACCCCACCCTGGCCGAGCCGATCATCGAGGGCAGCGCCCACCTGCGGGCCGAGGTGGTCTACGCGGCCAGGTGCGAGCTGGCGCGAAGCGTCGACGACGTGCTGTCGCGCCGCACCCGGATGCGGGTGTTCGCCCGCGACCTGTCGGTCAAGGCCGCCCCTGAGGTCGGCCGGCTGCTCCAGAGAGAGCTCGGGCTGTCCGACGACGAGGTCGCCCGGCAGGTCGACGACTACATCTCCGGCATCGAGCGCGAGAAGACCGTACTGATGGAGGCACATTCATGATCAGCAGGCAGACCATCACCCACCCGTTCAACCGGGGTGACTACGTCGTCGGCGCGCCCACCCCGCCGCGCTGGGCCGCCGACTGCCCGCCCGGCGCGGGCCCGGCCAGCCTGCAGGCCGCCGTGGTCGAGGTTCCCGCCACGGTCGTCGCCGAGCTGCGGGCGATCGCCGCCGCCGTCCACACCGAGCGGGACGAGGTGATCACGCGCACCCGCGACTGGTGGGCGGGCACCTCCATCGGCGAGACGGACGGTCACCCCGCCACGCCGGACGCCGTGATCGTCGAGGCGGCCGACGAGGAGCAGGTGGCCGCGATCGTCAGGCTCTGCCACGCGCACCGCATCCCCCTGACGGTCTCGGCGGGCCGCAGCAACGTCCTCGGCGCCGCCCTGCCGGTGTTCGGCGGGGTCGTGCTGGACGTCTGCCGGCTCAACCGCATCATCTCCTTCGACGCCGAGTCGATGATCGTCGAGGTGCAGGCCGGCATGTTCGGCGACCTGTTCGAGAAGGAACTGCAGGAGACGTACGGCGCCACGACCGGGCACTGGCCGTCCGCCTTCGCCATCTCGACGGTCGGCGGCTGGGCGGCCTGCCGGGGGGCGGGCCAGCTGTCCACCCGGTACGGCAAGATCGAGGACATGGTCGTCGGGCTGGACGTGGTGCTGCCCGACGGGAGCACCGCCAGCTACGGCACCTACCCGAGGGCCGCCGTGGGGCCTGATCTGCGCCAGCTGTTCATCGGCTCCGAGGGCACGCTCGGCGTGATCACCCGGCTGCGGCTGCGCACCCACCGGCTGCCCGACTACGCGGTGGGGCTCGCGTACGGCTTCGACACCTTCGCGGCCGGGCTCGACGCGTGCAGGGAGATCCTCCAGCGCGGCGCCACCCCCGCGGTACTGCGCCTGTACGACGCGCACGAGAGCGGCACCCACTTCGGCGAGCGGGACACCAACCTGCTGCTCATCGCCGACGAGGGAGACCCCGCACTGGTGGACGCGACCATGGCGGTGGTCGAGGAGGTCTGCAAGGAGCGGGCGGCGGTCACGCTCGACGGCGACGCGGTCCTCGCGCGGTGGCTCGACGAGCGGATGGTCGTCGGCAAGTCCGGCGACGGCTTCGCCAAAGGCCCCGGCTTCGTCGCCGACACCTGCGAGATCGCCGCGCCGTGGTCGTCGCTGACGGCCATCTACGACCAGGTGGTGGCGGCCATCGAAGCGGTCCCCGGGACGCTGCGCGCCTCCGCGCACCAGTCGCACGCCTACACCGACGGCGCCTGCCTGTACTTCTCGCTGCGCGGCGACGTGGAACGCGCTGGCCGCCGCGAGTGGTACCGGGCCGCCTGGGACGCCGCCAACGAGGTGCTCATCCGGCACGGCGCCGCCATCAGCCACCACCACGGCGTCGGACTGCTGCGCTCGCCGTACGTCGAACGCTCGCTGGCCGGCGGCTTCGGCACCCTGGTGGCGGTCAAGCGGGCCCTCGACCCCGAGGGGATCATGAACCCGGGGAAGCTGGGGCTGCCCAGCCGGTTCCAGGCCGACACAACCGCGCACGGCTGACGCATAAGGTGGAGCAGTGAACCCTCGTCCGAAACGTCCCCTTGACCGGCGCCTGCTGGCCTCGCTCGCGGAACACCCCGTGATGGCGTCGCTGGTCGGCGTGGAGATGGCGGACCGGTTCACCACCACCTCGACCCCGCTGGGCATCCTCGCCTCGGTCCCGCTCGGCGATCTCGAGGCGACCGTCCGGCGGACCCTGGCCGCGAACAAGATCGTGTTCGTCAACATGGACTCGACCCCCGGCCTCGGCCATGACCCCGGCGCCCTGACCTACCTCAAGGGGATCGGGGCGGTCGGGATCTGCTCCACCCGCGCGGCGATCGTCGAGCGGGCGAGCAGCCTGGGACTGCTGGCCATGCAGAAGGTGTTCGTGACCGACCGTTCCAACCTGCACCGCAGCGTCCAGGCCATCGCCCGGTCCCGTCCCGATCTGGTCCAGCTCATGCCCGCCGTCGTGCTGCGATACGTGGAGAAGCAGGCCAGGGAGCTCGGCGTGCCGTACCTGGCGGCCGGGTTCGTCCAGGGTGAGGCGGACGTGGCCGAGGCGCTCCGCCACGGCGCCGCCGGGGTCTGCACCTCGGAGCAGGCCCTGTGGGAGCTGCGCCGGTCGGCCCTGCGCGCCTCCTGAACCACCTCCCTCCGTCCCTCCGTCCCGCCGTTCTGCTGCGCCGGGCGTGCGGGGCGGGCGCAGCCATCCCTCAGCCGCCCCTCGGCCGCCGCGTGTGTCCCCACCGGTGGGTCTTCGCACGGAAGGACGACTCGATGACGCCGGTCACCCCGGACCTGCCCGGACCCCCACCCGGGCCGCCGTCCGGTGCGCCGCCCGGATCCCCGGCGGCGACACCCGGCCCGCCACCGGTCAGTACGGCCCGCGGCCTCGGTGACGCGGCACCCGTGGGGACGTCCGGCGGTACGGGCCGGGGCCCGGATGGCGGGGCGGCTGGAGGCAGGTCCGGTGGGGTGGCCGGTGGTCCGGGTGGCGGGGCAGCCGAAGGGACGTCCGGCGGTACGGCCCGCGGTACGGCCCGCGGTCCAGGTGGCGGGGCGGCCGGGAGGACGCCCGGCGGCCCGCGGCTGACGGCGGTCGCGCCCGCCGTGTTCGTCCTGCTCTGGAGCAGCGCCTTCATCGCCGGCATCCCGGGAGTCGCGGCGGCTCCGCCGCTGCTGCTGATGTTCGCGCGCTTCGCCCTGGCCGGGGTGCTGCTCGCCGGTTACGCCCTGATCACCCGCGCACCCTGGCCACGCGGCCGGGCCGCGGCGCACATCGCCGTCTCCGGGCTGCTGATCCAGGCCCTGCAGTTCGGCTGCTTCTACACGGCGCTCGGCATGGGCTTCCCCGCCGCGGTCGTCTCCCTCGTCCAGGGGCTCAGCCCCGTGGTCATCGTGCTGGCCATGCGCCTGCTCGGCGAGACGGTCACCAGGCGGCAGGGGCTCGGCTTCGCCCTCGGCGCGGCCGGTGTCGTCCTCGCGGTGGCCGACCGGGTGAGCCTGTCCGGCTGGGGCGTGGCGCTGTGCCTGGTCGGGCTGCTCGGGCTGAGCGCCGGCACCCTCTACCAGAAGCGGTTCGTCCCCGACATGGACGTGCGGGCCGGAACCGCGGTGCAGCTTCTCGTCAGCGCCCCCGCCGTCGGGCTGGTCTGTCTGGCGGTCGAGACGCCGCGGGTGTCGGACTGGACGGCGTTCGGCGCGTCCGTCGCGTGGATGGTGCTGGTCAACTCCATCGCGTCGTTCATCCTGCTCAACATGATGCTGCTCCGCTGGTCCGCCAGTCGGGTGAGCACGGTGTTCTTCCTGACTCCCTCGGTGACGGCGGTGCTGGCCTGGCTCCTCGTGAGCCAGGTGCTGCATCCGCTCGCCGTTGTCGGTCTGGTTCTCGGTGGCGCCGGTGTCCTGCTGGCCAACCACCGGTCCGCCCCGTCCTGAGAGTCACGGCGCCGCCTCGCGTGGAAAAGCCGCCGCCGTGACAGGAAGCCGCCCGGCGTCCAGCCGCCGCGGCGAGGGAGTCGCCCGGCGTCCGGCCGGGCCGTATCCGCCCGACGAACCTATCGTGAAGACAACCTTGGAGCCTCTGAGAGGTGATGTGATGAGAATCCGCGGAGCCGTCCTTGAGGAGATCGGCCGGGCGCGCCCGTACGCCGAGTCCCGTCCGCTGACGATCTGCGATCTCGACCTCGACCCGCCCGGCCCCGGCGAGCTCCTCGTCAGGGTCGAGGCGGCCGGCGTGTGTCACTCTGATCTGTCGGTCGTCGACGGGAACCGGGTGCGCCCCGTACCCATGCTCCTGGGACACGAGGCGGCCGGCGTGGTCGAGCAGGCCGGCGCCGGGGTCGACGACATCGCCGTCGGCCGGCGGGTCGTCATGACCTTCCTGCCCCGCTGCGGCGCCTGCGAGGGCTGCGCCACCGACGGCGTGACGCCCTGCGTCCGGGGCAGCGCGGCCAACAACGAGGGGAGGCTGCTGACCGGTGGCGTCCGCCTGCACCGGAACGGCGGCAGGGTCCTGCACCACCTCGGGGTCTCGGCCTTCGCCACGTACGCGGTCGTGGACCGGCACTCGGTCGTCCCGGTGGACGACGACGTCCCTCCCGAGGTCGCCGCGATCCTCGGCTGCGCCGTGCTCACCGGTGGCGGCGCGGTCATCAACGCCGGCCAACCCGCCGCCGGGCAGACGGTGATGGTCGTCGGGCTCGGCGGCGTCGGCATGGCCGCGCTGATCACCGCGCGTGCCCTGGACGGCGTCACGGTCATCGGCGTCGACAGCAATCCGGACAAGCTCGCCACCGCCCGTGACCTGGGCGCCCATGCGACCTACAGTCCCGCCGAGGTCGCCGCGCTCGGTATCAAGGCGCCGGTCGTCATCGAGGCGGCCGGGAACGCTCGCGCCTTCGAGAGCGCGGTCGACGCGACCGCCCCCGGCGGCCGCACCGTCACCGTGGGGCTTCCGGCGCCCGACGCCCGATCGTCGATCTCGCCGCTCAAGCTCGTGGCGGAGGGACGGACCATCATCGGCAGCTATCTCGGGTCGGCTGTCCCCTCCCGTGACATTCCCGTCTTCGCCCGCATGTGGCGCGAGGGCAGGCTGCCGGTCGGCGCGCTGGTGTCGGCGAGGATCGGGCTCTCGGCGGTGAACGAGGCGATGGACCAGCTCGCCGACGGGAAGGCGGTCCGGCAGGTCATCGTCTTCGGCGAGGAGCAGGCCTGAACGGCGAGCGGGAAGGACGGGCGCGGCCGAGCCTGTCCCTACCGGGTTCGGGGGAGCGGGAATCGGGCACGGACCGCGAAACCGCCGTCCGGTTCCGGGGCGGCGTGCAGGCTGCCGTGCACCATCGCCAGCCGTTCACGCATGCCGACCAGCCCGTGGCCGCCGCGCTTCGCGGGCGATGCGGTGGATGCGCGCGCCGCCCGCCCGGGTTCGTTGCGCACCTCCAGGGTCAGCGCCTGCTCGGTGTATCCGATGGCGACCGCGGTCGGAGCCGCGCCGGCGTGCCGTAGCACGTTCGTCAGTGCTTCCTGCAGGACCCGGTAGGCGGTGAGGTCCAGCACCGGCGGCAGCCGCGGCAGGTCGGCGGGGGAGTCCAGGTGCACCTCCAGGCCGGCGGCGCGGACGTCGGAGATCAGCTCGTCGACCCTGGACAGCGACGGGACGGGCGTCGGCCGCTCACCGTCGGGACGCTCGCGCAGGATGCCGACCAGGCCGCGCATCTCCTCGACCGTCTGCCGCCCGAGCCGTTCCAGCCCGACCACGATCTCCTGCTCGGAGGGACGATCGGCCAGCAGCCGGCGCAAGCCGCCCAGCTGCAGGGTCATCACGCTGACCGAGTGCGCGACGGCGTCGTGCACCTCCCGTGCGATGCGCGTGCGTTCCTGCGCGACCGCGGCCTGGGCGTTGGCCTCCCGTTCGGCGTCCAGCGCCGCGGCCAGTTCGGCCAGCTTCACCGCGCGTTCGCCGTTGCGCCGCGCCAGCAGCCCCATGTACCAGCCCGGCAGCAGGATCGCCGGCACGAAGAACAGCTCCCACAGCGACTGGCCGCCGACGACCGACGTGCCGGCGAAGGACACGGCCGCGACGCACAGCGCGACGGCCGAACGCCGCGGCGGCTCCCGCCATCCGGCCCAGGCGACCGCCCCGATGAGGCCGATCATCGCCGCACCGCCGGCACCCGGCGCGTCGAAGGCCACCACGCCGACCGGGAAGCAGATGGCCGCGATGGCCGCACCGGCGAGCGGATACCAGGTCGCGAGCACCACGCCGACGCCGAGCACGATCCCCGAGACCCAGGTGGCCGCGGCGCTGGCGCCGAAGAAGTCGTCGAGCTTCGTCTCCACGACGGACAGGACGCCGATCAGCGGGCCGAACACCAGCGGGATGAGGCGGGCGTCCCTCAGCCGGGTCATCGTCATGGCTACAGATGGTAATCATGCCCGGTGCCCGCCGAGTCCGCCGGACGGCGGACCGCCGCCGCTCAGCGGGTCCCTCGAACGGTGGACCCGCGCGAGAGCCGGTCCACCGACGCGTGGACCCGTCACGATACGCAATGGCTGACGCGCCGCCCGGCGTCCCGGCGAGAGAGTTCCTTCGCCAACGACACCGAAGCCCGGAGGTACGACATGCCCCCCCTTGCCCACAGCGCGACGGCCGCCGGGCCCGCGCCTGCCGAGCCCGCCGATCGAGCCGGCCGGTTCCTGCGACGCGCCGGCGGTGCCGCCCTGATCGCCTGCCCCCTGCTCATGCTCGCCGGCATGATGACCTGCCCACCGCAGGACTCCGACTCGACGGTGGACTACATCACCTCGCTGGCCCGCGACGCTTTCCTGACGGAGCTGTCGGCGATCCTGCTGCACTACGGCCTGATCGCCGGCGCGCTGGGCGCGATGGTCGTGCCCGGGCTCGTCCGCGGCAGGAAGGGGCGGTGGCTGACCCTGTTCGGCGCGCTGGCCGCCGCCCTCGGGCTGCTGAACGTGTCCGGCGCCGTGCGCGACGACTGGTGGCGGATGGTCCTCGGCCGGCAGCTGCCGCTCGACGTCGCGGTGCGGATCTCGGACACCGTGGACGGGTCGGCGTTCATGCCCCTGTGGAGCGGCACCGAGATGTTCGCCTTCCTGGGCCTGCTCGCCGTGTGCGCCGGGCTCGCCCGCGCCGGTGTCGTCGGCTGGTGGCTGAGCGCCGTCTACCTCGGCGCCTTCGTCGCGATGATGTTCATCCCGATCGACCTGACGTATGTGGTGGGCGGCGCGTTCAGCCTGCTGTTCCTGCCGCTCGCGGTCGCGGGCGTGCGCACGTTGCAGCGCGTGCGCGCCGCGGCGTGATCCCGGCGGCAGGCCGCCGGCGGCGGGACGGTGACGTTTGCAGCCGCTTCCCACTCTCCCGCAAGTCGCGTTGGCCAGACTACGCGCGCTACATCACTGAATCGGAGTTTGCGTGAGGAAGAACCTATGGTGGCGGAGTGCCGTGGCGCTGGCCGCCGCTCTCTGCCTGTCGGCGGGGGTATTCACCGCTCCCGCGAACGCGGCGGCGGACCCCATGGTCAGGATCGCCGCGGTCAAGGCCTCCCCGGCCCGTGGCGGCGAGCAGTGCCCGGTCTCGACCGTGTTCTCCGCGGCCGTCACGGTCAAGGGGGCCGACCGGTTGACGTACCGCTGGATCCGCAGCGACGGAAGCAAGAGCGCGGTGAAGACCGTCCGCGCGGGAGCGAAGGTGACGCTGCGGGAACGGCGCTCCTTCACCGGCAGCACCCGGGGCTGGCAGGCCGTCCAGGTGCTCAGCCCGAAGAAGCTGATCTCCAAGCGCGCCTACTACACGGTCTCCTGTGGCGCCGGCCTGCGTGACGCCGGCGTCTCCAGGCGACCAGGACAGGCGCCGCCGGCACCCACGGCGTCGGCCGAGGCGACCGGCGACGACTACGCAGGAAAGTGCCCGGTCGGCGGCGGAACGCTGCGCTTCACCGGCAGGCTGACCGTCTCCCGGGTGCCCGCGGCCGTCTCCTACCGATGGGTGGACAGCGACGGCGGCGCGCTCGGCACCGAGCGGCTGTGGTTCTCCGACGCCTCCACGCGTACGGTCACCTCCAGCCGCGCCTTCCTGACCAGCCAGTCGGGTACGCGCTGGATCGAGATCCTGGGCCCGGACGGCAGGGTGCTGAGCACCTCGAACAGGGCCCCGTACCGCGTCACCTGCACGACCGACCCGACGCCGCCCCCGGTCGTCGTGAAGGCGGCCAACCCGTGGGTGAGCCCGGCCGGCTACCAGGGCTCCTGCACCAGGCCCCTGCAGTTCACCTTCCACGCGACCCTCGCGGTGTCGAAGCCGGCGAAGGTCACCTACAGGTGGGTCCGCAGCGACGGGACCACGGTCCCCGGCGAGATCGAGATCAGGGGCACCGACCTCACCAGGGACCTCACCCTCGCCTGGCCGGTCGCCGATCCGTCCAGGACGAGCGGCGGATCCGCCTGGGTCGAGGTCACCTCGCCGGCTCTGGCCCGAACCGAACCGGTGAAGTTCACGATCGCGTGCGTCGACATCAGCTTCTCCGAGACCAAGGTGGCCTCGCCCGCCCAGCCGTACACGGGGGCCTGCCCCGTGACGGTGCGGACCACGGCGACGATCACCGTGACGGGCGGGCCCGTGGTGGTCTGGCACTACTGGAAGTACCCCGGCGCGGGTGGCCTCACCTCCGAGAGAATCTCGGGGACCAGGACCTACACCAGGGACTGGGTCGAGAACGGCACGACGACGGGATCGACCGCGTTCGCCGTCGCGACCGGCGACGACTACGGCCACTGGAAGGACTCGGCGCCGATCACCTGGTCGGTCACCTGCAAGGGCGAGGAGCCGGCCCAGCTCACCGTGTCCAAGGCGGCCGTCACCACGTGGAGCCGCGAACCGGGCGCCTGCACGACGGCCAACCCCTACCAGCTCACCGCCGCGGCGACGGTCACCGCCCCCAAGGGCCTGACCTACCCGCTGACCGTGACCTACCGGTGGCGCTGGGACGACGGCGGCTACTGGCAGGAGGAGAAGCTCCGGTTCACCGAGCCGGGGACACAGCGTGCCGCCCATTCCTGGATGACCTCCAAGAGCCACGCGGCCAAGGTATGGCTGGACGTCACCGGCCCCGCCAAGGTTCAGGGCGAGCCCGGCGAGTACTCCCTGACCTGCAACGGCAAGCCGCCCGCGCCCAACACCGGCGGGAAGGTGACGTCGGTGACGAACCCCGCCATCACGCCGTCCAACCACACGGGCGCCTGCCCCGTCGACCTGAAGGCCACCGCGACGATCACCGTGTCCGCGCCTACGTCGGTGCCGGTCGAGTACGCCTGGCGCTTCGACAACAACACCAGCAGCCCGACCGAGCGGATCACCTTCCCCGAGGGCGGCCCGCTCACCAGGACGGTGGAGTGGAAGGACTGGCGCGCCGTCCAGTCCACCGGCGGAAGGGTGACCGGCTACCTTCAGGTCGTCGCGCCCAACACGGCGGTTTCCGAACCTGTCACGTACAGCGTCACCTGCACCTGACGGATCCGGCCCGCCTGGACCGGCCGCCTCGGACGCCGTCAGGAGATGCCCTCACCGCCTCGCCCTGCCTTGATCACATCGAGTGCGGCGGCGGGGCGGTGCCGTCCGGCGGTCCCCATCACGAGGCTCCCTGGCCAGGCCGGCCGGCGACCCCGTCAGTGATCCCGTGGCATGCTGGGACAGTGAGCAACCCCGAACGCAAGCCGCTTTTCGAGGTCGTGCCGGAGAGCGCCGAGCGGCCGCCGCCCATCGAACTCGAGACGTCCACGGGCAGGCTGAGCGTGGCCGCCGACCTGACGGCGGAGGAGTTCGAGATCCTCGACGAGCTGCGGCGCTCGGCCGGCCGCTGACGATCTCGGCCCTCTACGCGGGCGAGGCGCCGGGAACCGTGCTGCGCGGGTAGCCCGCCAGCGCGTCCCTGTCGCGCAAGGCGAGCAGCTCGCCGCGCGACAGCGCCGCGGTGACCAGCCCCGGGCCGGTCGCGGCCTGCGTCAGCCGAGTCCCGTCCGGGTGCCAGACCCCGCTGCCACCGCACGAGACCCAGCCCGGCCCCGTGCCGGCGTGGTTGGCGGCGATCGCGAACATGCGGTGATCCATGGCGCGTGCCCCGAAGTGGAGGTCCAGCCGCCGCGCCTCCGCGAGCGTGTACAGGACCGATCCGGCGTAGACCTCCGCACCTCGGCGGACCGCGTCCTCGGCGTGGGCCGGCACGCCGGCGCCGTAACAGATGGCGAGGGCGACCCGCCAGCCGTCGACGTCGAGAAGCGGACCCGGCTCACCGGGCTGGAAGAGATCGCGCTCGCGGCCGTGCAGGTTCTGCTTGCCGTAGGCATGGATGCTTCCGTCCGGACGCACCGCCAGCGAGGCGAGCCACGCCGTGCCGTCGGCCCGGCGGTAGGCCGCGCCCACCACCGCGGTCACCCCGCAGTCCCGAGCGGCCTGCCGGACGACGTCGAGTCGTGGGTCGTCCTCGGTCACCCACGCCGCCGGGTCGTCCAGGAGGTCGAGGTCGTAGCCGACGAGGGAGAGCTCGGGGAAGATGAGAAGCTTCGCCCCGGATTCGACGGCCACGGGGATCGACGTGGCCGCCGCGTGAGCATTGGCGGTCACGTCACCGAGGCGGGCAGAAGTCTGGGCGACCGCCACGATCAACGTCTCTTGGGACACGGCGGCATCCTAGCGTCCGCGTGGCACCCAGCGCCGGACTCGCCCGGGGAGTGCGGCAGCTCCAGCCGATCCTGACCATGTGCTGGTCGGCCCTGTTCCTCGCCGACGTGCTCGACCCGCTGACCTTCGTCGTCGGCACGGCGGTCGTGGCGCTGGTCGCCATCGGGCGACGCGTCCGTTGAGCGACCGCCCGGCGGCCGGGAAAGCCGGCCTCGTCTCCAGGTGTGGTCCTGGCCTCGTTCTCGGAACGGAGACCACTCGCCGGGCATAGGACATTGGTAGATGCGCGGGGTAGACCTTCGTCTAACTCCGCTGCAGGTCGGCGCGCCCGGGCAAGACGCCGCCGCGGCACCGGTTCACCTGCAGATACGGCCGTTACGAGGCGGAACCGCCACGCCTCGGGCCGATGCCGGCAACGTCTCGCGCCGGTGCCCGCCGCGCGGATGGTCGCCGGCGGGGGAGAGCGAAGCCGGTTCTCCTCCTGTCCGGAAGTCGGAACCCGTAATGGATCTTTCGGCTGAGTCGCCAGCGGCCACCCGGGGGAAGCATGGTCGCCATGTCAACGACCATCCTTCGCGGCGCGCTGGCCGCGGGCGCCGCCATGCTCGCGCTTTCCGTGCCCGCCGTGGCGGCCGGTGCCACCGCGCCGGCCGCCATGCCCTCCACCGGGCGGCGCGCGTCCTCCACCACCACGGATGCCGCCAACCCCGCAGCGGTCTTCGCGCTGCCCCGGCCGACCGGACCGCACCCCGTGGGCACCACCGTGCTGCATCTGGTGGACGACTCCCGCCCGGACCCGTGGGTGCCCGAGGAGAAGGCCCGCGAGCTCATGGTCTCGCTGTGGTATCCGGCGAAGGCGCCCAGCGGCCGGCGGGCGCCGTACATGACCATGAAGGAGGCGGCCCTCGTCCTGAAAGGGCTGGAGGCGCGCGCCGTGCCCGCGAACGCCGTACGGCTGAGTAGGACCCGCACCAACGCCTCCCTCGACGCCGCGCCGCTCGGCCGCGAACGCGGCCTGCCCCTTGTCGTGCTGTCGCCGGGCTTCACCGTGCCCCGCTCCTCGCTGACGGCCCTGGCCGAGGACCTGGCGAGCAAGGGGTACGTCGTGGCGGGCATCGACCACACCTACGAGTCCTTCGGCACGTCCCTGCCCGGCGGGCGTACCGCGACCTGCGTCGCCTGTAAGTCGGTCGACCTGCCCGGCCTCGTGAAGGTCACCCGCACCAGGGTCGCGGACGTCTCCTTCGTGCTCGACCGGCTGACCGGGCCGAACCCGGCCTGGAAGGGCGGCGGGCTGATCGACACCTCCCGGATCGGGATGGCCGGTCACTCCATCGGCGGCAACAGCGCCACCTGGACGATGCTCGGCGACCGCCGGTTCCGCGCCGGGATCAACATGGACGGCACCTTCTTCATCCCGCTTCCGGAGAAGGGGCTGTCCCGGCCGTTCCTCATGCTGGGCGCGGGGAAGATCCACCAGCCGGGCGGGGGCGACACCTCCTGGGGGCGCGACTGGAAGCGCATGACCGGCTGGAAGCGCTGGATCACCTTCGACGGCATGGAACACCGGTCGTTCTGCGACTATCCGCTCTTCGCCCAGCAGCTCGGACTCAAACTGGACTCCTCGCTCTCGGGTCCGCGGACCGTGGAGGTCCTCCGCGCGTATGTCGGCGCCTTCTTCGACCTGCACCTGCGCAAGCAGTCGCGGCCGCTGCTCGACCGGGCCTCGCGCCGCTACCCGGAGGTGAGGTTCTGGCGCTGACGGCCGCCGTGCCCGCCCCCGGCGGCCAGCCCTCCTCCGCACCGCGTCACGCGGCGCCGCCGGCGCCGGCGACCTGGGCGGTGAGCGGCGACGACGGTGTGCTGAACCCCTTCGCCAGCAGCCGGACCGCGAGCACCATCTCGTTCAGCGCCAGGGGACGACCAGAACGGCGTAGGCCGCCGAGGACCCGGCGAGCAGGTCGAACATGACGAGGAGACTTCCGGCCAGGTACGGTGCCACCGCGACGAGCGCCCAGCCGGACACCCACCGGGGGACGAGCCTTGACCGGTACAGCAGGTGGTTGAGGAGCAGGACGCTGAGGCAGAAGAAGACCGCACTGGCGTGCCCCCACCTGTCGTACGTCTGGGTCAGTGCCCGGACGGTGTCCAGGCGCGCCGCGCCGTCAGGTGTGCCGGCGTCCGGCGTGGTGCCCAGCGCCACCAGCAGGAGCGGACCGATGGCGGCGGGAAGCAGGAGGACGCTCTCGAGGATCCTGGCGACGACAGGTGGTCAACGTCGGGCAGCGGTCGAGCCTGTACCGCACGATCGACCGGCTGCTCGCCGGCGGGTTGGTCGCCGTCAAGGAGACCGAGCGCGACCAGCTCTACCCCGAGCGGACCGTCTACGAGATCACGGACGCGGGCGGCGTGCCGGCCGCCGCCCGCCGCAACGCGTCCAGCGATCCCGCAGCCGGCCGTCCCGCGCCAGGTCGATGAGCTCCTTGCGGCGATCTCGTCGCGAGCGAGGGCGTCGGCGAGGGCGGAGACGGTTCGGTGCTGCGGCCCCCAGGGGGTCACGCGGAGATCGTGCGGGCCGCTCGCTCCGGTCAGCGGAAGTCGGTGATGCGGAACACCGCCAGCATGTCCGCGCCCCTGGAGCCGGTCGAGAACGAGGCCTCCGCGCCGACCCATCCGCGGAAGGCGCCCTTGTCGTCGATGATCTGCATGAGCGGCTTGACGTGGGAGTTGCCGGTGTAGCAGAACTCGCCGCGCTCCATGGCCAGACAGGTGCACCAGTGCCACAACGTGTCGCGGCGATCGGAGTTGGAGATCTTCGTGAGGTAGTACTGGATGGAACTCACGTTCGCTTTCGTCCCGCCTCCGTACCTGGGGCATCCGCCCGACTTCTGGCAGGCGCCCGCGGACGACGGTTGCAGGTAGGTCAGACACCAGGTGGTGTCGGCACAGGCGCGGAAGGAGGAATGAGCGAACCTCTGACCGCCGGTGGCGACGATCCTGCCGCCCGCCCAGCTCGTCAGGTCCTGCCGGAGAGTGCCGGCGAACGCCTTCACCGAACTCATCGCGCGCCGGGTGCCGAGCGCCGCGTTGCTGCCGTAGCCGTAACCGTGGGTGGCCAGCGTGCTGGACTTGAGGTCCAGGCGGGCCAGAGCGCCGTCGGGGGAGGGCCGCACGTACCACTGCTCGGTCCACGTCTGGGCGATCTTCCACCGGATGCTCACCACGTTGCCCGACACGGTGTACGTCCCGGTGCGGTTCTCGTCGGGGGAGCCGGTGAAACCCCCGGCGGTGAGCACCTCGCAGGTACGGGGGAGCGAGCGGGAACCGCCTGCCCTGGTGGTGCAGCCCGAGTCAGGGGTGTTGCCGGTGCGCTGCCTGGCCTCGGGATGGCGCTGCCACCACAGATACAGAGCGGCGGTCACCGTGCCGTCGGCGGCGAAGCGGTAGCTGCCGAGCCGTACCCAGTTCTGGCTGGACGCGGCCTTCAGGTGCCCTTGCGAGACGACATAGGTCGCCTTGCCGCCCGGCAGGGCCGCGGTGGAGGCGACAGCAGGCCAAGGGGCGGCCATGCAGGTGAGGAGGAGGGTGAAGGCCGCCGCAGCAGCGGAGAGGACCGCGCGCATGAAGTCTCCCGATCATGACGGACTTTGCCGATGATGCGCGAGTGACGATAACGGAGAAAGGCCGTGCGCGGGTGACGATCCGTGTGAAAGAACCTCGCACGGCTTGTCAGACCCGCGCCTTGCCGTACGAATCCGCTGATCACGAACGGTGAGACCCGTCGAGCGGGCCGTACCACGCGGTCACACCCAGCCCCGCTCGCGCGCGGTCAACGCCGCCTGCGCACGGCTACCCGCGTCGAGCACCCGCAGCAGATCCGCTATGTGCCGGCGGTAGGTGCGCAGCGACATGCCGGCCCGCCGGGCGCCCACCTCGTCCTTGCTCACGGTGCACATACAGGTCAGCACCCGCAGCTGCGTCTCGGAGAGCCGGATGACCTGCCCGGCGTCGGGGGCCGTCAGCTCGGCGAGGTCCGTCGCCGCCGCCCACAGCCTCTCGAACAGGCTGATGACGCCGCCCACCAGAGTGCTCTCCTCGATGCGAAGGGCGCCCCTGCCGGTGTCGTGGAGGTCGATCGGGAGGAGCGCCGTGCGTCGGTCGTAGACCAGCATCAGGTCCGACAACTCGTCCGCGACCCTGATCTGCGCACCGTCGGCGTGCAGTGCCCGCAGATAGCCCAGGGTCGCCGGATCCTTCAGGGCGGAGGCGCGCACGAGGTTCCGGACGCGCACGCCGCGCCGCAGACAGCGGGCGTCGACGGGCCGCCCGTGCGCGATGTCCCGCGGTGACAGCGTGTCGTAGGGCTCGGCCGCCAGGACCTCGTCCCGGGCGCTGAAGGCCAGCTGGTCGATGTGGGCGCGTACCTCCCGCGCGTCTTCCAGTCGGCGGAGCGCGACGCCCGCGCCGTCGGCCGTCCCGGAGAGCCCCGGCACCGGGTCCTGCCGGTCGCACTGCAGCGCACGCACGATGGGCCAGGGGTCCACGAGCCGGCGCATCGTCCGGTGCATCGCCTCGAGCTGTTCCTCGATCAGCCGGGGCACGGCCACCTCGGGCTCCGACGCCCACGTGCTCTCGTCGTCCCCGTGCAGGAGCCGCAGGTCGCGCAGGCGCGAGAGCGCCCGCGTCGCGCTCTCCTCGCCGAAGGAGAACACCTCCCGGATGTCGCGTGCGGGCGTGCGTGGATGGCGCAGGAAGTGGCGGTACACGTCCTCCTCGGTTCCGGTCAGGCCGAGTACGGACATGGTGTGGCCCTGCATGTCTTCCCCCCCGCGCGTTCGGTCCCGCGTGCCTGGTGACCACGGACGACAAACTAGTCGGGAAGCAAACAAACCAAGTCTCACGGGAGTCTCACAGTCTCACGAGGGCCGCAGCCCGGTTCCTCGCCGCGTCGCCGGGTCGATGAGGTGTTCGCCATGTGCGGCGATGGACCGTTCGTCGAGGAGTGCAAGGAGATCTGATGGGACAGACACCAGAGGCCGGGCCCGCTCCGGGCGTGACCCCGGACGTTCTGCGGGAGGCACTGACGAGGCACGCGCTCGTCAACCTCACGGGCCCCCTCGGCATCGGCAAGTCCCGGCTCGTGTCGAGCCTGACCTCGGTGCCGGTGCTGGATCTGTCGCAGCCGGGCACCCGGCAGGCCGTACCGGCCGCGCTCGCCGAACAGACCAGGACACCGCTCGCCCTCGACGGCGTGGACAGCGAGGCAGCGCTGTCCGCGCTGGAGGCCGTGCGGACCCGGCGGCCGGAGGACGGCAGGCCGGTTCTGATCGTGAGCAGGCGCTCGCTGCTGGTCCACCCGGCGTGGACCCTGTCGGGAGTCACGGTCCTCAAGATCTCCGCCTGGCAGGACGAGCGGATCAGGAAGCTGGCCGCGGACGCGCAGCTGCACGCCCCGCGAGGTCGGGACCTGGTCGTCCGCCTGGCCGCAGGCAACCCGCTGATCGCCGGCGCGGCATGCCGGGCGCTGCACGCGGGCGCCTCGCCGCACGTTGCGGGGGCGGTGGCCGACCAGGTCACCCGGGAGATCGTCGAACGGCTGTCGCGCGAGTCCCCCGCCGCCCGGTGGCGGGGCGCGCTGGACCGGCTGGCCACCGTGTGGTCGGGCGACGAGGCGCTGCTGAAGGTCGACCCGGAGCTGTTCGACGCCCTCGGCGGGCTCAGCGTCGTCACCCGCACCGAGCTCGGGCTCGCCGTGGCCGAGCCGTTCCGCACGGTGATCGAGCTGGCACACCGGTGGCGGCAACCGGCCGCCCACCGCGGCACCCGGACCCGGGCGCTGGCCTACCGCAAGCGCCTGGTGGCCACAGAGCCGAGCGCCGAGTACCGCAGCCGCCTCGCCGAGGGCGTCATGGCGCTGTCCGACGACGCGGCCGTGCGCGAGACGTTGTTTCCCGAGAGGTTCCCCGACGCCTTGCCCACGGGTCTGGTCCACACCGCCGACCCCGGGGACGCCGACGACATCGGCGAGCTGATGCACCGCTGGGCCCGGCACGGAGGGCTGGACCCCCGGCGGACGGACCGCATGGTGGAGCAATGGCTGCGCGACGACCCCTCGGGCTTCCACCTGCTGAAGGACGGCGACGGCCGGTCCGCCGGCCTCATCGGCCTGCTCCACGTCACCGAGCGCACCGCGACCAGCGTGGAGTCGCTGCTCCAGGAACACACCGACGCACTTTTCGACCGGCCTGGGGGCACCGGCAGCCTGGTCCTCGGGGCCGCCTACTGCCCCGAGGCGGGCCTGCACGCCTTCCTCCTGCGCCACCTGCTGCACCAGGTCCGCTCCCGCGGCGTCCTGCTGACGGTCTCCACGCCGAACCCCGTCTACCAGCGGCTCCTGCGCGGTCTGCGGTTCCGGCGGCACGGCACGACCACCGACGACATCTACCGGTGCGGACGCAGGCCCGAGATCTACAGCCAGGACTTCGGCCAGGACGCGCTGTCCGACTGGGTGGAGCGGCTCGTCCCCGCCCCGGACGGGGGCGGCGCCCAGGGCCCGACGGGCCGGGAGGTGGGCTGGGCCCTGACCCACATCCGTGACCAGACCAGACTGGCCGACAGCCCGCTGCTGTCCTGCGCGCGCACGGCGACGGTGCGGGACCTGCAGGAGTGGCTGCGCGATGCCGTGCGCACCCTGGAGGACGGCGAGGCACCGGAGGACACCGAGGCGGGGTGGATCCTGCGCCACTACTACCTGGGCAGACCGCGCACGCACCAGCAGCTCGCCCGGCAGCTCCACATCAGCAGGGCCACCTACTTCCGCCGGCTTCACCACGGTCTGGACACCCTGGCCCGGCTGCTGTCCGCCGAGGACTCGTGACGGGCGAGCCCGGTTCGGCCGGAACGCGACTACGCCGAGAGGGCCGGCCGGTCGTCGACGACAGGAAGGGGCGCCGGTTCCACACCCAGCTCGCCCATCGCCTCGACATACATGCGGTACCGTCTGCGGGCTTCCCCGTGACGGCGAGCCATGGTCAATGTCCGGACCAGGTCCAGGTGCGCCTCCTCGTCATAGGCGTCCTGTTCGAGCAGCCGCAAGAGATAGCGGACCGCTCCGTCGTGTTCGGCGGCCTGCCGTGCACGCGACGCCAGTGCCCTCAGCAGCGCCTGGTAGACGGCTCGAGCCTCCTCCCGCAAGGGCTCCAGCCATCCGGAGTAGGGGGAGTCCTCGCAGACGTCGCCTGTGTACAGGGCCTCGGCCGAGGCAAGCAGATCATCATCGTGCGCGGCGAGCGCTTCGGCGGCGGCGGACAGGAACTCCTCGACGTCCACGCGAAGTCCGACCAGTTGGACGGTGTGCTTGTCTCCTCGAACGAACTCTCCCGCGCCGAACTTCCGCTGCGGATCAAGGACGGAGCGGACGGTCGACAGCGCGACCGAGAGCCGGTTGGCGCATCGGGACGGGTCCTCCTCCGGCCAGAGAGCCTCCATCGCCGCCTCTCGGGCAACGGGTCGCCCTCGCTGGCAGACCAGCCATGTCAACAGATCTCGAGCCTTCCGAGACTGCCACTCGGCGGCGGGGACGGAACGTCCATGGCGGCTCAGCCGTACCCCGCCGAGCACGCAGAAGCGCACCGCGCCGGGGTCCAGGAGGGCGATCGCCCGCAACAGCCCCGCGCCGGAGTCGTGCGGACCACGGATCCCGGCGCGACGCAGCTCACGCTCCGCCTCGCGGCGGCCGTCACGCCGGCTGCCGCGATCGGTGCGGCTGAGAGACGCCCGGGCGAAACTGTTGCGCGCCGCACCCAGCGTGCTGCCGATCTCCGTCCAGATCTCGCCGGCCGCCGCGAGCAGTTCCGCACGATCTTCCGGCGAGCCGGCCGCTGTGATGGCCGACAGTTCCAGCGCCTCGGCCGCGGCCGCCCGATCTCGCCGGTTCGCGGCGGCCTCACGGGCGGACCGCGCGCAGGCGGCGGCCCTGGCCCGATCACCGGCTTCCGCCCAGACCCAACCGGCCGCCAGGAACGCCCCGACCTGGCTGGATCCGCTGCCTGTGGCTACCGCGCGTTCGGCGAGCCGGACGGCTCGCTCAGGGTCGTCGACGACGTGGACTCGCGCCAGCCCGGCCAGGACGGATTGGATCAGGTGCACATCCTGGAGCTGCTCGGCGTGCTTCAACGCGTTCTCGTAGCTGAACCTGGCGCGTAACAGGTCTCCGCGCTCGAGGTAGACCTTGCCGAGGCCGGCCAACGGATGGCCCAGCTTGTCGCTGCCGACCCGTCCGAGGATGTCGCGCGCCTCTCCGAAGTCGGCCAGGGCTTCGTCGAGCCTGCCGAGCCCCATGAGTGCCTCCGCGCGGTTGTGCAGGACGATCGCCGCGTTGACCGGCGCGCCTGCCAGTTCCGCCCGCCGAACCGCGAGCTCGAGGTCGACCAGAGCCTCCGCGTACCGCGCCTCCTCGGTGCGGTGCGAGGCTCGATTGGCCAGGACGCGTACGGCCAGCAGCAGGTCGCCCGCGCTCTCGGCGGCGGCGAGCGCGAGCGTGCTGTGTCGCTCGCTCGCGGCCCGGTCGCCCTCGTCGTGGGCGGCCATGGCCAGCGCGGTGTGCGCGCACGCCGCCGACCGCTCGTCGCCACAGGCTGTCGCGACGGACAGGGCGCGCTCTGCCAGCCGCGCCGCGTCCGAGAGGTCGCCGACGAGCCAGCGGGCGCTGGCGGTCCAGGCCAGCAGCATGGCCTCGTGGGGGGAGGCCTCACCGGTGAGGACGCCGCGCTCGAACGCCTTCAGCGCCGCCCGGTAGTCGCCGCGGTGGTAGTGAATCATCCCGATCCGCCACGCCACGGCGGGATCCGTGGCCGTGGCGTGGCGCAGACAGTCGAGCGCTCCCGCCCAGTCGCCCTGAACCTGCCGAGCCTGGCCCTCGGCCAGGTCGACAGTGGACGTCCGCAGCTCCGCCGGTACGGCGCGGCAGGCCCGCACCACCTCCACGGGACGCCCCTCGGCCAGCAGCGTGTCCCACCAACGTTCGATCATGGCGGCGAGGTGGGCGGGGTCGCTCGAGACGGCCAGGGCCTCCCTGACGAACCCGTGTTCTTCGTACCAGCGGGCCGCCCGCGACGCGCGGTTCCGGTCGGCACCTCCGATGCTTTCCCTGACCAGGGTCGTCACGGCATAGCCGTCCTCACGCTGCGTGATCAGGATGTGCTGGTCGGCCAGGGTGCTGATCTCGTGACTGGAGATGTCGAGGCCGATCGCCGCGCACAGCTCCGGGGTGAACCAGGGCAGTGCCGCGGCCGCGCGGAGAAACTCGTTCAGTCGCACGTCACCGTCATGGAGCACCTCTTCGACCAGATAGTCGAAGAGCGGCCCGGTCGCCGCGGCGAGGCGCTTCAACCGGCCTTCCGGGGGCAGGCCGCGGAGCCAGCTCAGCGCCAGACGCACGGCCACCGGCCAGCCGGCAGTGAGCTCCTGGGCCTCCTTCGCCAGCACGTCGTCGTGCTCCCCGAGGACCAGCCGGGCCAGCGATCCCGTCTCGTCGAGCGTGAAGGCCAGGTGTTCGGCCGAGACCCGGAACACCTGGCCCAGGCCGCAGAGCCGCTGAATGGGAAAGGGCGCACCCGAACGCGAGATCAGCACCAGATGCAGGTTGTCTCCGCCGTGCCGGCACAGGCCCTCGAGCAGGCGGCTGCCGGCCGTATGCGGGGCGAGCCGTTCCGCCTCGTCGATCACGAGAACCGCGGAGGACGGCAGCGCGGCGCCAAGCTCGGCGGCGAGCGCAGCGGTACGGGCCGGGTCGTCCGCGGCGGGCCCCGTCGACCGGGCCCATGCCGCAGGTGCCGCCAGGCCCTGGCAGATCTCTTCGACCAGGGTGGCATCGTCGGCCTGGGTCACCCATGTCACAGGCACGTCCAGGGTCTGCGCCCATGCGCGCACGGCCGACGTCTTTCCGCCGCCCGGTCCGGCCGTCACCACCGTGAGACGGTGCCGCACGATCTGATCCAGGAAACGCATGAGCTGGGGTCGCGGCAGCAGATGCCCGGTCGCCGTCACAGGCGCAGTATCCGCTGAGCTCACCTTTAAGGCAACTGAAAGATCGCTTCTTACCGTTACCTCTGGTCCCGGCATCCCATTCACAAGGAGAGACCATGAGATTCACTCCGGCCCTGCTGGCAGGAATCGCGGGCGCGCTGATTCTCGCCCCTTCCACGGCCATGGCCACGGCCGGCGATGAAGAGACTGACGTGGACGTACGGCTGGCTCAGCTCGAATACACCAATGGCCTGACGGTGACTTTCACCGACAGCCGTCCGTCGGACGACATCGGAATGGTGCAGACCGGGATGATCGGCCGCACCCTGCTCATCGCCCGTGACGAGGACGACTCCTTTCTGGAGACCTATCTGGAGATCACCCCACGAGATGTCGCGGTGCCGCAGCGTCTGGTCGACGATCACGGCGCCGACACGCCGCCGGAGCTGCAGTTTCGCAGGATAACCACGTCGCCGGTCGCCACCGGCGGTCTGACGCCGCCGCGGAGCGCGGTCATCTCGGGCGCGGCCGCATGTGATGCCTCCCACTTCGGCTGGGTCAACTGGCATGACGTGGGGGTCCCGGGACTGGCTCCCAAGTCCTACGAAAGCTCCCAGTTCGGCGGCGCGAAGCGCCACGCCGAGAGTTCCATCGTCAACTGCACCCCGGAAGGTTCGCCGAGCCATCTCTTCGCCAGGCATCGGATCTACTACAAGAACATCTGGGGAAAGTACGTCAAGCACTTCGACTCCACGGTGGCGCCGGGACAGCACCAGATAGTCGATAAAGGCATAGTCAAGCGCCCGCGCAAGGTCTCTTACGACGACGGCTGGAATTCCAGCCCGAACTGTCTCGGGGGCGGCTGTGTCTACACGCGAGAGGGACGCTTCCGCGACTGACGGCATGGGTACCGATACCCGTCATCACTGATCAGGTCGGGACGCGATGGAGAGGGCCGGACGGGCCGGGAGCGGAATGCCCCGGCCCTTCCTGCCCTGCCGCCGGTGGTAACCAGCGGTTCCGTCCTCCTTCCGGGCGGTCAGTCGAGCCAGCCCAGCCGGGTGGCGCGCACGCCTGCCTGGAACCGGCTGCCCGCCCCGAGCATCGTGGAAAGCTCGCCGACCACCCGTGTCACCGTACGCGTCGACACGCCGAGGCTCCGGGCGATGGCGTCGTCCTTCGCCCCCTCCGCCAGCATGCGGAGCACCGCGCGTTGCTGCTCCGTCAACGTGCTGCCGTCCGCCGAGCGGGGCACGTCATCGAGCTCGGACGCCGTCATCCAGAGGTAGTCGTAGATCGCCGCCAGCGACCTGACCACGTTGGCGCTCCGGATCAGCACCGCACCCGCGTCCAGGTCGTCCGGATCGGCCTGGACGATCGCCAGGTGCCGGTCGTAGACCAGCATCCTGGTGGGAATGACCGGGGCGACCCTGACTTCGACCCCACGCGCCGCCCGCGCTCGCAGGAGCTCCCGCATGGGAGGGTCGGCCAGCGCGATCTGGGCGTGCATCGACCGCACGCGGACACCTTTGGTCACGTGGATCCTGTCGCGCTCGTAGACGGCCCCCATCCTGCGGGGATCCCAGTTCGCCGGCGGGTGCAGCGCCACGACCTCGTGCCGTACCGTCGCGGCCAGATCGTCCAGTCGCTGGGCGAGCCGCGTCCTGTGCTCCTCACGCGCGTAGAACTCCACGTGGACGTCGTCGCCGTCCCCGGCAGCCAGTCCCAGGTAGTTCCTGGCCACGGCCGCTGTCATGACGTGCTGCTGGACCAGCTTGTCCAGGGCCCGATGGCCGCGCTCCAGGCTGAGCATCAGGGCCGCCGTCGTCTCGACGGTCAGCTCCGACTCGGGATTGAGCAGGCCGAGCCGTACCAGCCGGTTCCGTGCGCGGGACTCCTCGACCGGGGTCAGGGCGAGCGCGGCCGACGCGGCGGCGAGCGACTCGCCTCTGGCATGCATGCGCTGGTACAGGGCCTGGGCGTGGCGATCGTCGTCCACAGGGGAGGAGCCGGTCTGGTCGGACATACGACCAACAGTAGGAGATGTCCTCTTCTCGCCATGGCGTGACCCCGAAGCCTCCACAGCTCCGCAAAGCGCCACAACTCCGCGAAGATCTCTCACGAGGGCGGACTCGAGTCATCTGCCTGATCTTCGTACGCATGAAGCGCAAGGAGGAACGGGATGATCACCGTTGCCTACAGTCTGATCACCTACATCGTCATGGGGCTGTCTCCCGACAGCTGCGGCCACTGTCTCGCCGGAATCAAGTCCGAGCTCATCCAGGTGCCGGGTGTCGTCGGCGTGGACATGAACCCGAGGGAGGCGAAGATCAGCATCCTGACCGACGGTCCTGTGGACGAGGAGCTCGTCAGGGCGGCGATCGACGCCGCCGGCTGCGATGTCGTCGGTTCCTGACACACATGGTCCGGTCGGGCGTCGAGGTCGCGATGCCGACAGGATGACTTACTAGCATGGATAGTAAATCGGCTGGGCGGTCCGGCGCCGAGGACGGCCGCCACCTGAATGGACGCCGAGCGGGGTTCCGGCAGTAAGGGGTTTCGGAGTTGATCCGGAGCCCCTTTCCGTGGTCCTGGCGCCGATGGAGCCGAACGGGGGGCCGCCTCACGCGGACGTGCGGGAAACCCGGGTCTCTTGCAAACCCCATGGGGGTATGTTACGTTCCCTGCCGTCGAAAACACATACCCCTACCAGGTATAGGAATGAGCGTCATGTCAGCAAACCCGCGCCGGTGGTGGGCACTCATCGTGCTCGCCGCCGCGCAATTCATGGTCATCATGGACACCTCGATCATCGGAGTGGCGCTGCCGGACATGCAGCGCGACCTCGGCTTCTCCCAGGGCGGCCTGCAGTGGGTGTTCAACGCCTACGTGGTCGCCTTCGGCGGGCTGCTGCTGCTGGGCGGTCGCCTGTCCGATCTGTTCGGCGCCCGCAAGATCTTCACGGCGGGCTGGGCGATCCTGATCATCGGTTCTGTCGTCGCCGCGGCCGCGAGCAGCGCGTGGGTCGAGATCCTCGGCCGAGCCGTCCAGGGTGTCGGTGGCGCGCTCATCGCCCCGGCGGCCATGACGCTGCTGATGATGCTCTTCAGCCACGACCCGCGCGAGCTCGGCAAGGCCATGTCCCTGTACGGCGCGGCCGCCCCGGCCGGCGGCACGGCCGGCGTCTTCCTTGGCGGCGTCATCACCGAGTACCTCAGCTGGCCGTGGGTGTTCATCGTGTACATCCCGATCGGCGTGGCCACCCTGCTGGCCGTCCCCGCCCTTCTTCCCGCCACTCCGGGCAGGCGCGGCTCGGTCGATGTCCTCGGCGGCATCTCCGCCACCGCGGGAGTCGCTCTGGTCGTCTACGCCATCGTCGACATGAACTGGGCCGTCGCCCTCGGCGGTGCGGCACTGCTCGCGCTGTTCTTCGTCATCCAGCGCACGGTGAAGGCGCCGCTGATGCCGCTGTCGATCTGGCGGACGCCGGGCCTGGCCACCGCCAACCTGGCGATGACCCTGCTGGGCGCGGCGTGGATTCCGATGTGGTACTTCCTGAACCTCTACCTGCAGCAGGTGCTCGGCTACGGCGCCTTCCCCGGCGGTGCGGCGTTGCTGCCGATGACCGTCGCCATCATGATCTTCATGATCGGGATCACCGCGAGGCTGCTCGGCCGCTTCGGTGCCAAGCCGCTCATCGTCCTCGGCCTGCTCGTCCTGGCGGCGGGGGTCGCGGGGCTGTCCTTCGCCCGGCCCGACGGCACCTTCGTCGCCGACGTGCTGCCTGCCAGCCTGATCGCCGCGGTCGGCATGTCGCTGGCCTACATCCCGGCCATGATGTCGGCGATGTCGGGAGCGCGTCCTGAGGACGCCGGTCTCGCCTCGGGCATCGTCAACACCACCTACAACGTGGGCTCGGCTCTCGGCCTGGCGGTCATGACCGCCATCGCCACCTCGCAGGGGGCCGGTGAGCTGGGCGACCTCGCCAAGCTCACGGAGGGTTTCCAGGCGGCCTTCATCGGGGCGGCGGTCGTCGCCGTGGCCGGCGCGCTGCTTTCGCTGGTGCTCATGCGCCGGCCGGCGGCCGTGCAGGAGCAGCCCGACCCCGCACGAATTTGACATTGAAATACCCTAGGGGGGTATGGTGTTCTCGTAGGAGACAGAGCGAGGGGAGCGGGTGATGGCCGGTTACACCGACGCGAAGCACGACCACCTCCGGCGGCTGCGCCGGATCGAAGGGCAGACCAGAGGCCTGCAGCGGATGGTCGAGGACGACAAGTACTGCATCGACATCCTCACGCAGGTGTCCGCCGCCACCAGCGCCCTCCAGTCCTTCGCTCTGTCCCTCCTCGAAGAGCACCTGGCCCACTGCGTCACCGAGGCCACCGTCAAGGGCGGCCCCGAAGCGCAAGCCAAGGTCAAGGAAGCCACCGACGCCATCGCACGACTCGTCCGTTCCTGAAGGAGTGAATCGATATGAGCACCGCCACCTACACCGTCAAGGGCATGACCTGCGGCCACTGCGTCAGCTCGGTCAAGGAAGAGGTCAGCGAGGTCACGGGAGTGACAGGCGTCGAGGTGGACCTGGCCACCGGCCTGCTGACCGTCCAGAGCGAGCAGCCCGTCGAGGCCGGCCAGATCGTCGCCGCCGTCGAGGCGGCCGGATACGAAGTGACGAACCAGTGAACACTCCAGCCAGGCTCGGCGCCTACGTCCTGGGCCTTGCCGTCGTCTTCGGCGGGGCCCTGGGCGTGGGCAACGCGGTCGGCGAGGTCGGCGCGCCGCCCCAGGCGAACAGCCACAGCCAGGGTGCGGGCCACACCCCCAGCAGCCGGCCGACAGGCGCACACGACGGCGGAACGCACACCACGAACGCCAAGCCCGCTGAGGCGGCGTCAGAAGATACCCCCGGGGGGCTCCAAGTGTCCGAGAACGGTTACACGCTCAACCCGCTCACCACCACGATCAAGCCCGGCGAGCCGACCGACTTCCAGTTCACGGTGACGGGCCCGAACGGTGGCGCCGTGACCGACTACCAGGTGCAGCACGACAAGAAGCTCCACTTCATCGTGGTCTCCAGGGACCTCGGCAGCTTCCAGCATCTGCACCCGGTGGAGGCGGGCAACGGTGTCTGGTCGGTGAAGCTGACGCTGCCGGCGGCGGGCGCCTACCGGGCCTTCGCCGACTTCGCCCCCACCGGGGGCAGCGCCCTGACGCTCGGCGCGGATCTGCTCGTGGCCGGCGACTACACGCCCAAGGCGCTGCCGGCGGCCAGCCGTACGGCCGACGTGGACGGCTACACCGTCACCTTGGACGGCGACCTGGTTCCCGGCCAGGCGAGCAAGCTCACCCTCAAGGTGAACAAGGACGGCAAGCCGGTCACCGACCTGCAGCCCTACCTCGGCGCCTACGGCCACCTCGTCGCCCTGCGCGGCAGCGACCTGGCCTACCTGCACGTGCACCCCGACGGCGAGCCCGGCGACGGCAAGACCAAGGCCGGCCCCGAGATCGTCTTCTACGCCGAGGTGCCGAGCAGGGGCGACTACCGCCTCTTCCTGGACTTCCAGCACGAAGGCAAGGTCCGCACCGCCGACTTCACCGTGAACACCGGGCAGACCGCGACCGCCACCGCGAAGCCCACGCCGAGCCCCGCGAAGTCCGGCGGGCACGGCGACCACAAGCACTGATCCGCAGGACGCTGAGAAAGGAGAGGTGATGTCCTCCCTCACCGACGACAAGCCCCAAGGCTCGGTCGAACTATCGATCGGCGGCATGACCTGCGCGTCCTGCGCCAACCGGATCGAGCGGAAGCTGAACAAGCTCGAGGGCGTGACCGCGACGGTCAACTACGCGACGGAGAAGGCGAAGGTCACCTTTCCTGAGGGAGTGGACCCGCAGGAGCTGATCGCCACGGTGGAGTCGGCGGGCTACACCGCCGCGCTTCCCGCGCCGCCGCGTGCCGAGTCGGCTCCCGAAGCCGAGCCCGAGGACGAGCTGCGTCCGCTGCGCAACCGGCTGTTCACCTCGCTGGCGCTGAGCATCCCGGTGATCGCGATGGCGATGATCCCGCCGCTGCAGTTCACCAACTGGCAGTGGCTGTCGCTGACGCTGGCCGCGCCGGTCGTCGTCTACGCGGGCTGGCCGTTCCACAAGGCCGCGTGGACCAACCTGCGCCACGGCGCGGCGACCATGGACACGCTGGTCTCCCTGGGCACGCTCGCCGCACTGGGCTGGTCGCTGTGGGCGCTGTTCTTCGGTACGGCCGGCACCCCCGGCATGACCCACCCGTTCGAGTTCACCATCGCCAGGACCGACGGCTCGGGCAACATCTACCTCGAGGCCGCGGCGGGCGTGACGGCGTTCATCCTGGCGGGGCGCTACTTCGAGGCCCGGTCGAAGCGCCGGGCGGGCGCCGCGCTGCGGGCGCTGCTGGAACTGGGCGCCAAGGACGTGGCCGTCCTCCGCGACGGCGTCGAGGTCCGCATCCCCACCGGCCAGCTGGCGGTGGGAGACCGGTTCGTGGTGCGGCCGGGCGAGAAGATCGCCACCGACGGCGTGGTCGAGGAGGGCTCGAGCGCGGTCGACGCTTCCATGCTGACCGGCGAGTCCGTCCCGGTGGAGGTGCGGCCGGGCGACGCGGTCACCGGCGCGACCGTCAACGCGGGTGGTCGCCTGGTCGTGCGCGCCACCCGGATCGGGGCCGACACCCAGCTGGCCCAGATGGCCAAGCTGGTCGAGGACGCGCAGACCGGTAAGGCGCAGGTCCAGCGGCTGGCCGACCGCATCTCGGGCATCTTCGTCCCCATCGTCATCGCCTTGGCCCTGGGCACGCTGGGCTTCTGGCTGGGCACCGGCGGCGGCGCGGGCGCGGCCTTCACCGCCGCGGTCGCGGTACTGATCATCGCCTGCCCGTGCGCGCTGGGCCTGGCCACACCGACGGCCCTGCTGGTCGGCACGGGCAGGGGCGCGCAGCTCGGCATCCTGATCAAGGGCCCGGAGGTGCTGGAATCCACCCGCAAGGTCGACACCGTGGTGCTGGACAAGACCGGCACCGTCACCGAGGGCAGGATGACGCTGGTCGCCACGCACGTGGCCGACGGCGAGGACGCCGACGAGGTCCTGCGCCTGGCAGGCGCGCTGGAGCACGCCTCCGAGCACCCCATCGCCCAGGCCGTCGCACGCGGCGCCGCCGACAAGGTGGGCAGCCTGCCCACCCCGGAGGACTTCGCCAACATCGAAGGCCTCGGCGTCCAGGGCATCGTCGACGGGCATGCCGTCCTCGTCGGCCGGCCCAAGCTGCTGGCCGAATGGTCCCAGCACCTGCCCGTCGATCTCGAGCGTGCGCTGGAGGCGGCCCAGGCCGCCGGCCGTACGGCGGTCGCGGTCGGCTGGGACGGCAAGGCACGCGCGGTGCTGGAAGTGGCGGACGTGGTCAAGCCCACCTCCGCCGAGGCCATCCGGCAGCTGCGCGCGCTCGGTCTCACCCCGGTGCTGCTCACCGGCGACAACGAGGCGGTCGCCAGGACCGTCGCGGCCGAGGTCGGCATCGACGAGGTGATCGCCGAGGTGCTGCCCAAGGACAAGGTGGACGTCGTCAAGGAACTACAGGCCGAGGGCCGGACGGTCGCCATGGTGGGCGACGGGGTCAACGACGCCGCCGCCCTCGCCCAGGCCGACCTGGGCCTGGCGATGGGCACCGGCACTGACGCCGCCATCGAGGCCTCCGACCTCACCCTCGTCAGGGGCGATCTGCGGGTGGCCGCCGACGCCATCCGGCTGTCCCGCCGGACGCTCCGCACCATCAAGGGCAACCTGTTCTGGGCCTTCGCCTACAACGTGGCCGCCCTGCCGCTGGCCGCGATGGGGCTGCTGAACCCGATGATCGCCGGAGCCGCGATGGCGTTCTCCAGCGTCTTCGTGGTGAGCAACAGCCTCAGGCTGCGCGGCTTCAAGTAGGGCGGCGGCGAGGACGAGAGCCCCCGACATGGCCGGAGACGATGGCGTCTCCGGCCATGTCGGCGTCCTCAGTCACCACCCTGGGGGACACGCACAGGACAGGGGCACCTGACCGCGTCCGCCCGGTGGCGTCGCGTCAAGGACGGACCGCTCCGAGCAGGCGGTTGCGCCAGTCGTCGTCCAGGTCGACGACCTTGACGACGTCCCCGGTCTGGGGAGCGTGGACCATCTTTCCGTTGCCCGCGTACATGCCCATATGGCCCAGGCCCTTGCTGAAGAGGAGATCTCCCGGTTGCAGCTCGTCCAGGGACACGCGGCGATCGGCGCCCCAGCTCCACTGGTCCCAGGTGGTGCGGGGCAGTTCTACTCCCGCCACCCGCCAGCTCGCCTGGGTGAAGCCGGAGCAATCGTAGGAACCGGGGCCGGTGGCGCCGTATCGGTACGGCTTGCCGATCTGCGCGTAGGCGAACTGGAGGGCCAGGCGCGCGTTCCCCGAGGCGGAGCCGGTGTACGTGACGCCGGTGCTGGTGGGGTTGCCCTGTTTGAAGGCACCCAGTCTGCGCAGGAGCGTGATCTGGTCGCGGACCAGGCTGTCGACTTTCGTCTTCTCACCGCGGACGCGGTCACGCGCGGCGTCCGCCTCGGACAGAGCGGTCTTGGCGGCGACCCGCTGATCACGCAGCTCCTTCGTGGCCGCCTCGAAGGCGGCCAGCTCCGCTGTGCTGGTCTGTGCCATCTGCTCGATCGAGGCGAGCGATCCCAGCATCGCCTGTGGTTCGCCCTGGACGAAGAGATGCCCCCAGCCGGTCGGGTCGCCGTACTGGTAGCGGTTGACCGCCACCGTGACGAGGCTCTGGCGCAGGGCGTCGACGCGCACTCCCTTCGCCTTGAGGTCGGCGTTGAGGGAGTCGTACTTCTTCTTGGCCTTCCGGTGCGTCTCCGCGGCCTGGTTGTACTTCTCGACCATCTGATCAGCGCGCTCGTTGAGCTTCACGAGCCGGGCTCGGGCCTCAGGGATGGTGGGCGGTGGCGCGGCGAGGGCGCCTCCCTGTACGGAGATCGGGGCGGCCAGAGCAAGCACGACAGCCGCCGCCGTGGGCACCCCTCCGGTCATCTGTCACCCGCGCGGACCGGCTCCGGCTCTACCGGCGACAGGAGGAAGGGCGCCGGCGCTCGGACATGACAACAGGCCGGCGCGCCGCCTGCGCACCGGCCTGGTGGGAGCTTGGTCGAGTCAGCTGCCGACGAGCTCGTATCCCGCCTCTTCGACCGCCTCCCTCACCCTGGCCTCGTCGACGGGTCCGTCGGCGGTCACGGTCACCTTGCCGGAGGCAAGCTCGACGTCGACGGCGGACACTCCGGAGACCTTGCCGACCTCGGACTTCACCGTGCCGACGCAGTGTCCGCAGGTCATTCCGGATACAACGAACGTACTGGTGCTCATCGCTTTCACCTTCTCCTCAAATACCCCTAGCGGGTATCGGCATGCTGCACCATATGTGGCCGCGGCCGGAGACGCAACCCATACCGGGTGAGGGTATATGAGACGAAGATCACATCGTCTGCATATACCCCCCTTGGGTATGTTGTCGGCCATGAGAAACCTACGAAGAGTTGTCGTCGTCGGCGCCGCCCTCGCGGGCCTCCGCGCGGTGCAGAGTCTCCGGCGAGAAGGGTTCGACGGGGACATCACGCTGATCGGCGCGGAGAAGCACACGCCCTACAACCGCCCGCCGCTGTCCAAGAGCGTCCTTCGCGGGGACGACGACGTCTCGTTGCCCGGCGCGGAGGAGCTGGACGACCACTGGCTGCGCGGCAGGCAGGCGGTACGGCTGCGCACCACCGACAAGACGGTCCTTCTCGACGACGGCTCCGAGGTGGGCTACGACGGTCTGGTCATCGCCACAGGCGCGAGACCGCGAAGCGTTCCTGGGCCGCTCGACGGAATGCACACGCTCCGCACCATCGAGGACGCGCTGGCCCTGCGGGCGGAACTGGAGTCCGGCGCCGAGCACCTGGTGATCATCGGTGGTGGGTTCATCGGGGGAGAAGTCGCCTCGACCGCCCGTGTACTGGGGGTGAAGGTGACCGTCGTCGACGCGGGGCCGTACCCGATGAGCCGCACCCTGGGGACGGCGACGGGGCAGTGGTTGGCGGCGCATCATGAGCGCAACGGAGTCGAGCTGATCTCAGGCGTGCGGGTGTCCGGCGTGCGGGGAACGAAACGGGTGACCGGTGTCACGCTGACGGACGGCAGGAACATTCCCGCGGACCTCGTGGTGGCCGCGGCGGGCGTGACGCCCAACACCGAGTGGCTGGAGGGCAGCGGACTGGCGCTCGACGACGGCTTGCTCTGCGACGCCACGCTCTTCGCCCGCGGCCATGACGACATCGTGGCGGCCGGCGACGTGGCCCGCTGGCCGCACGAGATGTACGACGGAGAGCTGGTCCGCGTGGAGCACTGGTCCAATGCCAACGACCAGGGCGGGGTGGCCGCCAAGAACCTCCTGGCCGGCCGGCAGGACGCCAGGCCCTATCTCGAGGTGCCGTCCTTCGCCACGCACGTGCACGGCGCCAGGATCCAGACCGCGGGTCTCCCGCACCTGGCGGACGAGGCACAGATCGTCGCGGGATCGCTCGAGGAGGACCGGTTCGCGGTGGCCTTCACCCGGCGGGGCGTGGCGACGGGCGCCGTGGCGGTCAACTCTCCCAAGGACTGGATACGGCTCAAGCGCGAGATCACGGCCTCGGGCGGGCGCTGAAGCCCGGCAGTCCGGAAGACGCTTGGCCGAGCCCACGAACGGGCGGGCCGCCAGTGGTGCGAGCTGACGAACACCACCGTGTCCGCCGCCCCTATGCTCCCCCGGAAACCAGCCAGAGGGGAAACCAGAGGGGAAATCGGTGTCGAAACTGGATGAGATCGCTGCGTGGTTGCGGCACCGGCTGCCGGATCTGCTCGCGGAGAACCAGGTACCAGGGGCGGCGGTGGCGGTCTGCGCCGGCGACGGGACGGCCGACGCCGCGGCCGGGGTGCTCAACACCGTCACGGGCGTCGAGGCCACGGCCGACTCACTCTTCCAGATCGGCTCGATCACCAAGGTGCTGACCACGACGTTGGCCATGCAACTGGTCGACGAGGGCAGGCTCGACCTCGACGCGCCGGTGCGGGCCTACCTGCCCGGCTTCGTGATCGCCGACGAGCGCGCGGCCGGGCGGATCACCGTACGGCAGCTGATGTGTCACGTCGCGGGCTTCGAAGGCGACATCTTCACCGACACCGGCAAGGGCGACGACTGCCTCGAGAAGTACGTCGACCTCCTGCGCGAGGTGCCGCAGCTGTTCGAGCCCGGGGAGATGTTCTCCTACAACAACGCCGGCTTCTGCGTGCTGGGCCGGATCGTCGAGGTCGTCCGGGGCAGGCCGTTCGACGACTGCATGCGGGCGCACCTGTTCGAGCCCCTGGGGCTGACGCACGCCGCGAACGACCCGTACGACGCGATCCTCCACCGCGCCGCGGTCGGGCACATCGAGCAGGAGCCCGGAGGCCCGCTCGAACCCACCCGCGTCTGGGCGCTGGCCCGATCGAACGCGCCGGCCGGCTCGATGCTGGCGATGCGCGCCCGCGACCTGCTGGCCTTCGCCCGCATGCACCTGGCCGGCGGCCTGGGGCCGGACGGCCGCGCCGTGCTCAGCCAGGAGAGCGTCCGGGCGATGCGGCAGCCGCAGGTCACTCAGCCGGATCTCGACCAGGGCACCGGCTGGGGCCTCGGCTGGGAGCTCTTCCACCGCCCCGACCGGGCGGTCTTCGGCCATGACGGCAACACCATCGGCCAGTCGGCGTTCCTGCGCGTGGTCCCGGAGCGCGACGTGGCGCTGGTGATCCTCACCAACGGCGGCTCACCGAAGCCGGTCTTCCGCGAGCTCGCCGGGCGCGTGCTCGGCGAACTCGCCGGCGTCGAGCCGGGCGAGGCGCCCCGGCCGGACCCGGCCGCGCCCCCGTTGAACGCCGCCCGCTACGCCGGCACCTACCTGTCGAGCACCTCGCGGACCACGGTGAGCCGGGACGCCGAAGGGCGGCTGTGGCTGGACCGCGTACCCCTTGGCGTCACCGCCGACCTGGACGAGGCGCCGTACCGCACCGAACTGGTCGCCTGGCGCGGCGACTCGGTGCTCCCGACCGAACCCGAGCGGGGCGTCCGCGCGCCGCTCGCCTTCCTCGGAGACGACGGGCAGGGGCGCGCCCTCTACCTGCACACCGGCCGGGCCGACCGGCGCGCGCCGGCCTGAACGCCTGGCTGTTGTGTCCCGCGAGGTTCGGTACGCGACCGGCGGGACAGAACGCCTGGCCGTTCACGATTCCCGCCCCGCCGCGACGGCTCGCGGCGATCAGTTCGTCCCGGTGGACGAACGCGGGCGTCAAGGTTCGATCGACGTGACGAACACCACCAGGGGGATCGGGTCCCACTATCGTCGAATGGATTGGGAGAGCACTGCCGTGAGCACTGCCTTGAGCACGGCCGATGGTTCCACGAAGGCGGATGGCGGCCGCGTGCTGACGATCCGTGACCTGTCGGTCGAGATCCGGCGGGGCGATCGGGTCGTCCGCCCCGTCTCCGGCGTCAGCCTGACGCTCGACCGAGGCGAGACGCTGGGGATCGTCGGCGAGACAGGGTCCGGCAAGTCGATGACCGGTCTGGCGATCATGGGCATGCTGCCGGCCGGCGGCCGGGTCACCGCCGGCTCGATCGACCTGGACGGCAGGGAGCTCGTCGGGCTGCCCGCCGCGCAGTACCGCGCGATCAGGGGCAACGACGTGGCGATGGTCTTCCAGGACTCGATGACCGCGCTGAACCCCACCAAGCGCATCGGCGAGCAGGTCGCCGAGCCGGTTCGGCTGCACCGCGGCGCCTCGAAGCGGGAGGCGCGCGCCCGCGCCGAGGAGATGCTGGCCCTCGTGGGGCTGCCGCGGCCGGCCGAGCGGCTGGACGACTTCCCGCACCAGCTCTCCGGCGGCATGCGGCAGCGCGTGATGATCGCGATGGCGCTGGTCTGCGAGCCCCGGCTCGTCATCGCCGACGAGCCGACCACCGCGCTCGACGTCACCATCCAGGCGGAGATCCTCGACCTCCTCGACGACCTCAGGTCCCGGCTGGGCATGTCGATGATCCTGGTCACCCACGACATGGGGGTGATCGCCCGGCATGCCGACCGCGTCGGGGTGATGTACGCCGGGCGCGTGGCCGAGACCGGGCCGACGCCCGTGCTGTTCGCCCGGACACGGCACCGCTACACCCAGGCGCTGCTCTCCTCGATCCCGTCGCTCACGCAGGACCGCCACGAGGAGCTCTTCAGCATCCCCGGGGCGCCCCCGGACCTGACCGTGACCCAGGCGGGCTGCCCGTTCGCGCCACGTTGCGCCGCCGCGACCGACCGGTGCCGCCAGGAGCCCCCGCCGCCCGCGACCGAGGCCGGCGGCCACGTCTACGCCTGCTGGCACCCCGCCGACGGCCCGGCCGCCAGGGCCCGCGCGCGGCTGGTCGTCCCGGCGCCGGTCGTCACGGAGCCGCGCCTGCGCGTGGTCGACCTCCGGCGCGAGCACCCGGCGGGCAGGGCCGGCCTGTTCGGCGGCCGCCGCACCGTCAAGGCGGTCTCGGGCGTGAGCTTCGAGGTGGCGGCGGGGGAGACCTTCGGGCTCGTCGGCGAGTCGGGCTGCGGCAAGTCCTCCCTGGGCCGCATGCTCGTGGCTCTCGACCGGCCCACCTCCGGTGAGGTGATCTTCGACGGCGAGCCGGTCACCCGGATGAGCGCCCGGACGCTGGGGCCCCGCCGTACCCAGTTGCAGATGATGTTCCAGGACTCCAACGCCTCCCTCGACCCGCGCATGCGCATCGGCACGATCCTGCGCGAACCCCTGGCCATCCAGGGGATCGGCACCCGCGCCCAGCGCACCGCCCGCGCCCGCGAGCTCCTGCGGGACGTGGGCCTGCCGGCGAGCATGCTGGAGCGCTACCCCTACGAGCTGTCCGGCGGGCAGCGGCAGCGGGTGGGCCTGGCCCGCGCGCTCGCCCTGGACCCGAAGGTACTGGTCGCCGACGAACCGGTCAGCGCCCTGGACGTCTCCATCCGCTCGCAGGTCCTCAATCTGATGCGCCGCATCCAGCTCGAGCGCGGGCTCAGCAGCGTGGTGATCTCGCACGACCTCGCGGTGGTGCGGTACCTGGCCGACCGCGTCGGCGTCATGTACCTGGGCAAGCTGGTCGAGACCGGCACCACCGAGGAGGTGTACGGCTCAGCCGCGCACCCCTACACCGCGGGGCTGCTGGCCGCGATCCCTGAGGCCGACCCCGATGCGCCGCGCCCCCCTGCGGCCACGAGAGTGCGAGGCGAGCTGCCAAGCCCCATCGACCCGCCCAGCGGCTGCCGGTTCCGCACCCGGTGCGCCCTGGCGACCGAGTTGTGCGCCCAGAAGGAGCCCCCCTTGACACCGGTCACCGGCACCCACCACGTCGCCTGCCACCACCCACTGCGCCGAGCGGAGTCTCGCTCATGACCTGGTACGTGCTCCGCCGCCTGGCGGTCTCGCTCCTCGTCCTGCTCGGGATCTCCGCGGTCGTCTTCCTCATGCTGCACCTGGTGTCGGACAGCCCGGGACGTGTCGTCCTCGGGCAGCGCGCCTCGCCGGAGGCCGTGGCGGACTTCAACCGGGAGCACGGCTTCGACCGCCCGGTCGTCGTGCAGTACATCAGCTACCTCGGCCAGCTGCTCCAGGGCGACCTGGGCCGGTCGTACAAGCTGAACGAGAACGTGGGCGCGCTGCTGGCGCGGAACGCCGGCCGCAGCGCGATGCTGTCGCTGGCCGGGCTGGTGCTCGCGCTGCTTGTCGCGGTCCCGCTCGGCATCCTGCAGGCGGTCCGGCGCAACAGCCTCGTCGACCGGGTCGCCACCGCGGCGTCGTACGTGCTCTACGCGACGCCGTCGTTCCTGCTCGGGCTGCTGCTGATCGCCGTCTTCAGCCAGACGATCCCGATCTTCCCGGCGGAGGCGTCGCAGTCGCACTCGCCGTGGGTCGTCTTCACCGATCCGCGGGCGATGGCGCTGCCGGTCATCACCCTCGCCGTCACCAGCGTCGCGATCTTCGCGCAGTACCAGCGTTCCGCCGCCCTCGACCAGCTCGGCCAGGACTACGTGCGAGTCGCGCGCGCCAAGGGCCTGCCCGAGCGGCTGATCCTCACCCGCCACCTGCTGCGCAACGCCTGCCTGCCGCTGGTCATGCTGGTCGGCACGCTCGTCCCCACGCTGCTGGCGGGCAACCTGATCGTCGAGTCGCTCTTCAACTATCCCGGCCTGGGCCTGCTGTTCCTCAACAGCCTGCAGCGCGAGGACTACCCGGTGCTCCTGGCCTACACCCTCATCGGCGGCGTCCTGACCGTGGCCGGCAACTTCATCGCCGACGTCGCGGTGGCGGCCGCCGACCGCCGAATCGAGCTGAGCGCATGACCGCACCAGACGTGACCGCCGTTCCATCCCCCGAGGCCGAGACGTCGGCGGACAGGAACCGGGTCTCGACCCGGTCGGTCCTGCGCGGGCTGCGCCGGCATCCGCTCGGCCTGGCCGGCGGGCTGCTCCTGCTGCTCATCGCCGGGTTCTGCTTCCTCGGGCCGCTGTTCTACCAGACCAACCAGACCGACGTGGACCTGGTCAACGCGGCGCTGCCGCCCGGCCCCGGCTACCCGCTCGGGACCGACACCAACGGCTTCGACGTCCTCGGCCGGCTGATGTCCGGCGGCCAGGTGTCGCTGCAGATCGGGCTGCTGTCCGCGCTTGTCGCCACCACGATCGGCACCGTCTACGGGGCCGTGGCGGGGCTGGCAGGCGGCGTGGTCGACGGGTTCATGATGCGGCTGGTCGACGTCATGTTGTCGATCCCGTTCCTGTTCTTCGTGCTGATCCTGTCGGCCCGCTTCCACGCCGACGCGCTGTCGCTGAGCCTCGTCATCGGCGGGTTCTCCTGGCTCGTCTCCGCCCGGCTGGTGCGCGGAGAGGTGTTGACCCTGCGGGTGAGGGAGTTCGTGCTGGCCGCCAAGCTGATGGGCGCCTCCCGCCGGCGGACCATCCTCACCCACCTGATCCCGAACGCGCTCGGCGTCATCATCGTCACCATCACCTTCCAGGTCGCCGACGCCGTCCTGGTCGTGGCCGCCCTGGGCTTCCTGGGCTTCGGCCTGACCTACCCCACCGCCGACTGGGGCAGCCAGCTGGCCAGCGGCGTCACCTTCATCTCCGCCGACTACTGGTGGCTGGTCTATCCGGTCGGCGGCTGCATCGTCCTCACCGTGCTGGCGCTCAACCTGCTCGCCGACGCGCTCCGCGACGCGGTCGGGCGGCGGGCCGACTGATGACCTGTTCGCCAGGACGGAGGCGGGCGCGCGGAATTGTCCGCACCGCCGAACACGGGCCGAAGCCGCCGGTGCATCGTCAACGCACCCCGCACACTTCTCCAGGGAGCCATCAATGAAGCACCGAGGCCGCCTCTCCGTGGCCGCCGTCGCCGCCGTCGCCGTGCTGGCCACAGCGTGCAGCGGCGGCGGTGGGGACACGACGAAGGACATCGCCGGCAGCTACACCGCCAAGCCCGTGCAGACCGGCACCCCCAAGCAGGGTGGGACCGCCACGGTCGCGCTGACACCTGGGCTCAGCCCCAACTACATCTACCCCTACCCGCCGGCGGCCGCCAACGGGACCGTCATCGCCCGCGGCCAGCTGTGGCGCTCTCTCTACCGGCCCAGCGGCGAGGGCGACCAGGTCGCCGACGCCGAGCTGAGCCTGGCCGAGCCGCCCGTCTACAGCCCGGACCGCAAGACCGTGACCATCAAGATGAAGGACTACAAGTGGTCCACCGGCAAGCCGGTCACGGCCGACGACGTCGTCTTCTCCCTGGCCCTGCTCAAGGCCGCGCTCAAGGAGAGCCCGGCCAACTGGAGCTTCTACACCCCCGGGCAGTTCCCCGACGGCGTGAGCGCCGAGGCCGCCGCGCCTGACACGCTCACTCTCAAGCTGGAGACCGCGTACAACCCGTCGTACCTGCTGTCCATGCTGACGCTGCTGTACGTGCTGCCCTCCACCGAGTGGAACATCGCCGCCACCGGCGGCCCGCACCTCGACTACAAGCAGCCGAAGAACGCCAAGGCGATCTACAAGTACCTCACCAAGGAGTCGGAGTCGCAGGCCACCTTCGCCGGCAACCCGCTCTGGCAGGTCGTCAACGGCCCCTACCGGCTCAAGAGCTTCGACCCGACGACCGGCTCGTTCTCCCTGGCGCGCAACGAGTCCTACAGCGGGCCGGGGGAGTCACGGCTCGACCAGATCGACTTCAAGGCCTTCACCTCCGCCGCCGCCGTGCTCAACCAGTTCAAGGCCGGCAACCTGACCGTCGGCACGCTGGACTCCAGCTTCGCCACCCAGATCGGCCAGCTGAAGGCCAAGGGCTACAACGTGTACGGCGCGCCCGCCCCGGCCCGGTTCGACTCGCTCGTCATCAACTTCGCGAACACCGTCAACAACTTCGACAAGGTCATCGCGCAGCCGTACGTCCGCCAGGCCCTGCAGCGGCTGGTCGACCAGCAGGGCTACATCGCCAGCCGCGGCATCTACAACGGCGCCGCCTCCCCGAACTACAGCACCGCGGGCAACGGATCCCCCTACCCGCCCGCCTTCGGCGACCAGCCGCCCTACCCCTACGACCCGGCCGCCGCCGAGAAGCTGCTCACCGACAACGGCTGGAAGGTGGCGCCGAACGGCGCCACCACCTGCGAGCGTCCCGGAACCGGGCCCGGCCAGTGCGGCGCGGACATCCCGCAGGGGCAGACGATCAGCTTCACCCTGGCCTCGGCCAGCTCCCCGGCCTTCGTCGGCGCGCGTGACGTCGCCTTCGCCTCAGCGGCCAAGAAGCTCGGCATAGAGGTCAAGATCGTGACCAAGTCGCTCAACTACATGTACGCCAACTACGGCAACACCTTCGCCCCCGCCACCAAGAACGAGTGGGCGATGCAGGACTACGGCCCCCTCTACCTGGCGGCCGGCTACCCGAGCAGCAACACGGTGTTCAACACCGAGGGCAGCTTCAATCTGGGCAGCTACAAGAACGCCGAGGTGGACAAGCTGATCGGCGCCTCGACCTTCGGGGCGGACCAGAAGGCGCTGTCGGCCGAGGTGACCAGCCTCGCCCAGGACCTGCCGGTGCTCTTCCTGCCGACCCCGCACACGCTGGTGGTGTGGAAGAACACCCTGTCGGGCCCGCAGTCGTCGTTCAACGCCCTGATCAGCTTCCTGTACACGCCGGAACTATGGTACTTCCACAGCTAGTGCGAGACCTGGCCGGTGACGCCAGGGTGGTGGCCCTCGGCGAGGGCGCGCACAACATCACGGAGTTCTACGAGCTCAAGGACGAGCTGTTCCGCCTGCTCGTGGAGGAGCACGGGTTCACCGCCTTCGTGATGGAGTCGGGCTTCGCCGAGGGGCTGGCCGTCGACGCGTGGATCCACGGCGGGCCCGGCGAGGTCGAGACGGTCGCCCGCGACGGCATCACCTACCGGTTCGGCGAGTGCGAGCCGATGCGGCGACAGCTGACCTGGATGCGCGAGTGGAACGCCGCGAACCCGACGAAGGTCAGCTTCTACGGCATGGACCTGCCCGGCTCCTCCACCTCACCCGGACCGGCGGTGCGCGCCTGCCTCGACCGGCTGCCGGAGCTGTCCGGCGACAAGGAGCTCCGTCGCCTCAGCGACCTGGGCGGCCGGACCGAGGCGGCGATCCGCTACCAGGCCATGCCGGCCGCCGAGCGGACCCGGCTGCTCGACGGCCTCCGCGACCTGGTGGAGCGTACGGCGGCGCACGACGACGGGGTCGTGCGCCGGTGCGGGGCCTCGATCGGGGCCTTTCTCGCCGAGCTGGACGGGCCGGACGCCGGGCCGTACCCGCGTGACGTGTTCATGGCCGACACCGTGCGCTGGATCCTGGAGCGCGAGGAGCGGGTCGTCGTGAGCGCGCACAACGCGCATGTCAGGCGCACGCCGCTGCACGGCCGGCCGATGCTCGGCGGCCTGCTCGGCGATGATCCCGTCGTCATCGGGATGACGTACGGCTCCGGCCCCGAGGTGCGCTTCACCCAGCGCTCGCCGCGCCCGTTCGACTGCGACGTCTCCCTCCACGAGCGCATCCTGCCGCCGAACGCCATCGAGTCGCGGCTGGAGCGCCTCGGCCCGCCCGTCGCCGCCGTCGACCTGCGCCATGAGCCGGCCGGGCTGTTCGAAGGGGTGGACGGCACGCTGGCCGCCGGCGGCCTCGACCCCGTCGACGACTTCCCCGCCGCCTACGACGCGCTCATCCACGTCCGCCGGGTGACCCGGGTCCCCGGCGCGTTCGAGCGGCTCCGCGCGGAGTTCGAGACCGGAGCCCTGCCCCCACAAGAGCCGGAGTCACCGTGACCGCTTCCTACCCGCCCGCCCGCACCGTCGAGGTCTTCGAGGACGTCGCCGGCGTGCGCGTGCCCGACCCCTACCGCTGGCTGGAGAAGGAGACCGAGGAGGTACGGCAGTGGCAGCGGCGGCAGGCCGAGCTCGCCACCGCCGCCGTCTACGCCGGCCAGGACCCGGAGGCCGTCCGCGACCTGATCCGCGCCTACGACGCCGGCTCCCGCCCGGCCCTGCCCAAGTACGCCTCCGGCCGCTGGTTCCGCGTCGTGGCTCAGCCAGGAAGCTCGGCGCCCGCGGTGGTCGTCGCGGACACGCCCTTGGGAGACGGGCGGACAGTCGTCGACCTGGCCGGATCCGGCGAGGGCGAGCACCCGCCGGTCGTGTCCTGGCTGGCGCCCGCGCCCGACGGCCGCGTCCTGGCGTTCGGCCTGTGCACCGACGGCAGCGAGCACAACACCATCCGGCTCGTCGACGTCGCCTCCGGGCGGCAGCTCGACGGCGCGCCCGAGCAGATCCTGCACAGCGCATGGGCGGGCGGCGTCTCGTGGCTGCCGGACAGCACGGGCTTCTACTTCTTCGCGCTCACCGGTACGCCGGAGGAGTTCCGGCAGGCGGTCTTCCTCCACCGGCTCGGCGGCGCGACCGAACCGGAGCCGATCCCGGTCGGCGAGGGCTCCCGCGAGTACACGCTCGTCCAGATGTCGACCGGCAGCCGCTGGGCCGTCGCCGCCCACCGGGTGGGCAGCCCCGTCCCGGTCGCGGTGCGCGACCTGTCCGGCCCCGACACGGCCTGGCGGCCCTTCGTCACCGGCTGCACGGGGACGATCGCCGGGCACGTCGTGGGCGACCGCTACATCGCGGTCACCGACGTCGACGCCCCACGCGGCAGGGTGGTCGCCATCCCGCTCGACGCGGCCGACCCCGGCGACCCGGCCGGATGGACCGAGCTCGTCCCGGAGGGTGACACGGTGCTGCGCTCCCTCACCCCGGTCGGCGAGCACCTCTACCTCAGCGAGTTCGACCGGACCTTCGCCAGGGTGCGCATCCTCGACCGCTCAGGAGCCGTCACCGGCGAGGTCCCCCTGCCCGGCAGGGGCGCGCTCGCCGCGCCCTTCTTCCCGCTGACCGCCCTGGCCACCGGCACGCCCGCGGCCGACTTCGTCTTCGCCTTCTCCACCCTCACCAGCTCGTGGGGCGTCTACCGGCACCGGCCCGGCGAGACGGAACCGGAGACGCTGACGCCCCCCGCGGTCGTCCTCGACGCCGTGCTGGAGGAGGGCGAGGCCCTCGCACCGGACGGCGTCGCCGTGCCGTACCACGTGGTGCGCGGCGCCGCCGGTGCGCCGGCCCCGGTGCTGATCTCCGCGTACGGCGCGGCCAACGTGCCGCTCCTGCCGCAGTACCAGCCCGACCTGGCCGCCTTCGTCGCGGCAGGAGGCGTGCTGGTCCAGGCGTACCTGCGCGGTGGCGGCGAGTTCGGCCGCGACTGGTACCTGGCCGCGCACCGGGAGCGCAAGCACGTCCGCGACGCCGACCTCGTCGCGGTCGCCGAGCACCTCCTCGCCACGGGCCTGACCACCTCCGACCGGCTCGCGCTGACCGGCGGCTCCGACGGCGGCCTCATGTGCGGGATCGCCGTCACCCGGCGGCCCGAGCTGTGGCGTGCGGTCCTGCCGAGGGCGCCGCTGCTCGACCTCATCGGCGGCACCCGCGACCCCTACCTCGACTTCGTCATCCGCAAGGCGTGGGCGGACCCGGACGACCCCGCCGAGGTGCGGCGGCTGCTCGGGCTCTCGCCGTACCAGCTGGTCGAGCCCGGCGTCTTCCCGGCGGTCTACCTGCAGGCCGGGGCGACCGACCCACGGTGCAGGCCCTGGCACGCGCGCAAGTTCGCCGCGCGCCTGCAGGCCGCGCAGCAAGGGGTGGCGCCGATCCTGCTGCACGTCTTCGAGGACGCCGGCCACGGCGCGGCGACCGCCCACGACGTCGCCGTCGCGCAGGACGTCGAGTGGCTGGCGTTCCTGATCGGCACGCTCGGCCTGCGGGGCGTCAGCCGTCCGGGGCAGACCTGATCGACATCAGGCGCAGCTGCAACATGGCCGACAGCCGCGCGCCCGGGTCTCCGAGGTCGAGCCTGCCGACCTCGGCGGCCCGGCGCAGCCGGTAGCGGAAGGTGTTGGGGTGCACGTACATCGCGGCCGAGGCCACCGCGACGTCGCCGAAAGCGTCGAGCCAGGCCCGGAGCGTCGCGACCAGGCTGGTCTGGTGCTCCTTGTCGTAGGCGACGATGCGTGCGACGGCCCCGCTGGGGATGTCGCCGCGCGGGACAAGGTCGGCGAGCTCGATCAGCAGTGCCTCGACGTGCACGTCGTCCAGGCGGGCCACCTGCTGCCCACCGACCCCCGAGCGCAGGACGCGCAGGGCGCGCTCGGCCCCCGACCGTGACCGGGCGAGCGCCGAGCTGTCAGCGGCGAGCGGCCCGACCCCGATCAGCGGGCGCAGCCGCGAGCCGACGCGGGCCAGGAACTCGGCGGCGATCCACACCGCGCGCTCCTCGGTGTCCTCGCGGTTCTGCTCCCTGCTCTGCGGCAGGGGCAGCACGCCGAAGGCGATGTCGCCGATGAGCGCCGCGGCGGCCCGCGGGTGCGCCGCGGACAGGTGCATGGCGAAGGCGTCGGCCAGCCGCTTGCGCTCGGTGGCCAACTGGGCGGGCAGCGGGTGCTCGGCCGCCGAGCCGACGACGGTCAGCGCGAGGACGACCGCGGGCTCGTCCTTCAGTCCGAGGCGGCGGACCGCCTCCAGCGCCCCCGGCCCGCTCTCCAGGGCGGTGCTCAGCAGCTCGGCCCGCAGCCGCCGCTCCATGTCGGCGTCGGCGCGCTGCCACACCATGTGCATGGCGACCAGCTTGGACGCCTCGTACAGCGCCTCGCTGCGCTCCTCGTCCAACGGTTCGGGGACGACCACCCAGATCGTGCCGAGGATCTCGTCCCCGGCCCGCACCGCGATCGCCGCCCGGGGCAGCTCCGGCGGCAGCGCCGGGTCGACCGGCTCGGGCAGGGGCGCCACGTAGACGGGCCGGTCGCTGCGGTAGATCGCCTGGAACACCCCACGCTCCTCCAGGATGCGCGTGTAGTGCTCAGGGACCTGGCGGCCCAGAATCGTCTGGACCCGCGAGTGGTCGGCTTCCTCCTGCCGGCTGGAGAAGGCCAGCAGCCGGGAGTTGCGGTCCTCGATGGTGACGGGCGCGTCGAGCAGCGCGGCGATGGCGTTGGCGACCGCGAACAGGTCGCCGGAACTGATCCGGCCGACCGTGTGCGCGTCCGCGCCGTCCAGCACGCCGCCCTCGGCGGTCAGCGACCGGAGCATCCCCGCCAGGTGCGTCCATGACGCGCCGCGCGCGAAGGACAGGACCGTCACCCCCGCCTCGCGCGCCGCCGCGACCAGATCGTCGTCGGGCACGACCGGCGCGCGGACCACGAGGCCGACGGCGTCGTGCCGGCCGAGCTGGGTCACCACCCGGGCGAGGTCGGCCGGGTCGTGCAGGCCGACGCCGAACACCAGCGCGCGGCCCGGTAGCTCGGGCTCGTCGAGCGGGTCGTAGATGACGACGCCGCCGACATCGCCGGCCTGCTCGACATCGCCGCAGACGACGTCGAGCAGGGTAGAACCGAGTTCCTCCAGAACGCGGGCGAGGCTGGCTCGCGGGAGGCTGGTCACGGGGACAAGCACGCGCCCGAAGCTAGCGCAGCGCGGGTGGGTCGGCGTTCGTTCTGCATGACCAAAGGATGCTATCCGGTTCGTCGGGCCGGACCGGGCTCAGGAGAGGGGTACCCACTCCGGGGCGACCGTCACCTCATCCGGCGACTGCCAACCCCGAAAAGCTTCACGGCGATTCCCGCCGGTCCACGATGTACCACCCCGCGCGGTCGAAACCGCGCACCCGCGCGCCCTCGCTGAGCAGCTCGCCGAGCACGTCCCGCAGCGCCGTACGCCACTGGGCGGCCAGCCCCGGGTCGTGGGCACGCAAGGTCTCGATGTCCCCGGGGACGCCGACCAGCACGGTGCGCGTGTCGGCGCGGCAGGCGACCGGCCCGCCCCTGGGAGAGACGTCCAGCGCCACGGCCGCCTCCGCCGCGCGGGCGGAGGCCGCGTCGGCCGGCCTGGGCAGGCCCGCGCTGGCCGCCACGGCGGCGTGCGACTCCAGCCGCCAGCGCACCAGCACCCGGTCGGTGTCGTCGCTGCGGTTGATGTCGTCGTCCATCGGGCCGTAGAAGTTCGGCAGGTACTCGTCCGGGTCGGCGGCCAGCTTGGTGATGTTGAAGTAGGCGTTGCGCCGGATCAGCGGGTCATAGGTCCAGCACACCTCGCTGACGCCACGCGACATGGCCCAGGCGCGCTGGTGCAGCTTCAGCGCGAAGCCGACGTTGCGTCCCTGCACGCGCGCCAGCACCCCCGCGATGTGACTGTGCAGGGCCTCGCGCGCGGGCGGGGAGAAGAAGCCGAAGCAGGCGCCCACCAGCTCGTCCCCTTCGAAGGCGCCGCTGACGTAGCTGCCCGCCTTCGCCATCGCCCGCAGCAGGTCGGCCGTCACCGGCGGGTTGTTCTCACCGGTACGCCAGATGCGCTCGTACAGGCGGCGGACGGCCTCGAGCTCGACGACGCTGTCCAAAGGGCGGATGTGGATGCCCGCGCTTCGCGCGGCCGCCTCGGCTGCGGCGTACGCCAGGTCGACGGGCCCGGACCCGCGACGGTCGCGGATGAGATCAGTCACGCCGGCCATGGTTCCAGCCGGTCAGGCCCTGCAGCTGGTCGGCGGGCACGGGAGGACGGCTCCCGGTTCGTCCGAGTGGACAACTTCCGCGCTTGCGAGCAGTTCGGCGACCAGGGCGGCGAGCAGCCGCGTCCGCCCCGTGAGCTCCGCGACGACCACGTGCTCGTCGTCGGCGTGCGCCCCGCCGCCGACCGCGCCCAGCCCGTCGAGGGTCGGCGTGCCCACTCCCGCGGTGAAGTTCCCGTCCGAGGCGCCGCCGACGGCGAGCGAGGTGAGCGGGCCGATCCCGAGCGTCGCCGCGAGCCGGCGGGCCCGCTCGAACAGGTCCGCCGACGCCGCGGCCTGGAGCGGAGGCCGGTTCGGACCGCCCCTGATCACCAGTTCGGCGCCGTCCAGCGCGGGCCGCAGGCCCAGCATCGCGGTGTGGACGCGGATCTGCTCGGCGGCCTCCCAGACCCGGGCGTCGACCTCGAAGCGCGCCGACCCGGGCACGGTGTTCACCGTGGTGCCCGCCTCCAGGCGGGTCGGGGTGACGGTCGTGCCCAGCGCGGGATCGCCCAGCCCGGCCACGGCCACGACCTGGCGGGCCAGTTCCACCGAGGCGTTGACGCCGCGCTCCGGCTCCAGTCCCGCGTGCGCGGCCCGTCCCCGCACCAGCACCTCGTAGCGGGAGACGCCCTTGCGCGCGGTCTTCAGGGCTCCGCCGGGCCCGGCGGCCTCCAGGACCAGCGCGGCCGAGCACCCGCGGGCCTCGTCCTCGATGAGCTCGCGCGAGGAGAGGGACCCGGTTTCCTCGTCGCCGGTGACCAGCAGGGTCACGCCGTCCAGGTCGTCCAGCGCCGCCAGCGCGTGGAAGGCCATCACCAGCCCGGCCTTCATGTCGAAGCACCCGGGCCCGCGCAGCAGCCCGTCGCGGACCTCGAAGGGATGCGTCCGCAGCGAGCCGACCGGCCACACCGTGTCGTGGTGCCCGAGCAGCAGCACCCGGGGCTCGCCGCCGAACCGCCAGCGCAGGTGGGTGTGGCCGTCCACCACCACCCGCTCCCCTTCCGCGCCCAGGAGCCGGGCGCCGACCTCGGCGACCACCTCGGCGCTGCGGGTGACCGCGGCCAGGTCCTCGGACGGGGACTCGCAGCGCACGAGCCGCTCGATGTCGGCGATCATCGCGGCTGCGGCGGCATCTTCATTTCCTGATCGGCGCATCGCTCCAGCATGGCGAAGCGCGGCGGGCGTGGCGCTGTCCGGCCGGCCAACATTGGCGCGTCCCGTTGGGACTCCGCGATGAACGGGGCGCCACGAGTCCTACGGCGTGGTCGCGGGTCATCGGGACCTGGCCGGGCAGAACTCGGCCGACAGCGTGTCGGTGAAGACGCTCAGGCCGCTCCAGTCGCCGTTGACCTGGCTGGTCAGCAGGTGGTTGCCGGTGCGGGTGCCCATGGCGTAGGTCCACGATCCGTAGGTCGCGCCGGCGTTGCCCCAGACGGTGACGCCGCACGGCAGCCTCTGGGAGAAGACGCCGAGGCCGTAGCGGGTGCCGGGGATCCACGGGACGGGGCCCTTGGTCTCGACGGTGGTGAACATCTCCTGTTGCTGGGCTGCGGGCAGCAGGCGTCCGCCGAGCAGCTCGCCGAAGAAGCGCTGCAGGTCACCGGTGGTCGAGATGATGCCGCCTGCGGCCCAGGCGAAGGACTGGTTCATCTCGGTCGCGTCGTGGATCTCGGGCTTGGGGTCGGAGGAGAACAGGGTGGAGTAATGCGTCGGGTGAGGGCCGCGGATCTTGGGGTCGGTGCCTGGCAGTGACGTGCCGGTCAGGCGCAGGGGGCGGATGACGGTCCTGGTGAGTTCCTGGGCGAAGGTCCTGCCGGTGGCCCTTTCGACGATCATGGCGGCCAGGAAGTAGTTGGTGTTGGAGTAGAGGAAGCTCGTGCCCGGCTTGAAACGGGGCGGGGTGGCCAGGCCGATCTCGACCAGTTGCTCGGGGGTGTAGGTGTCGTAGCGGTGCTCGAACCAGGCGGCTCCCACGCCCTTGGCGAAGAACTTCTCGTCGTTGCCGTAGTTGAAGATGCCGCTGGTGTGATTGAGCAGCTGCCGGACGGTGATCTCACGGCCGTCGTAACCGTTGCCCGCGACCAGACCGGGCAGCCACTGCTCCACGGTGTCGTCCAGGCTCAGCCTGCCCTCGGCCACCAGCCGCAGGACCACGGTGGCGGTGAACGCCTTGGTGGTGCTGCCGATCCGGAACCGCTCGTGCGGCTGACGCTTGCGGCCGGTCCTGGTGTCGGCCACGCCTGCCGAACCGAACCACCTGCCGCGGCGGTCGCGGACTTCGGCGACGATGCCCGGAGCGCCACCGTGGGCCACGGCGTTGTCGAGAGCGCGTTGTACGCCGGCGTGGTCGGAAGCGGGCGATGCGGCTGTCGCGGGTGCCGTCAGGACGCCCCCAGCGATCAACACGGTGGCGAGGAACAGCCCGCCCTTGGCGGAAGCGGACGGTGTCATGTCAGTTCTCCTTTGGACGTTCGGTTCTCAAGGTCAGGGGAGGCCGTCAGTGCGCCGGCCGGCGGCGCTCGGGGGTTTCGGCGGGTACGGCGCCCGCGCGCCTGGCGGTGACGATCACCCCTGCGGTGGTGGCCGCCGTGAGGAGCAGCACCGCGGCCACGGCGAGAAGGGTGATCCTGTCCGGGTGGATCAGGGACTGGCCGCGCCAGGCCTGCCAGGTCACGGCCGCGACCAACCCGGTGTAGCCGAGGGCGCCGCAGCCGACGAGGCGAGCACGGACCTTCTCGGCGCGCAGCCAGGCGTGCTTGGCGGCCAGGGCGGCCAGCACCGCGGTGAGCAGGAGCAGCACCTGGATGCCGTGCAGGGCGGCGAAGTGCGGTACCCGGAAGTCGCCGCCGGTGACGCTCCAGCCGGTGAGAGGCATGCCGTGGCCGTCCGGGTCGCCGATGCCGTGGCCCTGGTACATCGGGATCCGGGCACCGTTGGCGTCGGTCACCGTGCGGGGGTGGATCTCGGCGACCAGCCAGTAGACCGGCACCAGCATGCCGAAGACGGCCAGCGCCAGCCCGGCGCGGATCGCCCGGTTCACCGCGGCCCCGCCGGTGCGCTGGATCAGCACGACGACCGCCAGGATCAGTTGCGTGACCAGGATGATCATCACGCCGTAGGTGAGGATGGGCACCAGAGCCAGCGTGACCCGATCGCTCTGATCGGCGTTGAAGTGGCTGAAGGTACCGCGCGCCGCCTGGGCGGTGATGGCGCCGACCTCCACGGTCGCGGCCAGCGCGAAGACGGTGCCGATCCACCAGCCCAGCCGCCTGCCCTTGCGCAGCCTGGTCAGCAGCCAGGCCAGCGTGCCTGCGTAGAGAGCGAAGGCGAAGCCGAACTTCAGCGGCTTGACCCACACCGGCTCATCCAGCAGGGTCCGGCCGTCGACGACGAGCCCGACACCGGCGGCGAGCATCACAGCCAGCATGAGGAGCGCGCAGACCACCAAGGGACGGTGCCAGGTGCGCACAGGGGTGAGGAGGGAAGTCATGAGGGGGCTCCGATCACGGCTCGGCAGTTTGCGAGCAGTCCGTTCGCTCATTCGCGAATGACTAAAAGCTAGCTTGCTTTCACCAAAGCGGCAACAAGCTAGGTGGCTTATAGCCATATAGTCCCAGCTCAGGGCCCATTAACTCTTGCAATGAGGATGAAGGTGAGTGCAAAACGAAGCTGGCGACTTGCAATGGAGTGTCGGCGAACGCAATACTGGCCATACCGCGAGACGTGACACGGAAGGCAGGAGCGATGCCCGGAGGCAGGCTGACCCACCAGGACCGGCAGAAGATCGCCGAGGGGCTGGCCGGCGGACTCACCTACACCGAGATCGCCGGCGATCTGGGCAGGCCCATCTCCACCATCACCCGGGAAGTGGCCCGCAACGGCGGCGCCGGCGGCTACCGGGCCGACCAGGCACAGCGGGCGACCCAAGGACGCGCCCGCCGCCGCAAGCCGAACTCGGCCAAGCTTCCGCCCGCCGCCGTCGACGCGCACGGGCGCGATCCCGAGTCGGTTCACCAACTGGAGGAACAGTTCACCGCGATGATGGTCGGCACGGGGCTGCCGCGGATGACAGCCCGCGTGCTCACCTGCCTGTACGTCACCGACAGCGGCAGCATGACCGCCGCCGAGCTCGTCCGCCGCCTCCAGGTCAGCCCCGCCTCCATCTCCAAGGCCGTCGGCGAACTCGAACAGCAGGAGCTCATCAGGCGCGAACGCGACCCCCATCGCCGCCGCGACCGGTACGTCATCGACGCCGACGCGTGGTTCCGCGGCTGGATGGCCAGCGCCCGCCAGAACACCCTGCTGGCCGACTTCGCCCGTCAAGGTGCCCAGGTCCTTGGCACGACCACACCCGCCGGCACGCGGATGCACGACATCGGCCACTTCTTCGAGCACGTCGGCCAGGCCATGATCCAGGCGGCCGAGGAGTGGCGGCAGGCCCATGCCGCGAAGCGCGCCGCACAGGGCTAGCACGGCGGAGCGTCGCCGCGCTCACCAGCGGCATCGGCGCGAGGAACGGGCCGTCGTGGGCGCGACTCCGGCGGGTCGCCCTGGAAGGGCTCCCCGCCGGGTCCTGCGCATCATGACGCCAGCTTCGCTCCCGCCCAGTCGGCGTGGTCGCTGTTGATCCCGTCTCCCGCGTCCGTCACCTTCAGCACCAGTGAGGTCACCCCGGCCACGCTGACGTCGATGGAGGCTGCCGCGCTGGAGGGAGTCATCGCCGATGGACTCCCGTACAGCTTGACGCCGTCGCCCCAGACCTCGAACGTGACCGTCGCGTTCGCGCCGACCTCGTCATCGACCCCGACATCCGACTGGAACCGGGAATAGGCGCCGTTCAGGAGGTAGGTGATGCTGCTCGTCGCATGCGTGCCCAGCCCCTTGGCGTACGTGGTCCCGTTCAGGGTGATGGTGTGCCCGTCGACGCTCCGGTCCTTGTGAAGGGTGCCCCACCCGATGGTGGGGGTACCGGTCCAGTTCAGATCGCTGAGGAACACCGCGGCGCCGCCGGAGGTGGTGACCGTGACCGCGTTGCTGGCACCCGACACGTTCCCGGCGGCGTCCTTCGCCTTCACCGTGAAGGTGTACGACGTCGCGGCCGACAGCCCGGTCGCGGTGAAGCTCGTGCCCGTGGACGAGCCGGCCGGCGCCGTCCCGCGGTAGATGTCGTAGCCCGTCACCCCGACGTTGTCGTTCGGCGCCGTCCAGGTCAGCTGGACACTGCTCGACGTGACGTTGCTCGACGCCAGGTTGGTCGGCGCTGCCGGCGCCTGGGTGTCCGCACTGACAAGTCGAGCGTTCGCCCAGTCGGCGTGGTCGCTGTTGATCCCGTCTCCCGCGTCCGTCACCTTCAGCACCAGCGAGGTCACCCCGGCGATGCTCACGTCGACGGACTGGGTCGGGCTTGAGGCCGTCAGTGCCGACGGACTCTCGTACAGCTTGGCGCCGTCGCCCCAGACCTCGAACCTGACCGTCGCGCCCGCGGAGACCTCGTCGTCCACGCCGACCTCCGCCTGGAACTTCGCGTACCCGCCGTTCAAGGTGTAGGTGATGGCGCTGTTGGCATGCGTGCCGATGCCCTTGGCGTAGGAAGTCCCGGCCAGCTTGATGGGGTTCGACCCGACGCTTCTGTTCTTCTGAACAGTGCCGAAATCGGTCACGGCGCTGACCCAGGTGAGATCGCTGAGATCGGCTGTCTGGCCGTTTCCGCTGATGGCCGTGGTGACATTGACCGCGTCGCCGGCCGCCGACGTGTTGTCCGCCGCGTCCTTCGCCTTCACCGTGAACGTGTATGGCGTCGAGGCGGAAAGGCCGGTCGCCGTGAAGCTCGTGCCCGTCGACGAACCGATCAGCGTGGTGCCGCGGTAGACGCCGTAGCCGGTCACGCCGACGTTGTCGGTCGACGCCCCCCAGCTCAGATCCACGCTGTTCGAGGTCACCTTGCTCGCCGCGAGGCCGGTCGGCGCGGTGGGAGCCGTGGTGTCACCCCCTGCGCTTCCGGCGGTCGCGGTCACCGACGCGCCGGCGGCCACCGGCACCGCCACGTACGAGACCGTCCGGCCGTACAGCGACTTGGTCTGCGGCGTCTGCGGGGTGCCGTTCACGCTGATCGACGAGAGGGTCCCGTAGAACTGGGCTTCCCAGGTGATGGTGGAGCCGGAGTTGTTGGTCAGCGTGGAGGCCGTCGTGCCGGTGTGCTTGAGCTTGAGGTCGTTGCCGCCGACCTTGAGGTGGTTGATCTCCACCCACGGCACCTCAGCGGTCAACCGCGGGACGGTGGTCACCTTGTTGTGCGGGGCGTCCGGTTGCACGCCCATCATGCCGTCGATGATGCTGCTGACCACCATGAACGAAACTTCCGGATATCCGTTCTTGTCGGCCATGAGCTTCTTGAGCCACGCCCAACCCTCTGAAGGCCGGTTGTACTGGTAGTACATCTCCGGCAGATAGGAGGTCGCCTCGACATTCAGGTCGTCGTCGCTTGCGGCGATGAAGTCCAGGTAGTCGCTGGTCCTGGCGCCGTGGTCGCCCAACCCGGTCAGCATCATCAGGAAGCTGGCCTCATGTCCCCAACTGCTGTAACCCTTGCCGTCGGCGTCCTTGCCGCGGATGTAGCGGTTGGTCGCCGAGTCCCACCAGTTTCGCTCGAAGTGGTCGCGTACCCGCTGGGCGCGCTGGGCCCACTTCGCGCTGTTGGCGTTGTCGCCCTTTTCCTTCAGGATCGCCGAATACGCGATCATCGACTGGTACTGGTAGCCCAGCGCGTCGGCGGCGGAGACGAGATGTTCGTTCGGGAACTCGAAGAATGTCGCCGTGTATTCGCCGGGCTGCATCCTCGCGACCGGCTGCTCGCTGGAGGGGTTCGCGTCGTTCCACGTCACCTCGTGGTTGGTCAGGAACGAACCCATGGTCGAGTCGTAGTACGCCGAGAGGGTCGGATCGTTGATCCAGTTCTGGTTTCCCGTCCACTGGTACTGCTTGTAGGCCTTGGCCATCACGTTGAACGGCGAAGGCAGTTCCCGGAATCCCGTGCCGTCGACGTAATACATGCTCCCGTAGGAGCTGTGCGCCCAGAGCGGCCAGCCGTTCTGGCCCGGATCGTCGGCATCGCCGGCGAACGTCTTCAGCATCGCGAAGGTCTCGTTGTCCAGGCCGAGCGCGTGCGCGCCATCCGACTGGTGGGCGATGTCCCTGTTGTAGAAGGCCTCCCGGTTCACGTAGGAGCCCCAGTAGCCGGGCACCACCGTGGTGTGCGTGGAATCCTTCAGCCGCCACCACTCGGCTTCGTGCCCCATCATCGGGTTCCCGGGGTAGAACGTCATGCCCAGAGCCCGGTTCTTGCCCCAGGTGAAGCCCTCGTTCAGTGCCGCGTTCGGCGAATCGATGCTCAGCGTGCTGGTCGGCGGACCCACGTGCTCCTGGATCGTGATCTTGTCGACGCGCGGTGTCTCGCCGGCGGACGCGGCCGTCAGCTTGATGGTGTCACCGTTGTTGAGCGAGATCTTGCTCGACGTGTGGGTGTCGATGTTCGCGGGGTCGGTGTAGTCGCGACCATTTCGCTGCGCCGTGGCCCATGAATCCACGGTGGTGGCGTTCACCGCGAGCGTGTAGGTGACTCCGCCCGCGGTTTTGCCGTTGTAGCGCGTGATGAGGTCGTAGGTGCCGGCGGCGCCGCTGAATGCCTTGGTGGCGCTGCTCGACTGGCCGGAAACGCCCTGGATGTAATTCACGGTCTCGACCGGCGTGCCGTTGAAGGTGTGCTCGACGCTGGCGGTCGAGAAGTTGGACAGCGCCATGCTCTCGGCCTCGACAACGTACGGCCCCGCCGCTTCGGCGGGTGATGCGGGGACGGCGGATACGGCCAGGGCTGAAGCCAGTAAGGCCAGGAGCGCATGGGTGAGGCGGCGCATCTGACATCGATTCCTTTCGGCGAGGAAGCCGGAGCGATGCGTTGGAAGATGTTGAACTATGGGGCCTATTGAGTGCTTCACAAAGATCAATGTCAACAGTTGTTTAGTTGGGGGAGGGCGGCTACCCTCGCGCGTGCCCATGCGCGTACGCGGGCGAGGCGGCCGGCCCTCGGCATGAATGGCTTGATCGAGCGAAAACTTTCATTGAACTCTTGCAAGACTGGGTGTAGCGTCCTGGCCAACGCCCCACGCCACCCCACAGGAGTCACTCCATGGATGGGTAGAGGAAGACGTAGATGGCCATGGCGGCCGCATCGGACGACTGAAGCCGACGCGCTCCTGCAGGGTGGCGAGGTTTGTTCAGCACGTCGCCGCCGGGCACGAGCACCTGCGGGCCGCCGAAGACGCCGGCGTCACCGAGGCCGTCGAGAGAGGTTCTGTCTGGGGAGTGAATGCGACGATCACGGTGCCGTCAAAGACGTGCGCATTGTTGTCCGCGTTAGTGTGACCCGCGTGAACCCGCGTGAGATGGCGGTCGGCCGATTATCGCGCCTGGTGACGCGTGCCCGCTCAGCCGTACGTGCCGGGAGTATGGGTGGGCGGCGCCCCGCCCCGCTCGTCGAATCGGCCGGTCTGCTGATCGTGCTCCTTCTCTTCTCACGGCTTCATGCCGCCGCGGGGAAGGACGCCGCAGCCGCCACCGCCAACGCTCTGGCCCTGCAGTCCATGGAACGGGCCATCCGCGTGGACATCGCACTGAGGGCAAACCAGTGGCTGACCGAGCATCCGGCCCTCATCCAGCCGGCCGTTGAGTGCCTGCGGACAGCAGCCCGTTCAACCCGCGGGACTGGCTGGAGGTCCCACTGAGCCAGTAGTGTCTGGCGTCCTCGGAAGGTGGTGAGGGCGTCCCGGGGCACGGGTGACCGCGAAACGGACTTGTCGCGCTCCGCTCAGGGGGGCGGGAACGTAGGCCTCACAGGCTCCAACGCGTTCCCGTGTCTTACGCGGCACGTGCCCGCCCGCCCGGAGCTCAGGCGGGGTACCGCTCGTGGAAGACGTTGCGGGCCAGTGCGCGACGGCCGGGATGGCGTGGCTGCCCGGCCGGGTAGCCGACCGACACCAGCAGGGCGATGGCGAGGTCGTCGCGATCGTCGATCCCGATCACCTTCTTCACCCTGTCCTCGTCCCAGCCGTTCATCGGTGAGGTGGCCAGGCCCATCTCGGTCGCGGCGAGCATCACGAACGAGGCCGCGATCATCGCGTCCTTGATCGCGTACTCGCGCAGCAGGCCGCGCCGGTCGAGCCCTTCCTGGAACGCCCGCGAGGCCTCCGAGAACATCGCGATGAACTCCTCATTCCAGGCGCCGTTGCCGCGGGCCTGCTCGTAGACGTCACTGTGGTCGTCGCGCCAGGCTTGCGGCTCGGCCACGAAGACGAGGATCACCGGTGCCTCCTGCGGCTGGGGTTGGCCGTCCGTGGCCCAGGTCAGTCCCTTGCGGCCATCGTCGTCGGTGACCACGACGATCGACCGGTCCTGCAGGTTCCAGCTGGTGGGTGCCTGGACGGCGAGCTCCAGCAGGGTGTCCAGCGCGGTCCTGGGCACGGGGTCGGGCCGGTAGTGGCGTACGGTACGCCGGGTGCGGATGGCGTCGGCGACGGACATGGTGGGCATGAGGTGGTTCGTCATGATACTCACTATTGGAGAGTCACGAACTTTTCGGAAGACGGCACCTTTTAGTGCGCTACTCTCCTTTCATGAGTGCTGTGGTGGAATCCTCGGGCCTGCCGGCCGACGTCTACTCCGCGAAGTGCCCGACCCGCCAGGTCCTCGACCACATCGCGGGCAAGTGGACGATCCTGGTGGTTGACGCCCTCCTCCAGGGCACCATGCGCTACACCGACCTGAGCCGCCGCATCGAGGGCGTCTCGCAGAAGATGCTCACCCAGACCCTGCGCGGTCTCGAAGCCGACGGTTTCATCACCCGGACGGTGCACCCGACCATCCCGCCTCGGGTCGAGTACGACCTGACCGAGCTCGGCCGGAGCCTCGCCGAGCCCATCAGCGCGCTCAGACGATGGACGGAGGACCACATCAACGAGATCGAGCGGGCCCGACACCGCATCAGGGAGGCCGGCACCTCGGACAGGTGAGGCGACGAAGCCCGGTCAAGTCCTGCTGCGCGACCTCGGCAACCGGGAACCCGTCCAGTCGGTGAACGCCAACGGCGTCACCATCACCATCGACTCGGCGACGGCTGAGTCGGCCACGGTGACGGTGACCACCGACATGGATGTTCGCACTCGGAGCCGGGCTGCTGGGCCACGGGCTCCTGCCGGCCATCGACAGGGAGATCGTCATCGCCCGGGTGACCGCCCGCGCCGGCTGCGGCTACGAGTGGGGCGTGCACGCCGCGACCCTCGCCCAGCAGGCCGGGCTCAGCCTGGAGCAGCTGCGCGCGACCGCCGTCGCGGGCGTCGACGCCTCGTGGCCGCCGCGCCATGCGGCGCTGCTCGTCGCGGTCGACGAGCTGCACGAGACCGCGCGGCTGTCGCAGCCTGCCTGGGATGCCCTGCGTGTCCATTACGAGGACGCGCAGCTGCTCGAATTCCTGGTGCTGACCGGCTGGTACCGGACCATCAGTCACCTGGCGAACGGGCTCCTCCTGCGGGAGGAGCCCTGGGGCACTCCCTTCCCGCCATCTCACGGAAGCTTCCCGCCACCTCACGAAGGGGACCGCTGATGAGCGGGTACGGCCTGCCCGTCGCGATCGTCCACGCGTGCCTGCGCGACGGCGGCGGCGGCAGCCCCACCGCGGTCATGGAGGAAGCGCCCTTGACCGACGACCAGCGCCGCCGCATACCGGTCCTGATGGGAACCTCTCACGTGGTCTTCGTCCACGCTCACCACGGCCGAGCTGAAGATCCCGCGGTTTCCCTGCGCTTCTTCACTGCCGAGGGAGAGCTGCCCGCGTGCGGCCACGGGACCATCGCCGCCCTGGCCTTCCTCGCCGAGCGCGCCGGGGTCCAGGACTACCGGGCAACCCTCCACGCGTCAGGACGCGCCTTCGCCGGCCGGGCCGTACGGGAGGACAACCGGGTCGACGCCGTCTTCGACGCCGGGTCCGTCAGCCTGCGCGAGCCCACCGCGATCGAGTGCGCCCTCGTTCTGCGCGCGCTTGGCGTCACCTCCGACACGCTCGCCCCCGGCGCCCGCGTCGCTGCGATAGGGCGGCCACGGCTGTTGGTCCCCATCGCCACGCGCTCCGCTCTGGCCGCGTTGGCCCCGGATCTCGAACGGCTCCGCGCCGCATGCGACCGGCTCGGCCTCCTGGGCTGCTACGTCTACTCCACTCCGACACCCACCGGACGGGCCGCGGCCCGCATGTTCGCCCCGTCGATCGGCGTCGCGGAGGACATCGCCAACGCCAACAGCACCGCCTGCCTCGCCGCGCACCTGGCCGGTCAGGGCGTCACCGATCTCACCGTCGACATGGGCGACTCCCTCCGCACCCCCTCCACGATCACCGCCACCACCCGGCGCAGCCAGTCGGGCCCGCTGGTCCGGCTGGGCGGCGCGGCGGAGATCACCCGCGTCGTCCGCCTGCCGTGACCCCGCCGGCGACATCCTCGGGCCGGTGTTCACGCCGGCCCGAACGGCACGATTCCTCAGCCGGCCACGTCGGCGAGGAAGTCGGCGACCACCCGGCCGGCGACCTCGCGGAACTCCTCGAAGTAGGCGTGCCGCGCACCCGGGATGAGGTGCAGCCGCGCTCCGGGGATGCGGCCGGCCAGCAGCGGCGCGTTGGCGGCCGGGTTGAAGACGTCGTCGGCGCCGTGAATCACGAGGGTGGGCGCGACGATGCCGGGAAGGGCTTCCCAGCTGTCATGATGCGCGCTGGCGGCGAGATGGTGGCGGCGGGCGTGGGCCGGCATGCCGCGATCGCCGATCGTGCGATACGGGCCGGGGTGGGTGGCGAGCCACTCCGGGGTGTACATCAGCTCGAGCAGCGCCCGCCGGGCGGCGGCCCGGTCACGCTGGGCCAGCGAGCGGCGCACCTCCTGACTTCGCTCCACCCCGTGTGCGCCTCCGGGAGACGTGCACCCCAGCACGAGCGCCGCCAGCCGCTCCGGGTGGTCGGCTGCCAGCCACTGGGCGACGCGGCCGCCCATGGAGGTGCCGTAGACGTGCGCGCGCTCCACGCCGAGCTCGTCGAGTACGGCCAGCGCATCGAGGGCGAAGCCGCGCGTCGTGTAGGGCTCGTCGGGCTTGTCGCTGTCCCCGGTGCCGCGGTAGTCGAAGGTGATGGTGCGATCTGGAGGTGGGCAGGTCGAAGGCGAGGTCCATGCCGCCGCCGATCGTTCTGCCGGTGTTGTGGGTAGTCCGGCCCCGCCTGAAGCCCCGCTCACCCCCGCCCTTCCGTCCGCACGACCTGCGCGAGGCCGTCGGCGTGGCGACCGCGCCGGACGGCGACGGCGTGCCGGCCGTCACCGTGGCCCGCTCCCATGACGGCTGCCGCTGCTGGCTATCCTGTGGCACGTCGAGCCGGGCACGGCTCCCCACCACGAGTCCATCGGGAGGCGACGGCCGTGACAGCCGCCGAGCGCCGGAGCACATGGCCGGCCGTGACGGTGGTGACGCACGCGGTCCTGGCTCTCCTGACGGTGATCATCCTGGCGGGCGCCTGGCACCTCGGCGCGGACCTGTGGCAGATCTTCGCCGCGGCGGGCGCTGCCGTCCTGCTCCATACGGGAGCGGTGGTGGCCCGTCGACGGCCGTGGGTGGGGTACGCGATCGGCGCGCTGGCAATGCTCGTCCTGGTGATGACGCCCACCCCGGGTTGGTCACTGACCATGTTGCCCTCGGCTGTGTGCTTCCCCCTCACGTTGTGGCGGCTGACCAGCCTGGTCTCGGTCAGGTCCTCGGTGGTCGCGTTGGCCGTCGCCGCTCTCGGGATCGTCCTCACCCAACGGGTGGCGTGGGCCCGGCTGCCCCCTGACACCCCTGGGTGGACCGGCCTGGTCGAGGGCGGGCTGCTGATGCTCGTGGTCGGCGGTGTGTGGCTTGCGGCCCTGCTGGTACGCCGCAGGCACGAGGCCGGCCGACGAGCCGAGAGCGAACGGCTGGCCGCGGCGGTCGCGGACGAACGGGCCAGCATCCGCCGCGACCTGCACGACGTGATCGCCCACACGGTCACCGTCATGGTCGCGCGGATCGAGGCCGCGGCGGTGACGACGGCGGATCCGGCGACCCGCCGTGAACTCGGCGACATCGCCGAGGCCGGCCGGGACGCCCACCAAGGCCTGCGAGCGATGCTGGCCACCTTGCGCCCGGCCACCGTGGCGCCGCGCGCCGACTCCCGGCCCAGAGAGGTTCCGATCTCGCTCGACGCCCTCCCTGACCTCGTGGCCTCGGCGGCGAGCCCGCTCCATGTGGTGACGTTCGCGGAGGTGGGTGAGCGACGGCCGCTGAGCCTGAGTGCCGAGGTCGCGGCGGTCCGGACCGTGCAGGAAGGCATCACCAACGCGCTGCGCCACCTCGAACCACCGGTCGAGGTGACCGTTCGCCTGCGCTGGACCCCGGTCGAGGTGCTGGTGGAGGTGCGCGACGACGGCGGCAGGGCGCTTCGCGACGCCGGCAGCCAGGGGACCGGCTTGATGGGGATCGAGGAACGTGTGCGTACCGCAGGCGGCACCCTGTCGATCGACGACGGGGACGACGGGTGGGTGCTGCGGGTGCGGCTCCCCACGAAGGAGGGGGCTTGACCGGGATCCAGGTCATGCTCGTCGACGACCAGGAGTTGCTGCGGGCCTCGCTCCGTACGGTGCTGTCGGCCGACGAGCGCATCGAGGTCACCCACGACGTCGCGAACGGCAGCGACGCGATCGAGGTCGTCCGGCGGCACCGCCTCGACGTGGTGCTGATGGACATCCGGATGCCGCGCATGGACGGGGTCGCCGCCACGGCGGAGATCGTCAGGATCGCGCCGGCGACCCGGGTGCTCATGCTGACGACGTTCGATGATGACGAGCTGGTGGTGGCTGCCATCCGGGCCGGCGCGAGCGGCTACCTGACCAAGGACGTCCGGCCCGCCGCCCTGGCCCAGGCCGTGTGTGACGTCGCCTCCGGGACGTCGGCGCTGGCCCCGGGGGTGGCCGCGACGGTCCTCGATCTCGTACGGCAGGTGCCGGTGCGGCGGATGGCGGCCCTGGACGGCCTCACCCCGCGCGAGGTCGAGATCTTCGGCCTGCTCGCCCGCGGCAGGTCCAACGGCGAGATCTGCGCGGAACTGGTGCTGAGCGAGAACACGGTGAAGTCGCACGTCCGGGCCGTCCTGCAGAAACTGGACCTGCGCGACCGCGTGCACGCGGTGATCCACGCGTACGAGAACGGGCTTGTGGGTCGCAACGATCTGCCTGACTGAGATTCCATCCTCGTCCTCGGCGGTGTGCTCGTCGCCGTGCTGCTCGGCTGGACGGCACCGGCCCATGCCACTGGCGAACGACTGGTCGACGACTACCGCTCCGTCTATGGCACGCCGGGTGTCGCGGCGGCCGTGATCGACGGGTCGTCGGTCGAGACGATCATCCGCGGCCGGGACGGGGACGGCAACGCGGTGACGGCTCGGACACGGTTCCGGATCGCGTCGATGAGCAAGTCGATGACGGCTACGGCGATCATGCTGCTGGTCGACCGTGGCCGCGTCTCCCTGGACGACCCGGTCGTCAAGGTCCTGCCCGAACACCAACTACTCGATCGCGGCGAGGATCGTCGAGGTGGTGTCGGGGAAGTCCTTCGGCGCCTTCCTCCACGCCGAGGTGTTCACGCCGCTGGGCATGACCGGCACCGGCTCGACGCTGGGGTGTTCCGATCGTGCCGAGGGCCTGCCGTCCGGGTACCAGGTCGTTCTCGGGGCCGCCGTCGCGGCACCGGAGATGCCGGGGATGTGCGTCGGCAACGGCGGGGTGATCTCGACCCTGGACGACATGGTGCGGTGACATGGGCGTGACCCCGGGACCTTGCCGGGGTTACGGTGAGGTGATCTCGGCGCTGCGCCGTCGTCCAGCGCAGGTGACATGTGGATGGTCGAGCGGTGGCACGCGCTGTGGAACCCTCGGCTCGGGCAGCAGCCCTACCGCCCGCAGCCCCTCCTCATAGCCGCCCTCGGCGCATGCCCAGAATCGCTCGGCGGCATCCATGACGGCCAGGCGCCGGCAGGTCGTCCATGCTTCGATCATGCACAGCAGGGCGAGCCCGTCGGCCGCCCATATCTCTGGCGCGCCCAGTTCGATCACTGCCGCCACTTCCCGCGCCAGTAGTCGCGTCCTGGCCAGGCGGTCGGTGGAGTACAGCCCGTTCACGGCATCCACGATCAGCAGGGCTTGACGCAGGGTGAGCGGAGGCGGCGCCGTCATCCGGCGGCACGCGTGAGCCCGGTCGGTGGTCGCCTCGATCAGCTTGTGTCGCTCTTCCATGCCGCCACCCTATCCAAACAACTGTCACAAACATATGTTTTGCACAGTTGTTTCAAACGTGTGTATGGTCGGCGGCATGGCACAAGCAACCGCAACGGCCGCGAGCGACTTCAGCCGCCTGTCCAGACGCATCAGGCGAGCTGGGCTCCTCGACCGTCGCCCCCGCTACTACCTGGTACGGCTCAGCGCGGTGGCAGGTCTCTACCTGGCAGGCGTGGCGGCGTTCTTCTGGCTCGGCGACTCCTGGCTCCAGGTGCCGCTGGCCGCCTGCTTCGCGATCGTCTTCGCCCAGGTCGCCCTCGTGCTGCACGACCTGGCGCACCGGCAGATCTTTCTCACCCGAGGGCCGAGCGAGACCCTCGGGCGCCTCGGCGGCAATCTCGGGATCGGCCTCAGCTACGGCTGGTGGATGAACAAGCACACCCGCCACCACGCCAACCCCAACCACGAGGAGCTCGATCCGGACGTCGTCCCCGACGTCCTGGTGTGGTCACAGGAGCAGGCACGCGCCAGCCGCGGGCCGGCCCGGGTCATCGGCGGCCGGCAGGCGCTGCTGTTCTACCCCCTGCTCCTGCTGGAAGGGCTCAACCTGCACCTGGGCGGCATCCGCGCGCTGCGGCAGCCCTGGATGAAACACCGCGTCATGGAAGGCGCGCTGCTGCTCGCCCACTTCGCCCTCTACCTGGGCGCGCTCGCCTGGGTTCTGTCACCGGGCAAGGCTCTGGCCTTCTTCGCCGTGAACCAGGGGTTGTTCGGCCTCTACATGGGCTGCGTCTTCGCCCCCGGTCACAAGGGCATGCCGACGCTGACCGGGGAAGCCGGCCTGGACTTCCTGCGTAAACAGGTGCTCACCACCCGGAACGTGCGCGGCGGCCGCTTCATCGACATCGCCATGGGCGGGCTCAACTACCAGATCGAACACCACTTGTTTCCCAACATGCCCACCCCGAATTTGCGCCTGGCGCAACCCATCGTGCGGGCCTACTGCCGCCGGCTCGGCTTGCCGTACCACGAAGTCAGTTTTGTGGCCTCGCACGGCGAGGCCCTCCGCCACCTGCACCACGCCGGTGCCTCCCTCCGCGAGAAAGGCCGCCGATGAAAGCCGGACGCAAGCAGTGGATCGGGCTGGCCGTCCTGGTCCTGCCCGTCCTTCTGATCTCCGTCGACCTGCACGTGCTGTCGTACGCGCTGCCCTTCATCAGCGCCGGCCTGGCGCCGAGCGGTTCCCAGCTGCTGTGGATCATCGACATCTACCCGTTCATGCTGGCCGGACTGCTGCTGCCCATGGGCACGCTGGGCGACCGGGTCGGACGGCGACGGCTGCTGATGGCCGGGGCGGCAGCGTTCGGCGCCGCCTCCGCGGTCGCCGCCTTCTCTCCCAGCGCGGACCTGCTCATCGCCACCCGAGCCTTGCTCGGGGTGGGCGGCGCCACGCTGATGCCCTCGACGCTTTCGCTGATCCGCAATATGTTCCACGACGACGGCCAGCGCCGGATCGCCATCTCCATCTGGACCGGAGCGTTCGCCGGCGGCGCCATGCTGGGTCCGCTGATGGGCGGCGCGCTGCTGGAACACTTCTGGTGGGGTTCGGTGTTCCTGGTCAACCTGCCGGTGATGGCGCTGCTGCTGATCCTGGCGCCACTGCTGCTCCCCGAATCGCGTGACCCGCACCCGAGCCGGTTCGACCTGCCCAGCATGGTCCTGTCGCTGGGCGCGATCCTTCCCATGATCTACGGGATCCAGCACATCGCCCAGGAGGGCTTCGGCTGGCCGCCGCTGCTGGCCATCGTCACCGGCCTGGCGCTGGGAGTCGCCTTCGTAGGCCGCCAGCGCTCGATGACCGATCCGATGCTGGACGTGCGCCTGTTCGGCAGCCGCGCCTTCACCGCCGCCATCAGCGCCAACACCCTCGGCGTCTTCGCCATGGTCGGCTCCAGCCTCTTCACCACCCAGTACCTGCAGATGGTCATGGGCGCCAGGCCGCTTGTCGCCGGCCTGTACGCGCTGCCCTCGGCGGGCATGGCGATACTGGCCGCGGGGCTGGCCCCCGTCCTGGTCCGCAAGATCCGTCCCGGGTTGGTGGTCTGCGCCGGGCTGCTCGTCGGCGCCGGCGGGTTCGCGCTGCTGTCCAGGCTGGACGTGACCGGGCAGACCGGCCTGCTGATCACGGGGATCATGCTGATGGCCGGCGGCGTCACCCTCGTCCTGACCATCTCCTCCGACCTGATCATCGCCACCGCCCCGCCGGAGCGGGCGGGCTCGGTCGCCGGGCTCTCGCAGGTGGCCACCGAGTTCGGCGGTGCGCTCGGCATCTCCCTGCTCGGCAGCATCGGCACCGCCGTCTATCGAAGACACCTCAGCGACGCCGGCGCTCCCGCATCGGCGCTGGACACCCTCGGCGGCGCCCTGGAGTCGGCGCGGCACCTGCCGGAACCGGCTGGGACCGCTCTGGCCGGCGCGGCCCGCGAGGCCTTCGCTCAGGGTCAGCACTACGCCATGATCTCCGCAGCAACGGGTCTGTGCCTGATGGCGCTGCTCGCGCCCATCATGTTGCGTTCCGTACGACGTGCGAGCCGGCCGCAACCTCGCCCGGACCACTCCGGACGGCACGTGGTGCGCTAGCCGGCGGCTGCTTCGGCCACCGACCGGAGACCGGCGGCCAGGTCGTGAGCCGTCGGGGCGTTGTCCGGGTCGATCTGCCAGCGCACCAGCAGACCGATGAGCAGCGTCAACAGCACCTGCGCGCCCGCCTCGTCCTGGCGTGGCAGGCGCCGGCCCAGCTCGCGCCGGGCGAGCGCCTGCCCTTCGGTCAGGCGGGCTCGTACTTCGGGGAGGTGAGGTGCCTGCGCCAGCGTCTCGACGTTGGCTCGCCACACCATCGGATTGACTCGGAAGGATTCGATCAGTTCCGCCCAGAACGCTTCGAACCACTCCTTGGAGTCGTCCGGGAACGCCTTGAGGACCTCCGCGACCGCTTCTCCGGTCGCCTCGATCATCGCCTGGGTGAGAAGGGCGTCCTTGGAGCGGAAGTGATAGTTGATCGCAGCGAGGTTGCTGCCGGAGACGGCGACGATGTCCCGGACCGTTGTTCGGGCGTATCCGCGCTCGGACAGGCACTGCTTGGCCGCGGCCAGCAAATCCTCAGGAACTCCCACGCGGGCGATCCTACCAATGCCGCAAACAAGCGTTTCAAACATTTGCTTGGCTGCGGATACGGGCGGGGTCACCCGGGCCGCGTCGACAGTACCAGCCGTGTACTAGCCGGCCTGCCAGGACGGCCCGGTCTCCTCCGTCCGCGGCGGGGCGGGCGGGGTCCGGTCGCGGGAGGGGACGACCACGATGCCCTTGGTGCTGTTGGGCGGGTTGACGTCGAGCGTCCCGCCGTAGACGACGTTCCCGCGGAAGGTGTTCGGCTGGAAGGAGAACTTCGCCAGCGGGCCCGCCGTGTCCTGTACCGAGGTGGTCACGGCCACGCCGCCCTTGGGCTTGTAGCTGAGGTTGCCGGTGAAGGTGTTGCCCTCGGGCAGCAGCACCATCTGGTAGCCGGGCCAGTGGTTCTTGTAGAACCAGCCGATGTGGATGTCGTTCTTGGCGTTGTCGGTGAACACGTTGCCGGTGAACGCGCTGTCGGTCACCTGCCCGTAGTGGAACAGGTAGCCGTAGGGCGTGAGCGGGTTCGGCTGCGGGACGAAGTCCGGCGTCAGGTAGTCGAGCTTGTGGTTCTCGTCGAACAGGTGCTCACCGCTGGTGACCTTGAGCCCGTAGCCGGAGACGCCCTGCACGTAGTTGCCGCGCACCACGTGGTGGTCGCCGCTGACACGGATGCCCTCGCTGGCCGGGTAGCGGTCGCCGATGATGGCGTTGCTCTCCACCGTGTTGTAGTTGCCGTAGCGCAGCACCAGGCCGCCGCTGGACTGCCTGATGGTGTTGTTGCGGACCGTGTTGTGGTTCGACTTCAGCGAGATGATCTCGTCGTCGCCGTTGACGTGCTCGAAGAGGTTGTTGTCGATGGTGAAGTACGCGCCCTCCTCGGCGCCCTCCTCCGCCCACTGGCCGTAGCCCCAGATGCGCAGCGCCTCCATGCCGTTGCGGCCGAGGTTGGGGACGTCGGCGAAGCGGGTGTGGTCGACCCGGTTGTGGACGGCCGCCGGGCCCCGGTCGTTGCCGACCACCGGCTCCTGGTGGGCCTTGCCCTTGAGCAGGCTGTGGTCGAACTGGTTGTGCCCGCCCTTGAAGTAGACCCAGTAGTACGGCGTGGCCGGGTCGGCGGGGTTGAAGTCGACCACGGCGGTGTCGGTGACCCTGCCGCGGTCGCTGTTGAAGGAGATGACCGAGGCCGCGCCGACGGGCGCCTGGCCGGAGGTGAAGGTCAGGCCGCTCACGGTCAGGTCGGGGCTGTTGAGCGACAGCGCCGACCTGCCGGTGAGCAGCACCTTGCCGGGCGTCTGCGCCCTGAGCGTGAGGGGTCCTGGGGCGCGCAGGTCGATGACGGTGTCCTGCCAGGTGCCGTCGGCCATGACGATGGTGTCCGCCGTCCCGATCGCCGCGTTCAGCTCGGCCTGGTTCGAGACAAACCGTTCCCCGCCCGCCGAGGCGAGGGCGGGCGCGGCGGGCAGCAGGAACGCCGCCGCGACAAGGGCTGCCAATCGGTTCATACCGGCAACGTAGGGAAAGCGTATTCCCTTGGGCATGGGCAAAACTCGGGCACTCCTAGGACGATCCTCAGGAGGCCCGGTGCAAGGCCCGGTACTGCGTGGGCGTCAGCGAGGTCACCTGGCGGAAGACCCGCGACAGGTAGGCGGCCTCCCAGCCCACCGCCCCGGCGATCTCCTCGATCCTCTGCTCGGTGTGGATCAGCGCCTGCTTGACCCGTTCGACCCGCAGCTGCCGGATGTACTGGTTGGGGGAGACCCCGAAGAGCTGGGCGAAGTAGGTGATGAAGTAGGTCGGGTTGTAGTGGAAGACCTCCGCCAGCCGCCCGACCGTCAGCACCTCGGCCAGGTGCGCGTCGATGTACTCCAGGATCCGCCCCGGCCCCTGGCTGAGCGGCCGCAACGAGCCCAGCGGCGCGTGGTCCACCAGGTAGGCCGTCAGCTCCATGAGCACCGCCCGCTGCCGCAGCGGCCCCGTCACCTGCGTCGCGCCCCTGCCCGCCGCCAGCAGCCTGGTGAACATCTCCCGTACGGCCCGCGAATCCTCCACCTCCACCACCCGGGGGAGCGCGACCAGCGAGGCCAGCTCGCGCCCGGCCACGGTGGCGGTGAAGTTCGCCCAGTACTTGCGCAACGGGCGCTCCTTCGAGCTGGAGAAGGCCAGCGCGGACCCGGCAGGCAGGAAGTAGAGCTGGCCGGGCCGCGGCAGGTACTCCACGCCGTCCAGGGTGATCGACCCCACCCCGTCGAGGATGAGGTAGAGCCGGTTGTAGCCGTCCGTCCGCGCCTTCCGCCCCCAGCCGGCGGGGACGGGATCGGCGTGCCCGGCCATGAGCAGGTCGAGGTCGAGCCGCCGCAGGTGCTCCCTGAGTGCCGGGTCCATCGCCGTCACGCCCGCAGGCTCGCCAACGCCGGGTTCACCGCGTGCCGCAGCGGTTCGCCCGCGGCCAGGCGGGCGACCTCGGCCAGCACCAGCTCGCCCATCCTGCCCCGTTCGGCGCCCATCGCCCCGGCCAGGTGCGGGGTCAGGACCGCGTTGGGCAGGCCGTACAGCGGGGATCCCGGCTCCGGCGGCTCGGGCCAGGTGACGTCGAGGACCGCGGTGAGGTCGGGCCGCCCGCGCAGGACCTCGACCACGGACGGCTCGTCGAGGACGGCGCCGCGGGCGGTGTTGATCAGCGTCGCGCCCGCGCGCAGCCGCGCCACCAGCGGGCCGTCGACCAGGCCCGTGGTCTCCGGCAGCAGCGGGGCGTGCACGCTGACGACCTCGCAGGTCTCGAACAGTTCGGCCAGCGGGAGGAGCGGGATGCCCAGCCCGGCGGGGGCGTGCGGGTCGTGGGCGACCACCTCCAGGTCGAAGGCGCGCAGGTGGGAGGCGACCAGGCGGCCGATCTCGCCCAGGCCGAGCAGCCCCACCCGCGACCGGTAGGCCCCGGCCACGCGTACCTCGTCCGGGTAGCGACCCAGCTCCTTGATCTCGCGGGAGATCCGGTGGAACTGCTTGAGCGCCAGCAGAATCTGGGCCAGCGTGAACTCCGCCACCGGGATCGCGTTGGCCGAGGCGGCCGAGACGATCGGGATGCCCCGCGCCCAGAAGTCCGGCGTGGTCAGCGGGCGCACCGAGCCCGCCGCCACCAGCACCGCGCGCAGGCGCGGAGCGTGACCGAGCAGCCCGGCGTCGAGCACCGGCGCGCCCCAGCCGGACAGCAGGATCTCGACCTCTGACAGCACGCGGGGATCGGCGGCCAGCCGCTCGCGCGTCATCGCGGGAGCCTGCCATTCGACCAGGTCAGCCAGCCTTTCCAGGACGTGCGCGGGATAGACGTCGGCCCGCCTGAGTTCCTCCATCACCAGCAGCGCTTTGATCATTACTTCCTCGTTTCGTCGGATGTCTGGGGAGACATGGTGTCGTATGACGGAACAGCTTTATCGGTGACGGTTTAGTCATCGGAGCATTGACCGGGGAACGTGACCACCGCTACCTTCCGGGAATCGCTTGCCAAGTAGAGGGAGCCGTCCACGTATGCGAACCGCCTCCACAATGCTGGCGTGCCTGGTGGTGCTCACAGCATGTTCGTCAGGCGCAGCCGGAACCAACGTCGAGCAGGACGCCAAGGCTACGCTCGAGCTCTGGACCAGGACCTCGCCGGGCGGGCCCGGCGAGCAGGGCACGCTCAAGCTGGCCGCCGCGTTCGAGAAGGCGACCGGCTACAAGGTCAAGGTGACCGCGATCTTCGACGACTTCGAGACGAAGATGCAGCAGCGGGCCGCCCAGAAGGACCTGCCCGACATCGTCATGAACGACGTCGCCCAGCTGGGAACGATGCAGGGCCAGGGGTTGCTCAGGGAGATCGACCTCACCAAGCTCGCCGGGGCCAAGGACCTGTCCGAGCGCGCACTCGCCTCCGGCAAGGGCGTGGACGGCAAGCAGTACGGCGTGCCGTACTCCGCGCAGGCCACGGCGCTGCTGATCCGCAAGGACTGGCGGGAGAAGCTGGGGTTGGAGCCGCCACGGAGCTGGGCGGATCTGGCGGCCCTGGCCAAGGCGTTCACCGAGAAGGACCCCGACGGCAACGGCCGGAACGACACCTCCGGGCTGGCCGCGCCGCTGTCGACCAAACGCGGCTACGCCTCCTGGTACTTCTCCAACTTCCTGTGGGCGGGCGGCGGTGACTTCGTCGCCGAAGCCGGCGGCGGCAGGTTCAAGCCCGCCATGTCCACCCCCGAGTCGATCGCGGCCGCGCAGTGGTTCCGCGACCTGGCGTGCAAGGACAAGGTCATCCAGCCGGGCGCCGTCACCATGGACACCCCGCCGACGAACGAGACGTTCGAGTCGGGCAAGACCGGCATGTACGTCGTCGGCCCCTACCTGATGCCCCGCTACGACAAGTCGCTCGGCAAGGACAAGTACGAGGTCGTGCCCATGCCCCAGGGCGCCAAGAACGCCGACGTGCTCGCCGAGGGCGGCGCGATCTACCTGATGGCGGGCTCGCCCAACAACGCGGGCCAGGACGCCTTCGCCTCCTACGCCATCTCCGCCGAGGGCCAGAAGATCGGCATGGAGGGCGACACCGCCTACATCGTGCAACTGCCCGTCAACAAAACCGTCGACATCAGCCAGGTCCGCCCCGACCCCAGGTGGAAGACCTACGCCGACGTCTACCAGAGCTCGGGCCACTACCCGCCGTCGATCCCCAACTGGACCCCCGTACGGCAGGCCACCGCCGACACCGTCAACGCCCTGGTCGCCGACTGCGGCCTGGACCTGAAGGGTGAGCTGCAGAAGCTGGACACCAAGCTCGCCGGGATCCTGGCCGAGCAGGGCGTCGCCGCGTCATGACGGCGGTGAAGGCCGAACCGGCCGCTCCGGCCGCTCCGGCCACGCAGGAGCGCGTGAGCGGCCGGAGCGGGCGCTGGTGGGTTCCGTGGCTGTTCCTGGCCCCCGCGCTCGTCCTGTTCCTGTACTTCAAGTTCATCCCGATGGGCAACGCCCTGGTGATGTCCTTCCAGAACGTGCAGCCCTTCCTCGGCAACCAGTGGGTGGGCCAGGACAACTACGTCAAGGTCGTCACCTCCGACGGCTTCCAGCAGGCCGCCTGGCACACCGTGCTGCTCGCGGTGGTCCAGACGGCGGGCTCGATGCTGCTCGGGCTGGTGCTCGCGCTGCTGATGGAGGGGCGCAGCCGCAGGCTGAGCTTCATCAGGTCGGCGGCGTTCCTGCCGGTCGTGGTGCCGATGGCGGTCATCGCCGAGCTGTGGCGGATCATGTACCACCCGACCGGCGACGGCATGCTGAACTCGCTGCTCGGCCTGGTCGGGCTCGGGCCCTCCGGGTTCATCAACGACCCGCACACCTCGATGGCCTCGGTCATCGCCACCGGGATCTGGCGGGGCGCGCCGTACGACATGATGATCTTCCTGGCCGGGCTGGCGGGGGTGAACAGGGACCTGTACGAGGCCGCGATCGTCGACGGCGCGTCGCGGTGGCGGCGGCTGCTGCACGTGACGCTGCCGGGGCTGCGCTCGGTGTTCTCGATCCTCTTCATCCTGGCGGCCATCCGCGGCCTGCGTGTCTTCACCGAGGTCTACCTGCTGACCAACGGCGGGCCGAACGGTTCGACCGAGGTCGTCATGACCCTGATCACCAAGCTGGGCCTGGAGCAGAACCGGCTGGGCGTGGCCTCCGCAGGGGCGGTGCTGCTGTTCCTGGCCACGCTGCTGCTGACCGTCGTCGTGTCCGTCCTCAGACGGAGGGAGAGGGAATGAGCGCGGCCAGCGAGACCGCACTCGGGCTCAAGGAGAGCAGGACGCCGCAGGCGCGGCTGCTCAAACTCGTCATCTACGCGCTGGTCCTGGTGGTGTTCGCCGGCCCGCTGCTGGCGCTGCTCGTCAGCGCGTTCAACCACGTCTCCGATCCGACGCAGCTCAGCGTCGTGCCCTCGCGCCCGACGCTGGACAACTTCGCGGTCGCCGTCGACCACGGGGTGCTGAAGTACCTGCTGAACTCCTTCTTCGTGGTCGGGTTCGGGCTGCTGCTGCAGGTGGTCGTCTCGACGCTGGCCTCCTACGCGCTGGCCCGCAAGCGCTTCAGGTTCATGACGGTCGTGTTCGTGGCGATCCTGGCCACGCTCATGCTGCCGGAGGAGATCCTGGCGATCCCGCTGTCGCTGATCCTGTCGGACCTGCCGGTGCTGCACATCAACCTGATCGGCACGCTGGCCGGGATCATCGTGCCGGTGGGTGCGTGGGCGTTCTCCATCCTGGTCATGACGGAGTTCATGCGGGACGTGCCGCGCGAGTTGGAGGAGGCGGCGCGGATCGACGGGGCGGGGGAGCTGCGGATCTTCGCCCGGATCATCCTGCCGATGTGCCGTCCGGCGCTGGGCGTCATCGGGGTGTTCGGGTTCACCATGATCTGGGACCAGTACCTGCTGCCGATGCTGGTGGCCGCCGACTCTTCGACGTACACGCTGCCGCTGGCGCTGCGCACGCTGCGGATCGACCCGGTCGTCACGCCCGGTGTGGTGATGGCGGCCTCGTTGCTGGCGCTGCTGCCGTCGGTGATCGTGTTCCTGTTCTTCCAGCGCTCGTTCGTCCATGGATTGTCGTCGGGCGCCCTCAAGGGATGATTTTTATGAACTGGTGGGTCAATGATCGTTTTGGAATGTTCGTGCATTGGGGGCCGTACTCGCTGGCGGCCCGGCACGAATGGGTGAAGACGCGCGAGAAACTGACCGACGCGCAATACCAGCCCTACGTCGACCATTTCTCGCCGGACCTGTACGACCCCGCCGCGTGGGCGCGGACCGCCAGGGCGGCGGGCATGCGTTACGCCGTGCTGACCACCAAGCACCACGACGGATTCTGCCTGTGGGACAGCGACCTGACGGACTACAAGGCCTCCCGTGACCTGGTCGAACCGTTCGTGACGGCGTGCCGCGCCGAGGGGTTGAAGGTCGGTTTCTACCATTCACTGATCGACTGGCACCACCCGCAGTTCCCCGTGGACGGAACCCATCCGCTGCGCGATGACCGTCCCCTTCCCGAACGTGATATCTCGGTGTATCGGCAATACCTGCACGGCCAGGTCAGGGAGCTCCTGACCCGTTATGGAACGGTCGACTATCTCTTCTTCGACTTCTCCTACGCCGGCCGGAGCGAATGGTGGGGCGGAAAGGGCCCCGAGGACTGGGGTTCGAAGGAACTGCTGGCGATGGTGCGCGAGCTGCAACCTGACATCCTCGTCAACGACCGCCTCGGGATTCCCGGCGACTTCGTCACCCCTGAGCAGTACCAGCCCTCCGCGCCCATGTCACGCCCCTGGGAGGCCTGCCAGACGCTGAACGGCAGCTGGGGCTACGACCGCGACAACCTCGACTACAAGAGCGCCGACCTGCTGGTGAAGATGCTGGTCGACGGGGTGTCCAAGGGTGGCAACCTGCTGCTCAACGTCGGTCCTGACGGGCGCGGGCGCATCGACCCGCGCGCCACCGCGTTGCTGGCCGGGATCGGCGGCTGGATGGAATTGCACGAGCGCTCCATCCGCGGGTGCGGCCCGGCGGAGTATCCCGCCCCGGCCGACTGCCGCTACACCCGCCGCGGCGACCGGCTCTACCTCCACCTGTTCAGCTGGCCGCTGCGTCACGTGCACCTGCCGGGGCTGGCGGGCAAGGTGCGCTACGCGCAGTTGCTGAACGACGCCTCGGAGATCAGGTTCGTCAGCACCGACCCTGACCAGGAGGCCCAGAACACCCGGATGGGCGGCCAGGCGCCGGACACGCTCACGCTGGAGCTGCCGGTGCGACGCCCCGACGTCCTGGTGCCCGTCGTCGAACTCTTCCTGGAATGACATGGAGGAAAATTCCTACGGATGGACTCCGACGCGAGGGCGACTCGTTCTGGCACGGGGGGAGAGCGAGAAGCGGGCAAAGGAGATCGCCGCCCGCACGGTCAACAAGGAACGCGCGCGGGCGGGCGAGTCGCGCACCGCCGGCTCCGGCGCGGGCGGTCGCACGAAGGATCAGTTGTACGCCGAGGTCAAGCGCCGCAACATCAGAGGCCGGTCGAGCATGTCCAGGACGGAACTGGAGAAGGCGTTGAGCTGAACGCTCGCACCGCCGATCTCTGGAACGCGCGGATGACCGCTGATGAATGGGGTAGGCGGCACGGAAGGAAGGACACACCTGAGGAGGGCCCGGATGACGACGGCACGGGAAATCATGCATGTGGGTGCCGAGTGCATCGGCGAAAACGAGACCCTCATCGATGCCGCACGCAAGATGCGTGACCTCGGTGTGGGAGCGTTGCCGATCTGCGGCACCGACAACAAGCTGCACGGCATCATCACCGACCGCGACATAGTGATCAAGTGCCTGGCCGAGGGCAAGGATCCGCAGGAGTGCCGCGCCGCGGAGCTCGCCCAGGGCAAGCCCGTCTACGTCGAGGCGACCGCCGACGTCGATGACGTGCTCCGGCAGATGATGCAGCACAAGGTCAAGCGACTGCCGGTGATCGACGATCGGCGGCTCGTCGGGATGATCAGCGAGTCGGACCTCGCCCAGAACCTGCCCGAGGACAAGCTCGGGGAGTTCATCGAGACCATCAAGTCCGGTGCGGCCGACCGCGCCGGCTGAACGACGAAACTCACGGCCGGCCGCGTCCACTCCGTTGGACGCGGCTGGCCCCTGGGCGTGCACGCGCCTGCCGTACAGCGCCGCGTTATGGGATAATGGCCAGCAGTCAGGTCGCTCCACCGTTTCCCCCTTGGTGTACAACGATGGAGAGGGACGGGCATGGAGATCAGGCCGCAGGCGGTCGTCATCCCGAAAGAGACCGACCATCTGGAGCAGGGGAAGTACGGTCCCGTCTACCCGCGGACCCCTGCGTGCTACGGGTTCACCATCATCGCGAACGTCAAGCCCGGCCGAGCTGAGGTCATCCGAGGCTACGGACACACGCTCGCCAAGGCGTTGGAGGACGACCCGGACCTGCTCGCCCCTCTGAAGCTGCACTACCTGCGCTGGGTGCTCTTCGACGACGACACCCGCTTCATGTACCAGGGGATCTTCGACACCGACTTCGACAAGTACACCGAAGACGCCATCGCACTGTTCACCCGATCAGGAGTGAACACGGTTTTCGAGAACCTCGAGGGCTTCCCCGAGGACTGGAAGACCAACCCGGAGGCGTTCATCAGATTCGTTCGCGAGCACCACTGCCCGAGCTTCATCGAGTACGGCGAGTACCCGTACGTCACCGCCGACGAGATCAAGAAGGCTCTGCTGGTCAGGAGCGCCCTGTCGGAGATGCTCGACCAGATGCAGTGATGCCCGCCGGCGCCATGCGGAGACGAGATGAGCGAGTTGAGAACGGCGCGCACCTACAACCAGACCCACGTGCCGCGCCAGTACACTCCCGGCCGGCGGCGGTTGAGCATCTACGTCGCATGGAGCTATCCAGCCGAGGCCGGCAGGAACACCGCCGAACTGGACAACCGGTTCTCCACGATGACCGAAGTGCGGCGCGTGACGTGGCCTGCCTACGAGGACCCGAAATGGTCGGATCCGCTGCGGTTCCAGCAAGGCATCGCGGGCGGGCTGGAGCTGTTCTTCTGGGGATGGCTGCCCTTCCAGCAGTTCGTCGAGGAGACCAGCGGGCACGTCGTACCCGTGTACCAGCGCGTCGACCAGGCCGGATTCCACACTCCGCTGGACGAGCGGGTCCTTGCGGACACCGACACCCTGTTCGTGTGGGGACTGGACCACATGATCACCGGCCAGGACGCCACACCCGGGGAGATCGAGGCGGTGCGCGACTTCCTCTCCCGCGAGGGAACCTGCCTGGCACTGGGACCGCATCACGACGTCGGCGCGTCGAACGACATGGTGGTGCGCGACATGGAATACCACCACCACGGCGACGCGCTGGTGCCCCGCCAGCAACGCTTCGGCAGGTACACCCGGTCGCTGATGGCAGGGCTGGGGATACCCGTCGAGAACCGGTACGGGCTCCGTCCCGCGGTGACGGACGGGAACAGGAGCGCCCCGCTGTCCATCGTCAGGGACCTGGACACCAAGGGCTGGCTGGAAGGGGTGTCCAGCTTCAACTTCCACAAGCACCTGCCTCATTACGCCGTGACCACCGACGACCCGAGCGCCATCCACGTGCTGGGCAGGCAGCCGATCGACATGTCCAGGCCCCACCCGTTCACCGAGGCCGGGAACACCGAGTTCAACATGTTCCTGTGGATGCCACCCGGCGGTGACCGCGCCGGTGACGTGATCTTCGCCGACACCACGATCTTCAGCTCGCTGTTCGGCGTCGACGAGAGCCTGCGCGCCTTCTGGAACAACATCGTCTCGGCGAAGTAGCGCTACGAGGAGGCGGGTTCCGGTGAGCGAGGACACCCAGGCCCAGGTCAAGCTCGAACTCGACGACATCCAGCGCGGGGTCCTCAGCCCCCGGCCGACGCCGTACGCGGCGACCTACATCCTGTTCCGCATCGACGACCGCGACCATGGGCGGGAGCTGATGCGGCGCGTGAGCGCCGTGGTGACCTCGGCCGCCGACACGGTCAGCCCGTTGAGCGAGACCTGGGTCAGCGTCGCGCTGACCTACCACGGTCTCAAGGCGCTCGGTGTCCCTCAGAAGTGGCTGGACACCTTCGCCTGGGAGTTCCGGCAGGGGATGGCCGCACGGGCCACCGTGCTGGGCGACGTCGGCGAGAGCAGCCCCGACAACTGGGAGTCGCCGCTCGGCACACCCGACGTCCACGTGGTGCTGGTGGCGCTCGCGCCCGACAGCGCACGGCTGGAGGCCGCCATCGACCGTGCTCGCCCGGCCTACGAGGCCCTGCCCGGAGTGACGGCGATCTGGCGGCAGAACTGCCACGCGCTGCCCACCGAGACCGAACCTTTCGGCTACCGCGACGGCATCAGCCATCCCGCCGTCGAGGGCAGCGGCATAGCCGGCTCGAACCCGTTGGAAGCGCCGCTCAAGGCGGGGGAGTTCGTGCTCGGCTATCGCGACGAGCTCGGCGGCATCCAGACCCCGCAACCCGATGTCCTCGGACGCAACGGCACCTACGTGGTCTTCCGCAAACTCCACCAGCGCGTGGCCCTGTTCAGGCGATACCTGAAGGACAACGCCACCGGGCCTGAAGACGAGGAACTGCTGGCCGCGAAGCTCATGGGACGCTGGCGCAGCGGCGCTCCGCTGGCGCTCAGCCCGCGACACGACGACCCCGGTCTCGGCGCCGACCGGACGCGCAACAACATCTTCCTGTTCGAGCAGGACGATCCGGCAGGTTTCGCCACTCCCGGCGGCTGCCACATCCGCCGGGGCAATCCTCGTGACGCGAGGGTGGCCGGGGTGCCGAGGCTGCATCGCATGATCAGGCGCGGCACCGCGTACGGGCCGCCGCTGCCCGAGGGCGTCCTGGAGGACGACGGGGCCGACCGCGGGCTGATGTTCGCCTTCGTCGGAGCGCATCTCGGGCGGCAGTTCGAGTTCGTCCAGTCCGAATGGATGAACGACGGCGTCTTCTTCGGCGCGGGCGGGGCGAAAGACCCTGTCATCGGCTCCACCGACGGCTCCGGCGACTTCACCATTCCCCGGCGTCCCGTACGGCGTCGGCTGCTCTCCACACCGCGGTTCGTGGTCACGCGAGGCGGCGAATACTGCTTCATGCCAGGGCTGACCGCACTGCGCCGGCTCGGCGACCTCACGGACTGAGCATGGTGACGCCGTTCTGGCCCGACGACCGGGGATCCATATGGACACGCTGCAGCTGCTGTTCAACGCCGTCACCGTCGTCTTCATCGCGGCCACCATGTTCGCCGCCGGTCTCGGGGCGACACTGTCGGCCCTGCGCGCCGTGTTCGCGAATGTCCTGCTGCTGGTGCTGGTCCTCCTGGCCAACCTGGTCGCCGTCCCGCTCCTCGGCTGGGGCCTCGCCGCCCTGTTCGGCCTGCCCACGGCGGCGTACATCGCGCTGCTCCTGATCGCGTCCTCACCGGGTGGGCCGCTCGGCGCGAAACTCGGCATGGTGCAGAAGGGCGACGTGGTCGCAGGTGCGGCGATGCAGGTCCTGCTGGCCGCCGTCGGCAGCATCACCTTCGGTCCCACGGCGAACGTGATGCTCAAGGCGGCCGGCGTGGGCGGTGGAGTCGCACTCGACGTCCCGGCACTGATGCTGACCGTGGCGGTCCTCCAGCTCGTGCCGTTCGCCGTCGGGTTGACGGTGCGCCACTACGCGTCGCCCACAGCCCTGTCATGGCATCCGGTGGCGGTCGGAGCGTCGAACGTGACCTTCCTCATCGTGCTGGCCGGCATGCTCCTGGGCAACTGGCGGGACGTCGTCGCGCTGATCGGCTCACTCAGCCCGCTCGCGGGCTTCGTCTTCTCCGCCATCGCCTTCGGCCTCGGCACGGCCATGGCCACCGGGCCGCGGGCACTCCGTACCACCATGGGGGGAGTCACCGCGGTGCGCAACGTGGGACCGGCGCTCGCCGCGGTCGGCCTCGCCTTCGGCGACGAACCGGCCGTCCTTGGAGCGCTCGCGGCCGTCCTGCTGAGCGGCCTGGCCGCCGCCATTCCCATCGCCGCGGTGCTGAGCCGTCGCCGGAGCGGCACCACCGCGGATCACCCGGCTCGACGTCCGCCGGCGTGACCGGTGTCCTCAGGGAGTATGGACATGTCGCTCGACCTGGACGAATGACGTGGAACGGTCAGGAGTCGTGCGGCTTGGGCTCGTCGGCACCGCGTGCTGCCGCGATCACTCGCATCAACGACTGGTGCAGGTGCTGCAACTCTTCGATGTCCATGCCGAGACGTGCCACGATGGCGGGTGGGATCTTCTCGGCTTCGGCTCGTAGCTCCTTGCCGGCTGGGGTGAGGGTCAGGGCCAGGGCGCGCTCATCCTTGCTGTTGCGCTCGCGATGGATGTAGCCGAGGGCCTGAAGCCGCTTGAGCAGCGGAGACAAGGTGCCCGGATCGAGCTGAAGCAGCTCTCCCAGCTCCTTGACCGACAGAGGCTCGTGCTGCCAGAGCGCGAGCATGGCCAGGTACTGCGGATGAGTCAGACCCAGCGGCTGCAGCAGTGGCCGATACAGCCCGATGACGCTGCGCGAGGCGATGCTCAAGGCGAAGCACACCTGCCGATCCAGCGCCAGCAGGTCTGTTACGCCTGTCACAGGCTCCATATGAGGTTTCCTCCTCCATTCCCTGGTAGGTTACTTTGTGTACAAACTAATAGCCCACCAATAACCTGCACGCAAAACCTATCGGTCGGCTGACCCCTGGAGGACACCCGTGTTTTACCGCAAGCCTTTGGAGGAGCGCATCGCTGAGCGGCAGGCCAAGCTGCCTCCCCTGAAGGAGGGTAAGCACTTCGAGCACGGCCCGGCCAAGTTCGTGTTCATCTTCCTGATCACCTTCGTGGTGATCATCCACTTCGTGGGGCTCGCCGTCGTCATGCACTTCTACCCATCATGATGCCGCGGCCGAGCCGCTTGTCCTCGTGCACCACCAGGGCGCCCGCGACACGCACCCGGTTCGCCACGTTTCCAGGACGAAAGTAGTGGGTCCGCAGGAGGAGTATCCGCCCGGAACCCGGGGCGAGGGCCGGGGTTGCTCCCGATGCCGCACACACCCCACAAGAGGATCTTTGGCGGCATGCCCACCTTTGTTCGCCGCACGGCGGGCCTGCTGGCCGGCCTGATCGCCGCCCTCCTGGCCGTGGCCGCCGCCGCGTTCTCCTTTCTCGCGCTCGCCTCCGTCACCGCCGTCATCCCCATGCTGTGCGCGGCGGCAGTCCTGGTCTGCCTGCTGGTCGCCTATCTGCTGGGCCGGCCGTCGATGCGACTGCTGACGCGCTCGGCCGGGCGCGCCGCCGTCTGGTTCGCGGTCACGGTCACCGCACTGGCCGCGGTCAGCGCCTGGCTGCTCGTCTTCCGGCCGTTACCGACGCCGCTCGCCTCGGCCGCTCCCGCGTACGTCAGGTACTGGGACCTGCCCACCGGCTCCCGCATCGCCTACACGCACCGGAAGGGCGGCGCCGAGCCGTACCCCGTGATCTTCCTGCACGGCGGACCGGGCACCGCGGGCGAGGGCCTGCCGGAAGGGGCGGAGGAACTGGCCGCGGACGGCTTCGACGTCTACGCCTACGACCAGGTCGGCGCGGGCCGCTCCAGCCGCCTCGCCGACGTCACCGGCTACACCGTCGCCCGCCAGGTGGCCGATCTCGAGGCGATCAGGCAGGTCATCGGCGCGCCCAAGATGATCCTCGTCGGCAGGTCGTGGGGGGCCACGCTGACCGCCCAGTATCTGGCCGCCCACCCGGGCCGGGTGGACAAGGCGGTCTTCGTCTCCCCCGGCGCGCTCTGGGCACCCGGCGCCGGCGACATCGGCGAGCCGTGGAACCGCCTCACACCCGACCAGGCCCGCCGCCGCGACGACCTCCTCGGCAGCCCGCGCATGATCGCTCTGTCCCTCCTGCTGGAGAACGGCCCGGCCGCCGCGCACGCTCTCGTCCCCGACCGCGAGGCCGACTGGCGGATGCGCGAACTGCTGCTCATCGGCAAGGACGCCACCACCTGCCCGGACGGCCCGCCCGCCCCGACGCACGGCAACCGCCCCGGCTTCTACGCCAACCAGTTCACCGTCGCCGACGCCATGCGCGTCCCCGACCCCCGCCCCCGACTGCGCCGGCTCCACGTACCCGCGCTCATCATGCGCGGCACCTGCGACTACATCAAACCCCACGTCGCCGCCGAGTACCGCGACACGATCCTCGGCGCCCGCCTCGCCGAGGTCGCGAACGCCGGCCACGGGATCGCCCACGAGCAGACCGCGACCTACCTTCGCCTCCTGCGCGGCTTCCTCCGCGAGCACTGACATGGTCAGGCGCGGCCGTCCCCGACGAGGTCTCCGTCCGCGCAGCGACGGCAGCGGCCGATGTGACGGCCCGGGCGCGGGCCTGCCCTGAGAGGGACGATGGCCGCCCCCGCGCGCCCCGGCGGGTGATGCTGACCGGCTCCCGGCGAACATGATGGCGATGGTCAGGCCGCCGCCGGGACAGGGGCGGGCGTCCAGGGTGGCGTGGTGGGCGCGGGCGATGATCTTGCCCGACTCGGCGCTGGACACCGCATGCTGAGCAGGCGCAGCATGAGGGTGTGGACGAGGTCGAGCGCGACCGGATCCTCACCGAGATCGCCTACGACACCGCCGGGCTGCTGGCGACCATGCGCCGCGAGCGTGAGCGTCGCGTGCAGGCCGGCGAGGATGTCGTGTGGCTGGATCTGGCGCTCAAGGAGCTGGAGTCGCTGGCCGCGGGAACGGCCGATCTGGTGACCTTCCGGGCGATCCGTTCGTTTGTCGACCGCCACGGCGCCGGGCCGTACCCGGTGGAGGAACTGGCGGCCATCGCGGGCGTGGACGTGGAAGACGTTCGGCGGGTCCTGGCGCGGATGGCCGTCGAAGGGCTTGCCACCCCGGCGGACCGGCCGCCGCCGGACGCACCGTCGGCTGATCGCTGACCTGTAGCCGGTTCCGGGACCGCACAGGGACTCGGAGGGGACCGTGCTCTCAGGCGGGTGGGACCGCCCGGCAGGTGGACTGTCGGCCATGAACACGACCACCCGAACCGGCCTCCGGCCGATCCTGCTCTTCGGGATCACGCTGACGGCCATCGACCTGCCTCTCGTCGCTTTCGCCGTGTCCCAGGGGCTCGACATCAACCAGGTCGGCCAGGCGCCGATCGCGGCCCAGATCGCCATCTACGGGCAGGCGTTCATGCCGGCCCTGGCGGCGTTGGTGGCCTCAGCGCTCAGCGGAGGCGTGCGCACCCTCGACTGGGGATTCCGCCGCGTCTCCTGGAGCGTGCTTCTCCTGGCGTGGGCGATACCCGTGGCGGGGGTCCTCTTCTCGTACGGCGCGAGCTGGCTGACTGGAGCCGCCCGCTTCGACCCCGCCAACCTGACCGAGGCGACCGGACTTCCGCCGGCGGCGGGCGTGCTGCTCGGGCTGCTCCCCGGGGTCGTGCCGTTCATGGTGCTGGCGCTCGGTGAGCAGATCGGCTGGAGCAGCCTGCTGACGGTTCGCCTCGCCACTACCAGGAGCCGCGACCTCACGGCCGTCATCGTCGGCATCGCCTGGTCGCTGTTCCACTTCCCCCTGATGCTCTTCGTTCCGGGAGCCGTCCCGGACGGAGTGCCGACGCCCTTCGCCCTTGCCGTGTTCACGGCGTCGACGATCGCACTCGCGTTCCCCATGGTGTGGTGGCGGCTGCGGACCCGCAGCATCTGGCCCCTGCTGGTCTTCCACTCCTCGCTCAACGCCGCCACGTACTTCGTCGCCCAGGCGATGACCGCCTCGCAAGGCGCATCTCCGTGGCTGGTCGGCGAGTCGGGCGTGCTGACCGTCGGCGGACTGGTGATCACCGTGGCCGCGACCAGCCGCCTGTGGCGGAAGACCGAGGAGAGCTGATACGGCCGCGCGACGGGCGGCTGTCCACCCGGCCGTGGTCGCGCATGGCGTCCTACTCACCCAGCGGGCGCGACGGGCGACGGTTACTCGCGCAGGCCGGCGCGACGGTTACTAGCCCAGGCCCGCGCGACGGTCACTCGCCCAGGCCGGCGCGACGGGCGCGAACCACCGCCTGCGCGCGGTCGGCCACCTGCAGCTTCGCGAAAACGGAGGTGAGGTGGTTCTTGACGGTCTTCTGGCTGAGGAAGAGCTGCCGGGCGATCTCGGCGTTGGTCTTCCCCGAGGCGAGCAGGTCGAGGATCTCCCGCTCCCTGTGGGTCAGCTCCGGGAAGGGACCGCTCTCCGGGCCCGTGGTGAGGAACCGCCGGATGCGGCGGGCCACCGCAGGGCCGTACACGGCCTCTCCTCTGGCGACGGCCCGGACGGCGGCGATGAAGTCGTGCCCGTCCGTGCCCTTGAGGACGTAACCCCGTGCTCCGGCGCGCAACGCGGCGAAGACCGACGCGTCGTCCTCGCTCATCGTCAACACGAGCACGCCAAGATCGGGCCGCTGGTCGATCAGCCGCCGGGTCGCCTCGATCCCGGTGACCCCCGGCATCACCAGGTCCATGACGACGACGTCCGGGCTCAGTGACAGGGCGAGCGTGATCGCCTCCTCGCCGTCCCCGGCCTCGCCCACCACCTCGGCACCGCCGACCTGCTCCAGCAGCGCCCTCAGGCCGTGCCGGAACAGCGGGTGGTCGTCCACGAGCAGCACGCGGGTCGGTTCACCGGCCGGCGCGGAGCTCGCAGGTTCACCGGTGGGCATGGAGCTCATAGGGGAAGCACCGCCTCTACGATCGTGCCCTTTCCGGGGCTGGACGTCCTTCGCAACAGACCACCGAGCTCGGCGGCACGCTCCCGTATACTGCCCGATCCCACTCCCTCGACGACCGGAGCGGGCAGGCCGCGGCCGTCGTCGCGGATCTCGAGGAACAGCCGCCCAGGCTCGGCCCGCACCATGATCTCCACGTTCGACGCGTCCGCGTGCCGTAGCGCGTTGGCCAGCGCCTCCTGGCTGATCCGGTACGCGGCCACCTCCACCGCCGCAGGGAGGACCGGGAGCGGCATCGGAAGCCTGACCGCGACCGCCGGAGCGCCGTCGAGGTCCGGGGCCATGTCGAGCACGAGGTCCTCCAGCGCGCCGCCAAGGCCGAGTTCGTCCAGCGCAGGGGGCCGCAGATCGTCCACGATCCGGCGGATGTCGACGACGAGGTCGTGGGTGAGCTGCCGTACCTCCCCCAGCTGCTCGTGCAGGTCAGGGGGCGCGGTGAACCGGATCAGATCCAGTCGCACGCAGATGGCGGCCAGGCCGGGACCGAGGCCGTCGTGCAGGTCGCGGCGCAGCCGGCGGCGTTCCTCCTCACGCGCGATGACCAGGTGCTCGCGCGAGGACTGCACCTCCCTGGCCAGGCGTACCGCGGTAAGGGCCACCGCCAGGTGCGGGGCGAGATCGTCGAGAACGGCCAGGTCGAGCCTGGACAGGGCCTCACCGGGCGAGCGCGGGGCAGCTCGCAGCTCCCCTTCCCGGTGACCGCCGCTCAGCAGCGGCAGCCGTACCCCGTGTTCCGGAACGCCCCCGACGACGGAGACGGGCGTGCCGTCGGCGGCGAGCACGGCGACCGAAGGAAGCCGGAGCGTATGCGCCACGGTCTCCGCGGCGCCGTCGAGCAGCCGTGTCGGATCGGCCGACACCTCCAGCCGCTGGCCGAGACGGGACAGCGCCGCCGCGGGCTCGCCACGATTGCCGAAGAGCAGGCGGGCCACGGCCCGCTGCACCGCGTCGCGGACCGGGGCGAACGCCACCGCCACCACCGCCGTGCCCAGCAGCGGTTCCAGCACTCCCGCGTCCCGCCGCAGCAACGTGTCGAACGTGGCGACCGTCGCCAGGTAGGCGCCGAGCAGCAGGCACGTGACCGCGACGTAGACGACGGTACGGCGGATCAGCACCTCGATGTCGAAGAGCCGATAGCGGAAGATCGCGACCGCTGTGGCGGCGGGGAGCAGCGGCAGGGTCAGCACGTGAAGCCACGCCCCGAGCAGCGGCAGGCCGTCCGGGGGCACCGTGTCGACGATCACGGCGACGGCGACGGCGACGGCCGCGGCGAGTACGGGGAGGAGCTGGCGCCGGTCATCGGCGGAGCGGACCCGGATGGCCAGCGCGACCACGCCGGCAACGGACATCGCGATGATCACGGCTTCGAAGAAGGCCGCGGCGACGTCCGTCGGCACGAAACCGAACGGGCTGGGCTCCTCGCTGCCCCAGACCCAGATCCGGTCCCTGAACATCAGCATGACCTGGAGCACGGCGATCGCCAGGACCAGCGCGCCGATCGGCCACCGCCACCGCGGGGACGGCGGCCGGCCATCGGGCAGCAAGGTCGGCACCAGGAAGAGCGGCCCGAAACCGGTGAAGAACACCCAGTTCATCACCCAGGCCGCGAAGCCGGTCGCGGGCCACCCGTGCGCCTCGCCGTACACGGCGTAGCCGCCCGCCAGTGCCTGCATCGCCAGCCCCGCACCGCTGAGGCAGAACAGCCAACCGAGCGGGTTGCGCGGTCTGCGCGTGACGATCAGCACCCCGACGAGGGGGAAGGTCAGGCCGACCACGGCGTCGAGCACCAGGTATGTGACATCCGGGGCGGGAACCGCGGTGGTCAGGACAGCGCCGGCGAGGATGGCCGCCGACGAAGCGACCGGGATCAGCCACGGCCACCGATGAATACGCATTCCCACATGGTCAAATATCCCGCACCATCCGGACAACGAATGCGGGACCATGACAGGACCACAGGTCTGGGAGATCGGGACCGCCGGGCGGATGTACTGCCGCCGTGCGTACAACGACATCCTCCCTATCAGAACGCGCTGTGATACGGCGGCAGCTCACGGTCTTCGCGCTCGTGCTGCCCGCGCTCGTGCTTCCCTCATTGGCCTTCGCCGTGTCCCAAGGACTCGACCTGAACCGGCTCGGCCAGGCGCCGATCGCCGCGCGGATCGCGGTCTTCAGCGGCGGGTTCATGCCGGGCATCGCCGGGCTCGTGGCCTGGCTGGCGGGCGGGCGCGGCCTGCGCGGCTTCGACTGGGGCTTGCGCCGGGCACCCTGGAGGACGATCGGCCTGGCCTGGGCGATACCCGTGCTGGGTGTCGGGCTGGCGTACGGTGTGGCATGGCTGACCGGCGCCGCGCGCTTCGATCCCGGCAACCTGGCCGAGACCGTCGGGCTTCACCCCGCCCTGGGCGTCCTGCTCGGGCTGGTTCCCGGCGTCGTGCCGTACATGCTGCTGTCCTTCGGTGAACAGGTCGGCTGGAGTTGCCTGCTGGCCGTCCGGCTGTCGGCGACCAGGAGCATCGACGCCACGGCCCTCATCGTGGGTCTGGCCTGGGGGGTGTCCCACTTTCCTCTGATGCTCTTCGTGCCGGGCGGGATCGAGAAAGGCGTCTCCACGCCGTACGCGCTGCTGTGGTTCATGGTGGAGGCAGTGGCTCTCGCCTATCCGCTGGTGTGGCTGCGGCTGCGCACCGGGAGCATCTGGCCCGTCCTGGTCCTGCACGCCACCCTCAACGCGTCGATCTACTTCGTCGCCGGAGCCATGACCGCCGCCACGGAGCACTCCGGCTGGTTCATCGGGGAGGGAGGCGCGCTCACGTCGGGCTTCACGGCGCTCGTCGTGCTCGCCACCTGGCGCCTGTGGAGGAGATAGCGGTTCCTCGATGTGGAGAGCCGGGGCGATTCAGCCGCTGGTGCCGGATCGGCCGGTTGTTTTCGTCCCGCGTGCCGCCCTACAAAACGACAAAACTCAAGCCATGTTTTGACTGTCCCCGGCGGCTCTGCTGTCCCCCTGAAGCCCGGCGCAAACAGGCAGGCCCCTTCGTGTTCAGTTAAGATCTCGGAAATCTGCGGGCAACAGGAAAAACCGTGCTCAGATTGAGGTCAAGTGCCTGGACACGCCGAAAAGCCGAATCCCATGCTGGAGGTGTGCGTCGCCCCAGCCGGCATGCGATGTCGGAAAACATCGTCAATGGGCGGCGACGGAAATCAGGGGCCACAGCCAGATGCCCTCCGCTGAGAGGGTAAGGAAGCAGAAATTCCCAAGGAAGGTTCGCCTTCACGAGGATCGGCTCTCCCGAGCCATCCCAGCGCCATTTCCCCGGATGAAGTCGCGGTTGTCGAGATGGCTTCATCAGGAAGGAGACGAAGATGCGCGGAAAATGTCTGCTCATCGCCAGTCCGCTGATCCCCGCCCTCGTGTTCGGGACGGTCGCTGTCTCGCAAGCCTCGGTCGTTCCGACGTCCGTAAGTGCCGGCGACAGTCATGTCACCGCGACCTTGAAGGCCGCGCCGCCCACGTGCACCCGCAACTTCAACGGCGAGCTCAGGACGTTGTGCTCGCGCGGCTTCAACGAGGGATACACCGAAGGGCAAGCCTCATGCAAGGGCCAACAGCCCCGGCAGGGGCTCGCCCCTGAGCTGCAGGACGCGGCATACGATCACGGCTACAACGCCGGGTTCAAGCTGGGCAAGGCTTCGTGTTAGCCGCTGCCCATCGCAGCCGTACAGGGGTTCGTGATCCCGTAAGGGTTCCCGAGCCAGAACCGGGCGGACCTGTCCGAACGTCGGGCAGGCCCGCCTCGGTCAGGGCAAGAAGCCGCGCATCGTCTCCCACACCGTGCGCTGGCCAGAGACACGACGTCGGCGGGCAACCACCCCGATCTTCAGCCCGGAACGGGCCGCCCGCCAGGGCGATCGGAGACCAACGCCGTCACCTTCGGGTCAGTTCGATGCGAGAGTGCACCGCCTCAAGCCAGTCAGCGGCCATGTCCGTTTCCGTTATGCGGCCGATCAACGCCAGCATCGAGCTGATGCTCTCGTCCTCTTCCGCGGGGTTGTCGTCGCCACTGACCTGAAAGCGCAGCCCATCCATCAGGTGATCGAGCGCATGCGGGCCGCTGCCGTATTCTTGGTGATGGGCTGACCTCGCCCGAGCGGCCTGATCACTCAAGCCGGTGAACGTTCGTGGAAACCGCGCTAGCCTTCCTGGAAGTGCCCGGGCGTGCTGATCTGCCTGGCCAGCGGCCGGAGCAGGTCGGCTGTGAGCTGGTTGACCCGTAGCAGCAGGTCGTCCACGCTCAGGAGTCCGATCACCGTGCCTGCCTCCACCACGGGCAGTCGGCGGAACGCGCTCCGTCGGAACATCTCGACCGCCACGTCCAGGTCGTCATCAGGTCGCACGGTGGCCGGATCCCTGGTCATGACCTGCCGCACCTGAGCCTGGCCGTCCCCTCCCTGCCCGAGCACCCGCAGCACCAGATCGCGGTCGGTCACGATGCCGATGACCTCCTGTCCGTCGCTGACGACGACGCTGCCGACTCCGGAATGGTCCATCTGCCGGGCGACATCACACACCGCCGTGTACGGCGGCACCACGACCACCGGCGTGGACATCACGTTCTTGATCTTCATGTCCTCCCCCTAGCCGGACCATCGCCAGGGCGGTGAGCGTCGCCCAGGTGACGCCCATGGCGGCCCCACCGAGCACACCCAGGAAGCCGCGGCCTCCAGCACGACCCGTCGAGACGCAGATCGGGCAGCGGCCTGGGACAGCGCCAACCCCCTGGCCCCGGGTGCACACTCCCCGCCTCTCCACAGTGACGGTCAGCGGGGACCGCTCGAAGAGCAATTGGTCCCTCACATCCGAGTCGTTCGGCCCACGTCCTGGTGCCACGGAGCGTCGCATGCTGTTCAGCCGACGCCACCGCGACGAAACCGGTCCTTCGACTACGGTCCCGCCGGGTTCCGTCGCGGTCCTCCTGGGCACGGCCATGGTCCTGGCGCCGGTGTGATGTTCGCCCCTGGTGGGGAGTGCAGCCACGTTCTGGTGGGGGGGTCGAGCAGGTCGGCCAGTTCCGGATGCTGGCGGTCGGCGGCGAAGGCGTACTGGCCGAGGTCGTTGGTGCCGATGCTGAGGAAGTCCACGTGGTCGAGCAGCCGGTGCGCCATGAGCGCGGCGGCCGGTACCTCGATCATCGCTCCCACCCGGGTCAGCCCGTGCGCCCTGGCCCGGGCGGCGAAGGCGGCGGCTTCCCGCCAGGTGGTGACCATGGGGGCCATGACCGACACCTCCGCCTTGGTCGCGGACGCCGCTCGTGCGGACCGGTTCGGCAGGAGGTGCTCCGCCGCTCCGCTTCGCCAACGCGGCCGATGACGCGGTGGAGAACCACACCGGCGGATGGTTTTACCCGCGCCTGATCGGCTGGAACGGCTACCCGGGTACTTCCAGCGGAGATGTCAGTTTCCGGAACGCGTTCGTGCACCACTCCGCCTTCGGCGACGCCCGCCTCGAGATCGGCGCGGCTTCCATGGAGGCCCAGCTCGAACGAGCCAAGTCCGGCGGCATCCCGTTCGACCCCAAGGGCCCCTGGTCCTGGTATCGCCACCAAGGAGATAGCGATGAGCACCACAGATGTCGGCGTCGGCAGCTTCGACATGAAGATCGAGGTGATCGTCCTGCCCGTCTCTGACGTCGAGCGGGCGACGGAGTTCTACCGCAGGATCGGCTGGAGGCAGGACGTCACGCCGCCCGGGGTCGAGCAGTTCACGCCGCCGGGTTCGCCGGGCTCGGTGCACTTCGGGGAGAACATCACCTCGGCCGCGCCCGGCTCGGCCAGGGCGTACGTGATCGTCTCCGACATCGAGACCGCCAGGCGGGCGCTGGTCGCGGCCGGCGTCGACGTCGGCGAGATCTTCCACCGCACCCCGGACGGGCAGGCCGACGGCCTGGATCCGGAGCGCCGCACCTACAACTCCCTCGCCGCCTTCAGCGACCCCGACGGCAACACCTGGGTCATGCAGGAGGTCACGACCCGCCTGCCCGGGCGCGTGGAACCGGCTCCCGCCTCCTACACCTCCGCGGGCGAACTGGCCGAGGCGCTGCGGCGGGCCGAGGCCGCCCACGGTGAGCACGAGAAGCGCACCGGCGAACCGGACGCGGACTGGCCCAGCTGGTATGCCGCGTACATGATCGCCGAGCAGGCCGGGACGGAGTTGCCCACCTAGAAACCGTGTGGACATGCCGCCCTGTGCTCAGCCGAGCCGGCTCCGGCCGATCGGGCTCACACCTGCGCCAGGCCGCCGTCGACGAAGAGTTCGATGCCGGTGATGAAGCTGGAGTCGTCGCCGGAGCGGAAGGTGTGGAGGGCGGGCCCCTTCTGCGTAGGTCTTCGCTACGCCGGTTCAGTCGAGGATCGCGGTGGCTTCTATCTCGACCAGATGGTCGGGGATGTCCAGCGCCGCGACACCCACAAGAGTGGCCGGGGGAACGGGAGTGATCCCGAGCCTTCCGGCCGCCCGGGAGATCCCCTCCAGCAGCGCCGGCATCTTGTCAGGAGTCCAGTCGACGACGTACACGGTCAGTTTCGCCACATCGGCGAAGGAACCGCCGACCTCGGCCAGGGCAGTGCCGATGTTGAGGTAGCACTGCTCGACCTGCGCTGCGAGCTCCGGTTCCGCGTCCCAGGCGACCTGCCCGGCGATGAAGACCAGCTTCGTCCCGGACGCGATCGCCACCTGCCGGTAAACGTCGATCGTGGGCAATCCGTCGGGGTTCACCAGAGTGATGGCCATGACGCCTGCTTCCGTAGTCACTTGTGGTTACTCAGGAACCGTAAGAGAGTGTTCTCTGACATGGAAGAACGCACTTTTCAGTGACTGGGGAACCCGATGGTGACCAAGCAGTACGGAAGCTCACCCGAGGACGCGGACCTCAGACGCGCGGACTCCCTGGCGCGGGAGATCTTCTCGGATGTCGCCAACAAGTGGGCGCTCCTCATCATCGAGGCCCTCGGCGAGCGCACCCTGCGCTTCAGCGAGCTGCGGCAGGAGATCGAGGGCATCAGCCACAAGATGCTCACCCAGAACCTTCGCATGCTGGAGCGCAACGGCCTGGTCGAGCGCGAGGTGCATCCCACCGTGCCGCCGCGGGTGGAGTACACCCTCACCGAGCCGGGCAGGGCTCTGCGATCGGTGGCTGACGGGATGTGCGGCTGGACCCAGCGGTACCTGGCGCACATCGAGGCTGCCCGCGGACGCTTCGACGCCTGACGGCCGCCTCGGTCACGGGAGGCGGTGGCGGTACGCGCCCGGCGAACGCCCGACCCAGCGCGTGGGCGCGCGTGGCGTCTGGTGTCGATCCGTAGTGCTCGACTGCGAGCCCCGTCGGGAGACGCTTCTCCCGGCAGGTGTCCCTGCCCGGCCTGCTCCGGACGAAGCCTCGGGGAGAACCCCGCCCGGGGCAGACAGCCGCCGCCTGCCCGCCGCCGGACACCGCAAACATGCGATTCTTGGCTTGTCGTTCAAGCTCCGATCTTCGTCTTCGCGGCATGGTGGACATGTCGGTCTGTCGCTGTCTGCAGCCGGTCAGGGTCTGCGGCGCGGCTGGTGTCCTGCGGTGGTGAGCTGGGCGGGTGGAGCGCTCGCCGGTGACCGGGAGAGTCCGACGCCGTGGCGGGGGAGCGCGGCGTTCACCGGTCGGCGGCGCGGGTCACGCAGGCCGATCACCACCGCACCGGTCAGTTAGCGGAAGCCGTGGTCGGCACAGGCTTGCCGAACATCGCGCAGGCCACGGCCGTCTGGAGCGCCGGGGCGGCCTCGGCGATCTTCGGGTCGGCCCCGAACTCGGCCTGGATCTCCGTCGACATGTGGACGCTCGCCGAGCGGGTGCCGGTGCGGTCGGTGATACTGATGGTGAGGTAGCCGGGGATGCCGCCTTCGTGACCCCAGTACGTGCCGCACGGGCTCGTACCGGTCTGGATGCCGAGTCCGTAGCCGGGCCCGTCCGGCTGCTGCGGGTCCATCGGCACAGTGGCGCGCAGCTGTGCCAGCCGGGCGGCGGGCAGCAGCTTGCCGGACATCAACGCGGTGTAGAACCGGGACCAGTCCCGTGTGGTGGACACCAGCGCCCCGGCCGCCCCGCTCCATCCGGGGTCATTGTCGGAGACGTCCACGTGACCGTGGTGGCGCGCCCCGGCGAATTGCCGGAACTTGGCCGGCACGGTCTGCGGCATGTGGGCGGCATCCGGTTCGTAGCCGTGCGCATGGGAGCCGCGCCAGGTGGAGTCCGTGGCGAAGTAGGTGTGCTTGAGGCCGAGCGGTCGGGCGATCCGATCCCGGACCAGATCGGCCAGGCTCGCCCCGGTGACCCGCTCCAGGACGGCGCCGACCGCGGCGTAGTTGGTGTTGCTGTACGACCACTTCGTGCCCGGCGCGAACAGCGGATCGTGCTTCACCCCCACGGCGAGCAGCTTCGCCGAGGTCCACCGCCGCCGATCCTTGCCGAGGATCGACGGCAGGAGCGCGGCGTCATCGGTGTAGTCGAACAGGCCGCTGGTGTGGTTCAGCAGCATGCGCAACGTGATCGCCTTGCCGCCCGGCACCTTGCCAGGCAGCCACTTCTCCACCGGGTCGGTCAGAGCGAGCTTGCCCTCGGCGACCAGTCGCAGCACGAGCGTGGCCATCACGGTCTGGGTGTGGGACCCCATCCGGAACTCGTCCCCCACCTTGAGCAGGTGATCCCGTCTGGTCCAGGTGGCCTGCTCGGCGATCTCGATCGGCCGGCCGCGGCCGTCGTCGACCCGCACGATCACGCCGGGCGCCCCGGCGTCCACCAGGTTCCGTGCCAACTGCTGTAGCTGAGCGCGCTGCGCCGTGGTGCCGCTCCAGTCCGCGTACGGCGTGGCCGCGGCGGCAGCCGGGAACGCCGCGGCCACGGTCAGACTCACGCCCAGCGCCGAAGCGGTGACCGTACGCAGCCGGCGTGGCCGCGCACGATCCGACGAAAAGACAGGTTGGGACATTGACCCGTTCCTCCGGGTGATAGGTGATAAGGGATAGGTGACGCGGACCGCCTCACCCTCCAACGCGCCACTCACAAACCGCACGCTGTCGGCAGCGCGACCGGTATCGCCTTATTTGGGGCAGGATGTCGACGAGCTGGACCTGCGCAACCGGCGCCCGGGTCCGGCGCAAGGGCGGGGCGATGGACATCATCGTCTGGCGCACCGGCACAGACGGCGTTCGCCTCGGGGAGATGCCCGCTGGTCATCGTGCGGGGTGCACCACCTCGGCTCAGATGGTCATGTGAAGCCCGATTCCGAAGAGGGGGAGATCTGAATTTCCACTCCGGCTTTCGTGGTGCGTTCACCCCTGGTTCAGCCTGGCCGCATTTCGTCAGAGCAACGGAATTGGGGTGAGGCGAACCGCGCCCACACCCCAATCCGATGGAACGAGACCGTCTACCAGACGTTTGTGCAGGAGAGCACCGAACCGTCCGCGAACTCCGCCGTCGACCGCACGCACACGATGACATCGGAGAAGTCCGCCGCGGCGTGCGCACTGCTCGCACCCATGAACGTCGCGCCGGCCAGCGCGACTACCGCCAAGACCCTGCTGACCATCTTCTTCATTTCCGCTTCCCCCAGAAGGATCTATTCGCGCTGGATGTTTCGTTCAAGGATGGCGGTGGCGACGGGCAATTTGAAGATCGACGGGTGGCAGGATGCTGCGGGATCGAAGGCAGCATCATGCAATGGAGGCCGGCCGAACCGGACTTGTCGCAGTGGGCGATGCGGCCGTCCCTGCCACCGACAGCGTGTCGGTGAGTCACGAATCCTCGGTGGACGGCAGCCGGCTCAGGGCGTCCAGACCGTGCTGCAGATGAAAGAGTGCACCGCGACCTCGGCAAACACGCTCCGCTCGCGTTATCAGTTCCAAGCAGCCCGGCTCATCCCCGAACGCCCGGGCCGAAACTCATCGCAGAAGGACGGTCTTCCCATGACACGTCACGGGAGTGTCAAAGCGTGCCGAGTGCCTTGCGCAGCACGTGGACAGCCTGCTCGATGGCCGCTGTGCTGGCCTGGGTGGAACGCACCGGGTTCAGCATCATGAAGTCGTGGATGATGCCGTTGTACCGGACGCACGCCGTGGGAACACCGGCCTGAGTGAGTTTGGCGGCGTAAGCCTCGCCCTCGTCCCTGAGGACGTCGTTCTGGTCGACGATGACCAGCGCCGGCGGGAGGCCCTCGAGTTCTTCCAGGGAGGCGCGCAGCGGTGACGCGGTGATCTCTTTGCGCTGCGCTCCATCGCCCGGGATGTACGCGTCCCAGAACCAGGCCATCGCCCTCGCGGTGAGGAACGGCCCGTCGGCGAACTCGCGGTAGCTGTCGGTGTCCTGCGCCGCGTCGGTGACGGGGTAATAGAGCGACTGGTGCACGAACCGCACGTCACCGCGCTGCTTGGCCATGATCGCCACCGCGGCGGTCATGTTGCCGCCGACCGAGTCGCCGGCGACTGCCATGCGGCTGGCGTCGAGCCCTTCGCCGGCGCCGTTCTTGATGATCCACTGCGCGGTCGCGTACGCCTGCTCGATGGCGACGGGATAGCGCGCCTCCGGGGAGCGGTCGTACTCGACGAAGACCAGGGCCGCACGCGCGCCGTTGGCGAGTTCGCGGACAAGCCGGTCGTGCGTCCCCGAGTTGCCGAGGATCCACCCGCCGCCATGGATGTAGAGGATCACCGGCAGGAGGCCGGTCGTCCCTTCAGGCTTGATGATGCGGACCTGGACATCTCCGACCTCCGCCGGAACGGTGATCCACTTGTCGCCGGCGACGGGCTGCTTGTCGATCGGAGCGGACTGAATATCGTCGAGTACCTTGCGGGCACCCTCAGGTCCGAGTTCATAGAGGAAGGGTGGGTTCGCGGTGGCATCCGCGATCTTCTGCGCTTCCGGTTCGAGTACGTGCTTGCTCATGTCTCGAATCCTTTCGGCGATGTGGCGGATCCAACCACTCACGTGGTTAAAGCCCTCTCAAATCCGCTCAATCGCCGCCATGGAGCCTGCCCCTTATGGGGCCGCGATGCCAGGGAGCGACTGAGCAGAGGGTGACCATGGACGCGACCACCGGTGCGCGCCGCCGCCACATCAGGGGTACGGCTGCCGCGAGCACGACGGCGTACCCCACCAACTCCACGACTCCGGGCCGGACAGGAGCGGCCAGAGCTGGGCCGCCAGGACGAGCGCGGTGAGAGCCAGGTCGAGCCGGCGTGCCGGGACGGCGCGCACCCGTTTGACGAGGGACGCGACCCGGCATTCTCCATTCATCACACAGAAGCCGGTACGGCAGGCTCGACCACGCGGTGCCGGGCCTCAGCCAGACGCGACGCGCGGGACACCTTGGCCAGCGCCAGGTAGGAGATCAGCAGGAAGGCGGCGCCCAGCGGCATGAGGTCCTTCTCCACGAACGGCACCAGGACGTCAACGATCACCAGGACGGGCGTCCAGGCCTTGACGCGGCGCTGGATCGCAAGCCGGAGTACCAGGCCGATCTGGGCGACGAAGAAGAGCGACGGCCCGAAGTCGTAGATCACCTGCTGGACCCCGGGAACCGCCTGGACCTGGTCGAACAGCACGCCCATCGCGGCGTGGTCGGCTGACCGGAACCCGATGACGATGTCGATGGCGAACTGGGCGATCAGTGTGGCGATCCCGACATATCCGGTGAAGGCCAGCCCGCTGGCCAGCCGTCCTCGACCGGCCAGCCTCCACATCTCATGGAAGGTCATGGCGAAGAACACCAGAGCGCCGATGAAGGCCAGGTGCCCAGTTGTCCAGGCGAGCCCGGGACCGCGGCTGCCGTCCAGGCCGTCCAGGATGCGGATCACGCCGTAGGTGAAGGTGAGGACGGGGGCGGCGACGAAGGCGATGCGGGGGTTCATCTCGTTGACTCCTTAGCTGCGATGACCTCCCCCATCCTGGTTTTTCGTCGCCGTACGGACATCGCCGAGGCGAGTGAACTGCCCCATCCCTCTCAAGAGGGATCCGCCACCCCGGACGGGCTCCCGAGAGCGGCAGGCGATGAGGTACTGCCCTTCCCGGTACTCGTACACGCGCTCACCCAGCGCGAACCGTCTCACCCCCTGCGCGACCACGGCCCACACTGGCTACTGCGCCGTACCTGCAACCGGCTTGTCGCACCCGCTCCCGGAGGGCAGGCCGTAGAGGCCGCGTTCGGCCGGGTACGGCGTTCGCCCCGCCTTGGCGCACACCGCGGTCAACGCCTGCTTGAGGCTGAGCGGGTAGGTGTGAACACCGCCGGAGGCGTCGACACTGCGCAGCGCCCGGCCGCCGTCGCCGAACGCGACGGCCAGCACGTCGCCGTCATGCTGGAAGGCAGGCCCGATCGGAGTGCCGGTGCCGACGTCCCACAGCCGGACCGTGTTGTCGTAGCCGCCTGTGGCCAGGGTCTTACCGTCGGGGCTGAAGGCCGCCGTGGCGATCCAGGCCTCGGTGTGGCCCCGCATCACCGGCCCGGACGCTTGCCGTAGTGCCGGATCCCACAGCGTCACAGAACCGTCGGCCACCCGGAGCAGGGCGTGCCTGCCGTCGGGAGTGAATCCGAGGTTCTCCGTCGAATAGCCTGGCATGCGGAAGCCCGAGGCTTCCGCGCGCTGGCAGGTCGGTTCCGTCGCCAGGTCCATCACGCAGACCCCGTTGTCCGGGTGGCCGACGACGACGCTCGCGCCGTCCGGCGAGAAGGCCAGGGTCTCGGCGAACACCTGATCCACCTTCGCGCTCTGGCGGCCGGTGCGGGTGTCCCATACGCGAATGCTGAAGCCGTTGTCCGCCGAGTCTTCGTCGGCGACGACGACGGCCGCGGCCAGCGATGAGCCGTCCCGAGAGAAATCCAGAGCCACGATCTCGCCGCTGCCGGAGGAGGAGATCGGACGTTCGTGGTCGAGCGTGTACCTGGCGAGCACCTTCCCGGCGGCTGTGTCGATCAGCACGACTTCGGCTCCGTCACCGTGGACCGCCAGCAGGCGCCCATTGGGGGAGAAGCGTAGCGGGGGCCGGTAAATGCCCTGGATGATGGCGGAGAAGTCCGGACTCACCCATGGCTCGCGGAATGCATGGACAACGCGTCCGGTGTCCGCTTCCATGATGCGTAGCTTGGAGTCGTCCATGACGGCGAGCAGCCGTCCGTCGTTGCTGAGAGCGGCCGACTTGACCGAACCCACGCGCGAACCGGGGCGCGTGAGCGGGCGGGCGTCCACGATGCGCACCTCGCCGTCGCTCATCATGGTGAACAGGTCGCCGCCGGGGCTGAAGGCGATCGCGGAGCCGACCGGATGCTCGAACGTCTGCAGGACGTCCATCGGTCGCCAAGGGTCTTCGGGTCCCGCGACGGGCATCGTAGGAGACAGTTCGATGCTGGTGGACCGTCCCCAGATGACGACCTGGCCGCACAGCTCACCTGCGAGCACTTTCGCCGAGGCGTCGAAGGCCAGCCGCTCCGGCCAGCACTCGTTTGCGCCGGAGTTCATCACCGGCGTCTCATGCAGCGGGAAGGCGGCCCTGCCCACATGCCGGCCGAGCATTCCCTTGCTCACCGTCCACACGTCGACGAAGTAGGCCCAGGGGTCCGCGTCGACGCTCATGGAGTCCCGCTGTACGGCCAGCAGCCGCCCGTCCGGGCTCAGCTGCGCGAAGCGGAAGCGGTCCTCGGATCCCCCGATCTTCTCAAGGGAGACGATCCGCCCGGTACCCGCGTCCGAGATGCCGATGGACGACCCCGCTGTACAACCGACCATCGTGCCCGGGTGGCGTGGCCCCGCGAACACGGCGGACTTGCCGCATGTGGCTTTGCGCAGCAGCCGGCCCCTGCCGTCGAATCTCAGGTCGTTGCGATCGAGTACGCCGTCGTCCCACGCGACGGGGCTGCCCACCTGTTCGCCGTCCGCGGTGCGCCGAATGGTCACCACAGGTCCATAGTTGCAGTACGCGTCCTTGCATTCGGCTGTGGCCAGGTAGCGCCGGTCGGTGGACAGGAAGGCGACCCGCACCTTGACCTTGTGCTCGACCCCAGGGATCCGGGCGAGCGTCCGCCCGGTGACGGCGTCGGAGATCACCGCGGCGCCGTCCTTGATCTCGACGAGCGACCTGCCGTCCTGGCCGAGTCCTATGGCCCGCGTGGTCCCACGGATCAGGCTCGGCTGTGCCAGGGACCCGAGCAACGCCCTCCTCGTATCGGGAAGATCGGCAGTTGTGGCGGCAGCGGCGCTCAGCAGCAGCGCGGCCGCGGGGTCCGACTCCCGCAGGGTCTCCGCTCTGGCCGCCAACTGCCTGGCCACAGCGTCATCGCGTTGACGCTGGACCTCGCGACGGCTGAGCTCCATCAGCCCGGCGAACGTCGCCGTGGCGACGAGCAGGACGGCCAGCGTCATGGAGATCAGGCGGCGGCGCCGTAACCGTCGCTGGGTCAGTCCCGCGCTGCCGGAAAGGAACGCCCGCTCCACCGAGCCCAGTTGCAGGCGGCGGCGGCCGGTGGCGGCCCAGGCGGTCGCCTGGTCGAGCGCCACTCCCTGGTACAGGTCGCTCTCTCGGCGGCCGTGCCCGTTCCAGTTCCGCGCGGCCTCACGCAGCCGCTGGTAGACGGGTAGCCCAGGGCCCTCCTCGGCGATCAGTGTGCGTAGCCGGGGCCAGGCCTGGACAAGCGCGGGATGGGCCAGGCGTATGTCGCCGTCGCGCACATGGACCACGCCGCCGGCGTTCAGCGCGGACACGACCGGCTCGATCGTCGCTCGGCCCAGCTCATCGGGATCGACACTGCTCAGGGAGCCGTCTCCGTTGACCATGCGCAGCAGGAGCTGGTCGGCCACGCTCTGCTCGTCCGGGGACAGCCGCTCGAAGGCGTGCTGGGCCTGCTCGCCGAGGTGTGGGTCGGCCGTCCTCCCTCGAACCTCGGCCGCCGCCCGGCTGCCGGCCTGGAGCAGGCCACCGTGCTCGGCCGCCCCGACCAGGCCGAGCAGTAACTCGCGTGCGGTGGGCCGGGCTGCGGGGTCCTTGGCAAGGGTGGCGGACACCAGACTCTTCAACGGCTCGGCCACCGCGCTCAGGTCGACTTCCTTGCGGAGCACGCCGTTGATGGCCGCGGCGACATGCTGTCCGGAGAAGGCCGCCGTGCCCGTGGCGGCATAGACGATGACCGCGCCCCAGGCGAACACGTCAGCGGCGGCGGTGGGCAGACCGCCCGAGAACAGTTCGGGAGCCATGTATCCGGGCGTGCCCATGATGCCGCGCGAGGCGGTCAGCGAATTGTCGACGATGCGGGCGATACCGAAATCGATCACACGTGGCCCGTCCGGGCCCAGCAGCACATTGTCCGGCTTGAGATCGCAGTGGGCCACTCCCGCGTCATGGATGGCGGCCATCGCCGTGGCGATCCCGATCGCCAGGCGGCGCAGGGCATCGCCGGAATAGGGGCCGTCGCGGGTGACGGCCTCACGAAGGCTGGGACCGTCGACGTACTCGCTGACGATATACGGCCGCGCCCCTTCCAGATCGGCGTCGAGAACGCGGGCCGTGCAGAACGGCGCCACCCGACGCGCGGCCGCGATCTCCTTGGCGACGGGCCTGCCCAGGCCCGCCTCGGAGTGCAATACCTTGATCGCTACCCGCTCGCCGGTCGCACCGTACCCCTCGTACACCACGGCCTGTCCGCCACTGCCCAGGCGGCGCGCGATGACGTAGGGTCCGACGAGCTGAGGATCGTTCATGATCTTAGAGAGTCCATCAACGGACGTGTGGCCGCAACCCGCCTGACGCCTCTCCGGTCGTGATGAGTGATGAGTGGCAGGGCGGGCCAGGATCGCCGTAGGCAAGGCCATCCGGCGAGTCCTGGCCCGCGTCGCCGAGGCCGATCCGGTCATCGCCGACGAACCGCCCGACACAGTGCGGACGGTCCTGCGATTGACGGGGGAGAACGGCCCGGCGCCCGGCTACCTGATGAACAGGTAGTCGGCCTGGTAGGGCACCTTGGCGATGGGCGTGGCCTTCGGGTCACAGGGACCGCTGGGCGCGACCCCGCCGACGGTGTTGAGCCGCATCACCTCGACGGCCTGCGCCAGTCGGCCCTGGCCGCCTCCGGTCTGGGTGGCCCGCAGTTCGAGCTCCGGGATGTTGCCGGTCCCGTTGGGCGTCCTGAGCAGGAGAGTGCCGGTGACGGCGCTGCCGTCCGGGGCGACCCACTGCGGCGGCCCCGCCTTCGGCTCGACGAACGAGTGCTTGATGCCGCCGTTGAGCAGGGCGGACACGTCGTGCTGCGTGAAGGCGAACCCGCCGTTGTCCTGGCTGGTGCACGCGTAGATCTGCTTGCCCCTGATCACGGGGGCGACGTCGACCTTCGGCCCGTCCTCGCCGACCGGCTGGCTCACCTTGTGCAGCTGACCTCGTACGGCCCCGCCGGGGAACCCGTTCGTGTGCAGGTCGGTGTAGAAGGAGGTCGGGTTGGCGGTCAGGGCGGCCAGCAGGTCACCGTCGTCGACCGTCACCGAGCCTCTCGCCACGTAGCCGAACTGGTCGGAGGCGAAAAGCGGAACCTTGACGTCGCCGTTCGCACCCGCCATCCCCGCGTGGATGTGCGCCGCGGTCGGCACGTCGATGCCCTGCCACCGCACGGTGTAGGTGAGGGTCGAGCCCTTGATCGTGATGACCTCGACGGCCCGGCCGTCCAGGTCGCCGACGGCACCGTCGGCACCCGGTGTCTCGTTGCGGCCCAGCAGGCTCGCCACGAGATGAACCGTCCCCTCGTCGGCCGTGGAGGACGCCGCGATGGCGGACGTGCCCGTGCTCGTGATCACGCCGGCTGCCAGTGCCAGCGCGGCACCTACCGCTGCCGGCCGTATCCGTTGAAGGACGTGCATCTCGAATCCTTTTCGATGTGGCGACGCACCCGACGCCGCCTTCGTGGACATCGGCGTTCCATCTCGTTCCAGGACAGATCCGCAACACGCAGAAGCCGTGTTCCGTCAATGTGCCGGCGGGACACCCATGCCGGTCGGCGGTGCCGTCTCGCTCCGTTCGCAGGAACGGGACGGAACGCCTCAGGGAGTGAGGCAGGTGGGCGTGGAACGAGATCCACGCACAGGCGGAGAGGCAGCTGCGATGCGAAGTGTCTTTTATGGGACCGGGGGTTTCCTGGGGCGGATCGACGGCGAGACACGTTGTGCTTTCTGGGCGGAGGAGCCAGTCGATCACGGCTTCGCCCCGAACCGGCTCATCGAGATCGATCTCGCCCGAACTCCCTCGGCCGCCGCCGCGAAACAGATCGCCTGGGATGACGTGCAGGTCGATGACTGCTTCACCGGGCCAAACGGCATGACGAGCGGCACGACACTCGGCCCGCGTTGGCCGGAGGTGCACATCGCCGGTGCGGTCTATCTCGAGCACGGATTCGTGGAGTCACTTCCCCGCGCCCTGCGTCCAGCGTGCCCTCCGGTGGGGGTGAGCGGGCACCGGCATGAGTACATGACCGCCGTTTACTGGCCGCATCTGGACGACCCGCGGGCCGGCAATCGCTACACCGGTCACCACGCCGAAATCCTTCAGGAGCAAGGCTCATTGGCGCGCGTGGCGGTCTACCCGCCGGGCAGGTCGCAGCATCCGGGTGTCCGCCCGATCACGATGTGGCTGGATCTCCGCTCCGCGGAGCAGTGTGACGCCGGACCAGCCAGCCTGACCACGATCGGCGTCGACGACGCACCCAAACACGGCGCGCTGTTCTTGATCAGCGGCCGGCTACCCCATGATTGCCCGGACCTAGAGGATTCGCGATGAACAACGAACCCACCCCTTCCGCATCTCACACAACCGCCGATCGACCCCGCCGGTCGTGGGCCGGGGCGCTGATGACCGCCGCCCTGCCGGTGACCGCCGCCGTCGCACTCAACGTCACCCCGCCACCCCCGTCCACCGCGCCATCCCGACCACACGCCAAGGAGTAACCGTGCATCCCGACTCTGTCCCCTCGGCGCCACCGGTAGCCGATCCTCCGGCAGTCCCCGACCTCGCGCACCGACCCCGCCGCCCGCACCTGGCCGCGCTGTTCGACAGCGGTGCGTTCGTGGTCACCACCGCGCTGCTCGTGGTGAGCGAACCCAAGCTCCCGCCTTTCTCGGGTGACTAGCGGCCATGCCCGCCCCGCCGGCCTCACTCAACATCGCTTCGCCCGACTGCGCCGAGGCCTTCTTCGCCGGACGGATCGCGCGCTGCGTGAACCTGCAGCACGCGGGCTCGCTCAGCGAACTGCGTGACGTCCTCGAACGCCGCCTCGACCAGGCGGTCTCGCCGGCGACACTCGACCTGATCGGCCACTCGACCCGTGGCCATCGCCTGCTCCGCCTGGGCGACACACCGATCGACATGCTCGATCCGGTCGTGGCACGCTTCTTCCGGACGCTGGCCCAGGACCGGCTGCTACCGCGGCTACAGATCGTCGCGGTGCGCCTGCTCGGCTGCGAAACCGCCGTCACCGACGCCGGCCGGCGCACGCTGCGCATGCTCGCCCACACCCTGGAGATACCGGTCTCCGGCACCGGCAAACCGCTGCTCAAGAGCCACTCCACCGCTGGCGGCTTCGATCCGGCCTTCGCTCACATCCTCGTCGATGCCTCGCCCTGGCACGGTCATCCGGGTCGGTAGGGGGCGCCGTAGCACGCGCGTACCCGGGTGGGCGCCTACGCGCGGGACAGTTCCCCCACCGGAAGCACGGGACTCCCTGGCTGTGCTGTTCCAGCCCGTTCCACACCCTTGTCCCGCTGTGTCACGCCTTCTGATCGAAGCGCCATCCCCCGATGGCGCCAGAGCCACGAGGAAACCACCATGGTCATCAGCAGTCCCGCATCCCGCGGCCACACGAAACGCCGTCTCCTGCGCAGACTGGCCGTCCTCACGACGGCACTCGCCCTCCCGATCGTCGCCCTGGCGGGGCCCGCCTCCGCCGAGCAGCAGTGCAGGGCCGGCAACGGCGCCGTCGTGTGCCTGTCGATCGACGGGCTCGCCAACAGCACCTACGCCGTCCACATCGGCATCGATGTTTCCATGAGCCGGCAGGACGCCCAGGCGATCATCGACGCTCCCGGCGACCCGGTCTCGGCCAGGGTGCTCGGAGCCGACACCTTCGACGACAACCTCTTCTCCGTCCCTCTCACCGCCGTGTGGGCATCAGCCGAGTCAGGGCTCAGCGCCGAATTCGACATCATCGTCAACCCGTTCCAGCTCGACGAGGACGACGCACCCGGTGACCGGGGCGACGAGGTGTTCGGCCGGGTCAGGTTCGTCGATCCGCGCACCAACACGTCCCGCACCTTCAACACACCCGAGATCCACCGCGACTTCTAGGCGGGCGGGGCTCGCGGCCCGGCCACGCCGTCGATGGCGGCGTGGCCGGCTGGCGAAAGACTCGGGGCCAGGCGACGGCCTGCGACTGATGGTGGAGTGGAAGTGGAGGACCTTCACTCATCGGCGTCGGCTCCGTCCGCAGCCGTCAGGGTGTTGAGCAGTTCGGCGGGCGGCGTTGCGCGGCTGGCCGTGAGTGCGGAAGCGAAGGCCGCCTCGCCGAGCTCGGCGCGGAGCGTGAGCCGCAGGTGGCTGTCGCCCACACCGCCGTGGCCGGCGGGTGTCGCGGCGCCCAGCAACTGGGCGGATCGGGCGGCGAAGCCGGCGGCGTGTTCGGTCTCGGCGAGCAGCCGCAGGCCGGTGGCGATCAGATTGTGGTCGTTGATGGCGATCGCGGTGTCGACCCCTTTGCGGAGACGGCGTCGCGCGCGTCGGTGGTGGCCGTGCGAAGCGGCTGCGCGGCCGAGACCTAGAAGGCAGTAGGTCACGCAGCGGAGGTCTCCGATGCGGTGGAACTCCGGGAGGAGATCGGTGAAGAGCGCTGTCGCCGACTCTTGGTCGTTTCGGTGCTGGCTGAGGCGGGCTCGGTGGAGTTGGGCGTGGAGGCGTTCGTGGTCGCTTCCGGTGCGCAGGGCGAGGTCGAGCGCCTCGTTCAGGCAGGCCTCGGCCTCTGCCAGGCGAACCTCGTCGCGGATCAGCCGGCTCGCGATGTAGTTGAGACAGTTGGCGCGTTTCACGCGGTCGCCCAGCCGTCCGAACAGGGCCGCCGCGGCGCTCAGCCGATCCACCGCGGTCGCGGTGTCGGCCGCCACGTTCGCGAGCGTGGACAGCGCCAGCGCGTGATGCCAGTCATCACCCAGCCGCTCGAAGACCGCGGCCGCGCCGTCGAGTGCCCGGGCCGCTTCGGCGGGAGCGGGTCGGTGAACGGCCACGCAGCCGGTCGCCAGGACGGCCAACGCCTGCTCCTCCTCGGTCGCCGCGTGGTCCGCCGCCCAGCCGGCCAGTTCGAGTGCCTTGTCAGTGTCCTGGTAGCAGAGCAGAAGGCAGGAAGTGATCGCGGCGCGGACACCCAAGGAGCCTTCAGGGAGGGGCCGGTCGAGCAGCGCGTTCACCCAGGTGAACAGTTCGCCGCGGGCCCCGAGGGTCTCCCATCCGGTGCCGACGCCGGCGAGAAAGCCCCAAGCCGCGGCGGTGTCACCGGAGTCGAGGGCGCGTCGCACGGCCGTCCTCAGATCGGTCCAGCGGTCGGTGAACCAGCGCAGGGCTGCCGTCTGGGCCCCTCCTCTCAGCGCGGGAACGATCGACACGGCGTGCGTCAGATGGTGGCGGGCGTGCCGGTCGTGGATCTCCTCGTGCTCCTGCCGTTCGGCCAGCCTGTGGTGGGCGAACTGGCGGACGCTGTCGAGCAGGCGGTACCGCGTGTCCCCGCCCTGGCGGCGGGCGGAGATCATGGAGCGGTCCAGCAGGCGTGGGAAGACCCGGGTGAGGTCGGTGTCGGTGAGCGGTGGCGCGGCCAACACCTGCATCGCGGTGTCGTAGTCGAACTCGCCGGGGAACACCGAGCAGCGGTCCAGCAGGAGGCGCTCGTCGTCGTCCAGAAGGTCGTAGCTCCACCGCAGGGCCGCCTCAAGGGTGCGGTGGCGGTTGGGACGCGGCGCATCGGTCAGCAGCGCGAACCGGTCGTCGAGCAGGCGCAGCAGCTCGGCGGGCGAGGCGAACCTGGTACGGGCGGCGGCCAGTTCGATGGCCAGCGGCAACCCGTCCAGGCGGCGGCAGATCGTCGCGAGCACAGCCGCGTCGGCCGGCGTGATGGTGAGGCCGGGCGCGACGGCGGTCGCGCGGTCGGTGAACAGCCGGACGGCGGCGCAGTCCAGGATCTCGCCGGAATCGGCGGCCTCGTCGGGAATCGGCAACGGCGGAAGCTGATAGACGGCCTCGCCGCTCACACCCAGCGGCCCGTAGCTGGTCGCCAGCACGCGTAGACCGTCGGCCACCGCCAGCAGACCGGCCAGCAGGGCCGCGACGGCGTCGACGACGTGCTCGCAGTTGTCGACCAACAGCCAGCACGGGCGTGCTCGGATCGCGGCGATGATCTGCGGGCCGAGGTCCCTGCCGTCGCCGCCCACGCCGAGGGCGTCGGCGAACGCCCGGTCGACCGGTCCGCCGGGAGGGACCGAGGCCAGATCGACCAGGAGCGCGGGAGGCAGCCCGACGGCCTCGTGAGCCACGTACAGGGCGACGCGCGTCTTCCCGATGCCCGCGGGCCCCGTCACTGTGACCATGCGGTCATCGGTGACCAGCTCGGCGAGTTCGCGGAGCTCGCGCTCCCTGCCGACGAACGACGACAGATGCCTGGGCAGGGCGTGAGCGCGCTTCCGGAGCCGCGCCGCGCCTTCGACCAGGTCCCTCCTGGCCGCGTGGTCGAGCTTGCGCAGCAGGGACGACACATGGCTCTCCACGGTCCGCTCGGACAGACCGAGCCGATCGGCGATCTCACGGTTCGCCAGCCGTTCACCGACCAGCCAGAAGACCTCCGCCTCCCGCCTGGTGACCCCGGCCTTCCGCAACGCGTCTGGTATCGCGGCGTCCTCCATGACGCGATCATCCCCCAGAAAAGTTCCGTACTGAGCACGGATGTACCTGCTTCGAGAATGCCGTGTGATATCGGGAGCCTCCCGAAAGGACCACGTCATGGCAAGCTCCGTCACCGACATGATCACCCGCGCTCGCGCACAGGTTCGGAACCTGTCGGTCGCCGAGGTGGCCGAGGCCCTGGAGTCCGGCACGGTGACCTTGATCGATCTACGTGAACCCAGCGAGGTCGCCCGCGACGGGGGCGTTCCGGGCTCTGTCCTCGCTCCGCGCGGCATGCTTGAGTTCTGGGCCGATCCGGCCAGCCCCTACCATCGGCCCGAATTCGACCCCGCCGCCACGACCATCCTGTACTGCGCGTCAGGCGGCCGTTCCGCGCTCGCCGCCCTGGCGCTGCAGGAACTCGGCTACGCCGGCGTCGCCCACCTCGACGGAGGCCTCAAGGCGTGGAAAGAGCACGGCCGCCCCGTGACCCTCCAGGTAGAGGAGGAGCGTCGGTGACGGGACACACGCTCGGTGAGAGGTTCGCGCAGGCTCTCGCCGCCAAGGACCGCGACGCGCTGCGCACCCTGCTCGGCGACCCGCTCGACTTCAAGGCCCTCACCCCTGGAGCCCACTGGGACGCCGACAGCCCTGGCGAGGTCGTCGACCAGATCATTCTCGGTCACTGGTTCGAACCCGACGACGACATCGAACGTCTCCTGCACGTCGCCACCGGCCGCGTAGGCGACCGCGAACATCTCGCCTACCGCCTGCAGGTTCGTACCGGATCCACTCGCTATCTGGTCGAACAGCAGGTCTACTACGCCGTCGCCGGCGAACGAATCATGTGGCTGCGCATCCTGTGCTCTGGTTTCCAGCCCATCCCGGACCAGGAACCCGACCCGGCATGACCTCCAACGGTTTGAGGCGTCGTGCTCGACCGCTGTCGGCGTCGGCTGGTGATGCCGGGCCGGGCTCGGCGCGTACTGCGGGAGTCGTCTGATGATGTTCATGCGCGCATTCGCTGACGAGGAGTCAGGCGAGGTCGAGGGCCTGCTCGGCCTCGCCGTCCGAGCGCTGGACGGCGACGGGGACCTCGCGTCCGCACGGCAGCGGTTCGATTCCGCGTTCGAGGCCGCGGAGCGTTGCGCGAACGCGGAGGCGATGGCACAGGCAGCCCTGGGCATGGGTGGGATCTGGGTGCACGAACGGCGGACGCTCGCGGCATCGGCGACGCTGCGAGCTCGGCTGGAGCAGGTACTGCCGATGGTGGAGCGAGGTTCGGCGACGGGCCTGCGGGTAAGCGCCCGACTGGCCGCCGAGGCCGACTACCGAACCGGCGAGCACGCGAAGGTCCTCTCGTTCGTCGACCAGGTCAGGTCGGTGGCGGATCCGATCGCGGGGGCGGAGGTCCGAAGCCTGGCGCACCACTGCGTCCTGGGTCCGGATCATGGAGGACTACGCCGCGAACTGGTCGCTTCCCTGCGTGGCCGTGACCTCGCCGACCTTCCTCGGTCCAGCAGCTGGCTGGTGACGATGAACGGGCTGGTCGAGGCCGCCTACCTGCTCAGCGACGCCGAGACCGCGGCACGCGTGTACGAACTGCTCAAGCCGTTCGCGGCGCTGCCGATGCTGGGCGGCCTCGGGACGGTCTGCTTCGGGTCGACCGAACAAGCGCTCGGCGTCGCGTGCCTGACCACCGGCGATCTCGATGCCGCTGTCGCGCATCTGCGTGCCGCGGTTCAGCGGAACCTCGGTCTGGCTCACTGGCCGGCCGTCGTCAGCTCCAGGATGCGGTACGCGCAGGCACTGGCGCGCCGCGACGGCCCCGGTGACGCCGAGCTTGCCCGGTCCGAGCTCGCGCATGCGGCCGACGACGTGGCGGCGGTCGGTATCCCGGTGCCTCCCGGTCACACCAGTCCGGCGGCGTCCGACACCCTGACCTGCCACCGCCAGGGCGGCACGTGGCGATTGAACTACGGGACGCGCAGCATCGTGCTGGCTGGTGGTGTGGGCCTGCTGCACCTTGCCGTGTTGATCGCCAATCCCGGGCAGGAGATACATTCGGCCGACCTCGTCGCCGGCGTGTCCGGGCTGGGCCAGGCGCTGCGATCCGATGATGCTCAGGCGCTGCGATCCGGTGGTGCTCAGGCGCTGCTGGACCGGTCAGCGATCGAGCAGTACCGTGCGAGGCTCGCCCGGCTCGGCGACGTCATCGATGAGCTGAGCGCTTCCGGACGGCAAGATCGCGCCGAGGAAGCACGCGCCGAGCGCGAGTGGTTGATGGCGGAGCTGAGCAGCGCCACCGGCCTGGCCGGCCGCACCCGTACGTTCCAGGACGGCGCTGAGCGGGCCCGGATCGCCGTCGGCAAGGCGATCCGCCGGGCTCTGGAGCAGATCGCCGCGAAAGATCATGTGATCGAGGCACACCTGCGGGAAAGCGTGCACACGGGGATGCGGTGCGTGTACCGGCCGGGGGAGGTCGCTTCCAGGAAGCTCGCATCGACCGCCCATGGCGCCTCACCCATCAGGTGAGCCTGCTGCAGAAGCGCGGACCTGCCCCGACGACGAACGCGCCACCCCGCTCCGCCGCCTCACACACACGCCGCAAGCCCTCCACCTCCCCGCCCCGGCGCTCATCAGCGAGCCGTACTCGGCTGATCCTCTGGGTTGCCCGGGCAGGCGATCTCCAGGGCGCCGTCGGGGTGGAACACCTCCCGGACGGAGGCCGAGACGCAGGCTGTTGCCGGTGAGCAAGCGGCGAGGAGGCCGCGGTACAGGACGAACAGCGGGCAGGGCAGGCACGCGCCCGCCCACCGCGAGGTGGGCCCAGGAGGCCCCGGCTGGTCTGCTCAAGGACCACGTGTGCCTGGAGACAGGCGATCTACTGCTCGGGCACGGTGTGGATCTGGATGTCGACCTGGAGGAACGCCGGCGCGGAACAGCGTGGAACGGGGTGGAACTCCCTACAAGTAGGAGAACCCATCCACACCTCGGAGGCGACAATGAAGACAATGAAGAAGCGTGTTCTACGGATCGCGGTGGTCGCGGCAGGCACGACCGGACTGCTGGGGCTACTCGCCGGCGTCGCGGAGGCCAGAATCTCCGCGAACCACTGCGAGCCGGTGCGCTGAACCGCGCCGACGCCGAACGGTTCGTATCGATGGCGCGATCGCGTTTCTCCGATCAAACGACACGGCCGGCCGGGCACGGCCGCTTCCTCGGCGTCAGCTTCGGCACTCCCCGCTCAGAGCGTGAGTGGATGGAGCGCGCGGGTGGAAGCGGCCCCGTCCGGCTGGACGGTCGGCCGTGACCGGGCGGCACGGCGGCGGTTGGGGGTCCGTTCGGGACCGATGGTTCACCGGACGGGCCCTGCGGCGGCTCCGCGTGGCCCGCTACTGGCAGGCGACCGGCGACCTCGACGAGGCGGCCCGGGACGCCTGCCACGCGCAGTGGCTGCTGGGGCGTTGCCGCACCCCGCCGGTCGTGCCGGCTGCCGACATCGCGCTGACCCTTGCCGAGATCGAGCGCGCCCGCGACGACCAGACGGCCGACCGGGCTCACCTTGAATACTGTCTCGACCTGCTCGAAGCGGCGCCGGAGGCGGGGCACCGCGACCGGATGCTCGTACGAGCGCTCACCGCTCTGGGCGACTGTCACCGACGCGCCGGACGCTATCGGGAGGCCGGCGAGGTCCTGGATCGGGCGCTGCGATCGGTGGAGCGCGACGGCGGCGCGCCGGATCTGCTCGCCGCGGTGCTGACCGTCCTCGGCATCACGGCCAAGGAACTGGGCGAGTACGACCGCGCCGCGCGTCACTACGCGCGGGTGCATGCGATCCACCGGGAATCCGGCGCGTCGCGCGCCGACGCGGCAACCCTCCAGCACAACCTCGCCGGCCTGGAGTATTCCCGCGGGCACTACCTGCGGGCGGAGGCCCACGCCCGACACGCGGTGGCGCTGCGGCAGGCGTCCCGGGCGACCAGGGTGGACCTCGCCGCCGACCTCGCCGTCCTCGGCTCCGCAGTCGCCGGGCAGCATCGGTACCAGGAGGCGAGAGACCTGTTCGGGCAGGCGCTGGAGGCCTGCCGGGCGGCCCGTCCGCCGCGGCAGTACGAGATCGCCGTGCACCTGCACAACCTGGCCGACCTCGAACAGGCCGACGGCCGGCCCGCCCAGGCCGAAGCCCTCTACCGGGAGGCGCTGGCCACCAAGGAGCGGCTGCTCGGCGCCGGGCATCCCGAGGTGGCCCTCGTCGCCAACAACCTCGGGACCTTGCTGCACGAGCAGCGCAGGCCCGAGGCGGCCGACTGGTTCCGACGCGCCCTGGCGATCGTCGAACGGGCCTACCCTCCCGCCCACCCGGTCACCCTCCGCATCCGCCGCAATCTCGACCGGCTCGCTCACACCGGGCCGGAGGGGTGTCTGTTGGCCGGAGGCGAGCCGGGTCACCCAAGGTCTCCAGAGGCCGATGTGGGCCTGCGAGCCGGCGCACGCAGCAGCTCGGGCCCGTCGGCCGTCAGGTAGTGGCTCGCCAACATGACCGTCCGCCGTGACCTCGGCCGGCTCCAGCAGCAGGGGCTCGTGAGCCGGGTGCGCGGCGGGGCGGTCGCGCCGCGTTCTCCGCCCCGTCAATCCGGTCGGTAGCAGCAGCGCAGGCCCGTCTGCACTGTGTCGCGCAGCTCATGGCCGATGACCGGATCGGCCTCGGCGACGCGGGCCAGGGCTCGCCGGATGGCCTTGCCTACGGCGATCCTTGCCCGCTCCTCGTTGCCGGCGAACCGGCGCACCCGCCCGGCGGTGCCGCTGGCCGCCGTGAGCTCTGCGATCAACCAGTCGCGCTCGGCGCGTACGGCGGCGGCGCGCTCGGGGTCGTTCATCGACTCGTACTCGTCGATTTCGGCCTGCAGATGGAGGAGCCGCTGCTTGTACTCACGCCTGGCCCGGTCGTCGAGCACCGGCTGGGCGGAGATGGCCGCCCCCTCGGCCGCCTGCGCACCCTTTCGCCCGGGGCCGGCGGCCAGGTCGACGGCGGGAATCTCGTATCCGGGGTTGGCGAGCAGGGACGCCAGGTGGGCCATCCCGACGCTGTGCTCGACGAGCACCGACCGGTCACCCAGCTCGACCTGCCATCGCCGGCCACGCCGACGGCACGACACCCGGTGCCGTCCTTCACCACCACCCCATCCGCCCGCCCGGCTCACCGGAGCCGGCAGGCCGTCCCCGGGCAACATCATGCCCAGTGCCGCCGCCTCCTGCGCGGCCCGCGCCAGCTCTCGCCGTGCGGCCTCATCCCGCGGTCCGTCGCGAAGCGCCAGGGCCTGTCCCAGCCGCGAGCGGGAAAGGACGATCGCGGGCCAGTGCTCCAGCCTGAGGTTGTCCTGGACCGCCGCCCGCAGATGTTCCACCGCCCTGTCCAGGTCGCCCGTGGTCATCGACGCCACCCCCAGGAGATGGTGTGCCGACCCCAGACAGGCGACGCCCAGGCTGGCGACCACCGGCAGGTGCGCGAACGGGGCGACGAGGGCGTACGCCTGGGCCGAGGTGTCGGCGTCCTGGAGCAGGTGCGCGGCTTCCACCGCGCCGTACATCGACACGAGCCAAGTGCTTGAATGAGGCAGATCCGCCAGGTTCCGGCCGCGTAATCGAGCCAGCGCGCCAGCGGCCACTCGGCGCTCTCCCGCTGTCGCGGCGGCCACCGCCATGACAGCCAGGGGGGAGTTGTCGACGGCGCTGAGCGTCGGTGAGTCGACCAGTTCCGACAACAGCGGCACGAGTTCGGTGATGCGGCCCTGGTACCAGCGGATCGCCGCCAGTTGGCCCCCGTGCCACGCGGTGGCGTCGGCATCGCCGACGGCCGCCCCCCGCTCGGCGCAGGCGGCCGCCTGTATCTCGGCCTGCGCGAACCGGCCGCCGCGGATACTGCGCATCACCTCTATCGCGTCGACGACGAACCCGGCTGCCAGGTGGTCCTCCAGCGCCAGCAGCGCGTGCAGCTCCCGTAGACGGCGCTCCGCATGCGGGTCGCCGGCCAGGAGCAGGTCGAGCGCGTGCCATAGCAGTCCCATCACCAGATCGCTGCGGCGGCCCGTCCTCGATGCCTCGCCGATCAGCTCCTTGGCCAGCTCCAGCCGCTGTGCCCCGTGCTCCGGCCCGAGCAGGCAGTGATGGGCGAGGCTCAGCGCCTCAGCCGTCGCCGGAGCGTCACCCGCGACGCGGGCCTCGACCAGCATCTTCTCGATCGCGACGTGTGCGCCGGTGCGGTAGTCCTCCTCGCCGGCCAGCCTGATCCGCAGCCTGAGTCCGAGCGTGGCCCCCGGGTCGAGCAGCGCGAGCGCCCGTCGCTGGCGCGCCCGCACCATCTCCGCATCGGCCATCCCCCGGTGTTCGTGCACCCACAGGCCGCCCAGGCCAAGGGCCGCCCGCGCCATCGCCGGCCCGTCGCCGCCACACTCCGCTTCGCAGTAGGCCGTGTCGAACCACTTCCTGCTGGTCTGTAGGTCGCCTTCGACGAAGAGCGCGCGCTCAGCTTGCAAGAGGGACGGCTCGACGCCGTCGTGCCGGGCGGCCGAGTACATCTTCAGCCCGTGTGCTCCTTGCTCCCTTGTCACGCCTTCCTCCAGTGATGTTCGAACCGTTCGCCCCCCGGAACGGCCGCCGCCCGGCGAAAAGCTTCCCTCCGCGCCTTCCGCCGGGACGGTGCTGAATGGCGGCATGGTCGGACGCCTTGCCGGCGTCCCGGTTCGATCTCGGGCCGATACCGGATCGGCATGGCCCGAGCTCGACGAGACAGAGGGCGGTGAAGGATGCCGACCTCGACCGCCTTTGTCGTCTCGACGCCGCCAGATCTCTACTCGACCTCGACGGGCAGCTCGTAGACCTCCGCGGTCGGGTGGCCGGACTTCTCGTGCACGCGCATGACCGCCTCCTTGGAGGGACCGGACGACAGGCAGAAAACCTTGCCCGCCTCCGGGTCGAGCCAGGCGCGCTCGAAGTGCACGCCCTCCGCCCCTTCATTGGCCAGATCCCGCTCGTGCGCCTCGCGCAATTGCTCTTCGGTCACGCCGACGAATCCCTCGTGAACGTCCATAAACCGTGCCATTGGAACTCCTCACTTTTTGGTGATTGGGATGCCTCTAGCATCTGTGTGGGGTGTATGCGATTCATCGGTCAGGTGACCTATTTGTGGGAATCGAATACTTATAAGGGGGTGTACGGTGTCGGCTCACGGCGTGGTTCAGTCACCCGTACTCGTCGGCAGGGATGATCTCGTCGCCTGGGCCGAGCGCCGGCTCGCCGAGGCCGCGAGCGGCAGGGGGCAGCTGCTGTTCGTCGCGGGTGAGGCCGGCATCGGCAAGACACGACTGCTCGGGGTGATCGCGGAACACGCGCGCGAGAGGAAGTTCGGTGTGGTGCGCGCCGCGGCGTTCCCCGGTGACGTACAGTCGCCCGCGGGTCTGCTGCTGGACCTGGCCAGTGCTCTCACATCCGCGTCCGAGCCGGCCCTGAACGAGCCAGGGCGGAGCCTGGCGTCGCGAGTGCGCACGATGTCCGCTCGCGACGGTGACGCGCATCGTCGGCGCCGCCTGCTGGTGCAGGACCTGGTCGACACGCTCGCGACCCTCGAACCCGGCCGGCCGCTGCTGATGATCCTGGAAGACCTGCACTGGGCCGACGAGCTGAGCCTGGACGTGCTCGGCCACCTGTCCGGCAGGCTCGCAATCGGGCGGCTCCTGGTGGCCGGTGCGTACCGCAGTGACGAGCTCTACCCGAAATGGCCGATGCGCCGCCTTCGTAACCGCCTGCTGGCGCAGCGACTCGCCGAGGAGATCCGGCTGCCGCGGCTGGGGCAGGATCAGACCGCCGCGATGACCTCAGCCGTGCTGGGCCGTCCTGCCCCCGCCCAGGTGGTGGCGGCGATCCACGCGCGCAGCGACGGCATACCGCTGCACGTCGAGGAGCTTCTCGCCGCGGTCGACCAGGATGCCCTCTCGTCGCGCTCCGGCGACGCGGTGCGGGCGGCTGCCGTGCCGGACACACTAGGGGATGCGGTGCTGAGCCGGGCACAACAGCTGACCGCGCGGACGCGTGAGGTCGCGTCGGCGGCCGCCGTCATCGGACGATCCTTTGACTTCGACCTGCTGACCGCGGTCACCCAAGCCGCCCCCACTGAGGTCGCCGCCGCCCTGCGGGGGCTGCGGGAGGCGTACCTCGTCCTGCCCGGCGGCGACGCGGTCACCTTCGACTTCCGGCACGCGCTGATCCGCGACGCCCTCTACGCCGACACCGATCTCCCCACGCGCCGCCGCCTGCACGAGAGCGTGGCCCGGACGGCGGCGGAGCGGGGCTATGGCGACGCGTTCGTCTCAGCCCACTTCGAGCAGGCGGGATGCGCCGCACTCGCCTACCACCACGCTGTCGGCGCCGCTCGCGAAGCGGCGTCGATATCGGCACACGGTCAAGCGCTCGAGCTGTACGTCAGGGCGGTGCGGAACCTGCCCCCCGAGCTTCCGCCGGCGGATCAAGGCGAGCTGTTCGCCGCGCTCGGCGACGAAGCGGCGGCCAACGACGACAACACCGCCGCCATCCAGGCGTATCGGACGGCCCATGATCTGATGTCCGCCACCGGCGACGTACGCGCGGCGGCCGCGCTGGTGCCGCGCATGGTCGCGGTCGCGCACCTGCTCGGTGACGGCCTCGACACCCGCATACGCAGCCTGCAGACGGCACTGGACAGCCTGCGGGGGACGGCCGGCGCGGACCGCGAGCGGGCCCGGCTGTACGCCGCGATGGCCGCCGCGTACATGCTGGATCGGCGCTTGGACGAGGCTATCGACCGCGGTGAGCGCAGCCTCGCGGAGAGCCGGCGGATCGGCGATGACGGAGGCGCTCTCGACGTCTCCGCCACGCTCGGATCCGTTCTGGTCTTCGCCGGCCGGATGGACGAAGGCTGGCACCTGCTCGAAGACTCGATCGCGCACGCCCGCGACGCCCATCGCGAGGCGGAGGCGGCGCGCGGCTACCGCATGGTCGGGTCGTGCGCGTCGGTACTCGTGGAGTACGACCTCGCGGAGCGCAGGCTCGCCGACGGCATCCGCTACGCGGACCAGGTCCAGCTCTGGAACCACCGGCACTACATGGCCTCGCACCTCGCGCACGTCCAGTGGGCCGTCGGAGACTGGAGGGCGGCGACGCAGACGGCGCAGCACGCCCTTGCCGACGGCCGCGGCGGCATCACCACGAGGATCACGGCGCAGTACGTCCTGGGCTACCTGGCGATGGGACGCGGCGAGTGGGCCGCCGCAGTCGGCGTGCTGGAGGAGGCGCTGGCTCTGGGCGAGCGGATGGCGGAGCTGCAGCGGCTGTCACCCACGTTGTGGGGGCTCGCCGAAGCCGCGCGCTGCCAGGGCGATCACGATCTGACGATCACGCTCTGTGAGCGCGGCTACCGTGCCTCGGCAGGTGTCGCGGATGCCGCCTATCTTTTTCCGTTCATGCTCACCGGCGTGCGGGCCCACCTCGCGCGTGGCGAGGTCAATGCCGCCGAGGAGTGGTCGGAGCGGGTGGCCGCCGTGCTCGCGGCTCGCGCGATCCCCGGCACGCTGCCCGCGATCAACCACGCGCGGGGACTCGTCCTCCTCGCCCGAGGGGACGTGGTCGCCGCGCACGGAGCGCTGGAGTCGGCGAGCGAGTCGTGGCGCGCCCGCCGCCGGTTCTGGGAAGGCGCCTGGGCGCGGCTGGATCTCGCCGAGGCCGCCGTCAGGGCACGGCGCCTCGGTGAGGCGGACCGCCACCTCGCCGAGGTCCACGCCGTCGCGGTCGCGTCCGGCGCCAGGACCCTCATCGACGCGGCCGATCGGCTCCGCGGCTCGTCGAGCCGCGGGCGGCCGGAGGACCCCCGGTATCCGCTGACCGCGCGCGAGTTCGAGGTCGCACGGCTCGTGGCCGCCGGCCTCACCAACCGGGAGATCGCCGAACGGCTCGTGCTCGCCCCCAAGACCGTTTCCGCGCACATCGCGCATATTCTCGCCAAACTGGGCGCCGCCCGCCGCGCGGAGATCGCGGCATGGTACGCGACCCGCAGGAGCGGTGACCATGCCGTGCCGACGAACAGCTCACCCGGGTGATCACGAACGGTGGTCGCAGGAAGGCACAGACCCGTCTCCTGAACGAGCGTCGGTCACGTGGGCGGACTTCCTGCGCTCGCCCGCCGACGCGCCCGTCCCTCCACGTGGAACTCCATGGAACGCCCCTTTTCGAGAGGCACCTCAGAGAAAGGGACAGCACATGTCACTCAGGAGAATCATGATCGGGGCGGTCCTGGCCATCATGGCACTGGCCGGTGCCGCCGCCCCGGCCTCGGCCGCCGTCCGGTCCGTCGCCGGCGCCCTAGAGATCCAGGAGTTCCAGGGGGACGGGATCGGTCTCAGGCCGCCCGCAGCGGTCACGATGGCCCGGGCCGACGCCGACGCGCAGGCCGCCGCCGAGGGGTTCACCAGCACCCAGTGCCGGAAGGTCAGCTCGACCCTCTTCTTCGACGCGACCATCTACGTGGCCACGGTCACCATCTCGTGTAGCCGCTGATCACAACGCGAAGGCGCCCCCGCCCGACGACGGGGGCGCTCTTGCCGGGACCGGCAGATCCCAAGCCCACGCCACGCACAGGCGTGCGACGGTGGGCCGCTTGAACGAGTTTTCGAGATCGCGGCGGCGATCCAGTCCTTCGCGCTCGGCCTCATCGTGCAGGCACTGTTCGACACGGAGGAATTCCCGCCCCAGCGGCAGATCCGCCTCCTGGACGCCTACCTGGCCACGCTCGCCACCACAGCCGGGGATCTGTAAGCCACACGTGTCGCGGATCACTTCAACCTCCAAGGGCGGTTCGCGAGTTGATGTCCTTTGATCGCTTGCGCTGCAGGAGAAGGGCTGGTCACGGGCTCGTTGTCGGATTACGGGCCGGGCTGAGTGAGGATTTGTCAGGTTCTCCCCGGACGGCTTGGAAGTGCGCCGCAAGGCGCCCGGCGGCCATGAGCTGGAGGACGTGCATTGCGCCTCGGTCAACGGTCAGCGTGTGTGATCGGCGCGGATGACGGTTCCGCTCAACATGAACCGCGCCGGCCGGCTTGGCCCACCTCAACATACGCCGACGGGACCGGCTTGGCGGAGTCCTCCACGAATACCGGCATGCCACTTGACCTGCTCGGACGGAGTTTTCGGCAGGCGCAAAGCTCCTCGACAAGTGACGAGCTCGGACCGGTCAACGCCGCCAGTTCGGTCACGGCGCCTGGGGAAAGGTCAGGTTTCCCGCCACTTTCATTGTATATCGGATTCGCGCGCCTCATGAGGCGCCGAAAAATGGTCCATACTTGCCGCCGTTGCAAACCAACTCGACGAACGAGGGGGCAACGGAATTGGGCTACGTGCTGAGTTTCGAGCAATTCGACTCGACGAATGTCGCAGAGGTCGGCGGAAAGGGGGCGCACCTGGGCGAGCTCTCACGAATCGATGGCATCCGTGTACCGGACGGCTTCTGCGTCACGACGGACACCTTCCAGCGGGTCGTGGCCGAGGCGCCGTCGATCGACGCTCAGCTTGACCTGCTGTCGCGCGTGAAAGCGGACGACCGCGCGGCGATCCGCACCCTGAGCGCCGATATACGCCGCGTCATCGAGCGCGTCGCGATGCCCGACGATCTTGTGGCGGCGATCAGCGGATCGCTCGCCCGGCTCGGGGATCAAGCCTCCTATGCGGTGCGTTCCAGCGCGACGGCCGAGGACCTGCCGACCGCATCCTTCGCCGGCCAGCAGGACTCGTACCTGAACATCGTCGGCCTGGCGGCGATCCTTCGGCACGTCCGGCGGTGCTGGGCCTCGCTGTTCACCGAACGGGCAGTGACCTACCGGCGCCACAATGGCTTCGACCACCGGAAGGTACGGATGGCCGTGGTCGTCCAGCGGATGGTGTTCCCGGACGCGGCCGGGATCCTCTTCACCGCGGACCCCGTGACCTCGAACCGGAAGGTCGCCACCGTGGAAGCCGGTTGGGGGCTCGGCGAGGCGCTTGTCTCCGGTCTGGTCGCCGGGGACGTCTACACGGTGCGCGGCGACCGGGTCGTCACCGCATCGGTCGCCACCAAGCCGCGGTCCGTCCAGGCGTCGCCGGGAGGCGGTACCCAGGAGGCGCCGATCGAACCGCAGCGGCAGACGCAGCCGGCCTTGACGGATGCACAGGTCGTGCGCCTGGTGCGGCTGGGTCGGCGAATCGAAGCGCACTTCGGCCGGCCCCAGGACATCGAATGGTGCCTGGTCGGCGACGACTTCCACATCGTCCAGAGCCGGCCGATCACCACCCTGTTCCCCATCCCCACGACCGATGACCAGGAGAATCATGTCTACCTCTCCGTCGGTCACCAGCAGATGATGACCGATGCGATGAAGCCGCTGGGACTCTCCTTCTGGCAGCTGACGACGCCACGGCCGATGCACGAGGCGGGCGGCCGGTTGTTCGTCGACGTAGCCGCCACCCTGGCGACGCCCGCGGGTCGCGCGAGCCTCCTCGAGATGGTGGGGAGGTCCGACCCGTTGATGCGGGACGCGCTACAGACCGTCCTCGACCGCGGCGACTTCCTCCGCTCGCTTCCGGACGAAGGTTCTGGCGCCGCACCCGCCGGTGGCTCACCCGCCCCGATCGAGACCGATCCGGCCGTCGTCACCCAACTGGTCCGGCACAATCAGGCGTCCGTCGCCACCCTGCGGCGCACGATCCAGGGTCTGTCCGGGCCTGCGCTGCTCGACTTCATCGAGGCCGACATCGCGGAGCTGAGGCGCGTCCTGTTCGATCCGCGGAGCTTCCAGGTGATCATGGCGGGGATGGAGGGGACCTGGTGGCTCAATGACCACCTGGAGGCGTGGCTGGGCGAGAAGAACGCGGCCGACGCGCTCACGCGATCCGTCCCCCACAACGTCACGTCGGAGATGGGGCTGGCGCTCCTCGATGTCGCGGACACGATCCGGCCGCACGCGGACGTCGTGGCGTTCTTGCACCACGTCGTGGACGAAGGCCGGCAGGACGACGGCTTCTTGGACGAGCTGGCCGGGCTGGCCGGCGGACGGGAAGCACGTGACGCCATCCGGGGTTACCTCGACGAGTACGGCATGCGCTGCGCGGGCGAGATCGACATCACCAGGACGCGCTGGAGCGAGCATCCCGCCACGCTCGTGCCCACCATTCTCGGCAACATCAAGAACGCCGAACCGGGCGCCGGCAAGCGACGCTTCGAACAAGGACGCCAGGAGTCACGACGGAAAGAACAGGAGCTGCTGACGCGATTGCGCGCCCTACCCGACGGGGAGCGGAAGGCCGAGGAGACCAAGCGGATGATCGACCGCGTCCGTACCTTCGCCGGATACCGGGAGTACCCCAAGTACGGCATGGTCAGCCGCTACTTCGCCTACAAGCAGGCGCTGCTGCGGGAAGCCGATCGCCTCGTCCGGTCCGGCATCCTGCGCGAGAAAGAAGACATCTTCTTCCTCCGGTTCCAGGAGTTGCAAGAAGTCGTGCGCACCAACGACGTGGACGCCGAACTCATTCTGGAAAGGCGGGAGGCGTTCCGGTCGTACGAGGCGCTCACCCCGCCCCGGGTCCTCACCTCGGACGGCGAGGTCATCACTGGCCGGTATCGGCGTGACGACGCCCTGCCCGGCGCGCTGGCCGGTCTCCCGGTCTCGGCCGGGACGGTCGAGGGCCGGGCCCGTGTCGTCATGGATATGGCGCGGGCCGACCTTGAGGCGGGCGACATTCTGGTCACCGCCTACACCGACCCCAGCTGGACCCCCCTGTTCGTCACCGTCGCCGGACTGGTGACGGAGGTAGGCGGCCTGATGACGCACGGGGCGGTGATCGCGCGGGAGTACGGCCTGCCGGCCGTCGTGGGCGTGGAGCAGGCCACCCGGCTGATCCGGGACGGGCAGCGTATCCGCGTTCACGGCACCGACGGGTACGTCGAGATCCTCGACTGAACCGTCGCATCGGGACCCGGGACCGCCGGCCAGGGCGCGGAACGCGATCGGTGACGGATTGGTGCGATGACCTTGCGCTGGGATCGCGCTCGTGGCGCGGAAGTGGACCTTCACCGGCAGGCGGCGTCCGGGTCGGCCTTGCACCCGCCGGCCGGTCAAGGCGCTGATTGTGCGGGTGGCGCGGGAGAATCCGACCTGGGGGCATCGGCGGATCCAGGGCGAATTGGCCCGCCTGGGCTACCCGATCGCCGCCTCCACAGTGTGGGAAATCCTGTCCACCGCCGGTATCGATCCCGCGCCCCGCCGGGGCGGGCCGACCCGGCGGCAGTTCCTGTCCGCTCAGACCCACGCGATCATCGCGTGCGACTTCCTGGTGGTCGAGACGCCTCTGCTGGTCTTCTGCGAGCACGATACCCGGCGGCACAACCCGCTGGTGTGCTGCAGCAGCATCCGCACCGTGATCCGCTCGTCCAGCCCGAGCTCGGGCAGGAAGCCGGCCACTGGGTCGTCCAGGGCGATCTTGCCCTCGGCCACCAGCTGCAGCACCAGGGTCGCGGTGAAGGGCTTGGTGACGCTGCCCGTCCAGAACCGCCCGTTCGTCGGCGGCTTCGCGCTCTGGCCCAGCTTGCGCACCCCGGCGCTGCCGGTCCACTCGCCCCGCTGGTCGTGCACGCGTACCTGCACCCCGGCGAAACCGGCGTCGACGAATGCCTGCATGGCCTTCTGCAGCTCCGGGCGATCCTGCCCGGCGGCGGCCTTCTGCACGGCCCCGCGGTCCGCGGCGGCCACCGCGGGTGCGGCCACAGCCGCCCCGGCCAGCAGCGCGGCCGCCAGCGCCGTGACCGTCACCCGGCGGAAGACCTTGCCGAGCACTGCGGGCTGTGGATGCGCGGCCCGGTCGCCGTGATCGCTGAGGGGGATGGGATCTTCATGGTTCCTTCGTCTCTGGTGTCGCGCTCGGGCGAGTCTCTGGTGTCGCGCTCGGGCGAAAGGCTCGCCGAGAAGCTCGGGGTTGATCGCACGGGTCTGGGGCGCTCAGCCTTGTCGTCTGCTGAGCCGGCTCGGCCTCGTCAGCCGGTCCGCACGTCGCGGAACACCGCCGTGACGAGCTTCTGCTTCACCTTCTCGAACGCCTCGGACATCGCGACCATGTCGAGCTCGGCTTCCCCGGTGGTCACCGAGGCGGTCAGGGTCTTGCTGCCGTCGGGCGTGCTGTACATCAGCGCCGCCCAGCCCCAGAAGCCGCCGTTGTGGTGCAGGAGGGTGCCGCCACCCTCGGTGTCCTCGACGAACACCCCCAGGCCGTAGCCGATCGTGGGGTCGGGCTTGCGCATCTCGGCCAGCAGCGGGGCGGGCAGGAGCCTGCCGGAGTTCAGCGCGGAGAAGAACGTGTGCAGATCCTCGGTGGTCGAGATCATGTCACCGGCGGCGGAGATCCAGGAGGGGTTGAAGCGGGTGGTGTCGACCGTCTTCCAGTCCTCGGCGTCCTGGTAGCGGTAGTAGCCGTGGGCGTGCGGCTCGGGGATGTCCGGCGAGGCGTCCGGCACCACCGTGCCCGACAGGCCGAGCGGGCGCAGGATCCGCGCCTGCATCTGCTCGGCGTACGCGCGGCCGGTGACCTTCTCGACCAGGACTCTGGCCAGCACGTAGTTGGTGTTGGAGTAGCTCCAGCCGGTCCCCGGCTCGAACCGCGCCGGCTTGGACAGCGCCAGCCGCACCAGTTCCTCCGGCTGGTAGGTGTGGAACCGGTTGTCGGTCACCCACTCCTTGCCCAGTCCGGGAATCCCCGGCGCGAACGTGCCGTCGGGGTAGTACTCGCCGGTGAAGTTGAATAGTCCGCTGGTGTGCTGCAGCAGCATCCGCGCGGTGATGCGCCGGTCCAGCCCGTACTCGGGCAGGTGGTCGGCCACCGGGGCGTCCAGCTCGATCGTGCCGTCGGCCACCAGTTGCAGCACCAGGGTCGCGGTGAAGGTCTTGGTGGTGCTGCCGATCCGGAAGTGGCCGTTCGTCGCGGGCCTGGCGCTCTGGCCCAGCTCGCGCACCCCGGCGCTGCCGGCCCACTCGCCCTGCTCGTCGTGCACGCGCACCTGGACCCCGGAGGCCAGACCCGAATCGACGAACTCCTGGATGGCCTTCCGCAGCTCCGGCCGGGCCTGGTCGGTGGTGGTCATGGTGGTGCTCCTTCGAATCTGGTGCTTCGGTTGAACGGGCGGAGGGCGGCGTGCCGTCAGGCGGCGTCGAGGGCGGCGGTGATCTTGCGGATCATGTCGGCCATGGTGGGGCTGGGCTCGCCCTGGTGGGTGCGGGCGGCTGTTTCGACGGCGACGATGACGGTGTTGCGGAAGTTGCCGGCTTCGGACGGGTTCTGCTTGTTGAGCAGGTTCATGGACGCGGTCAGGGCCGGCAGCACCTGGTCGGCGAGTTCGGCCACGCTCCTGCCGTACAGGTCGATGTCCTTGCTCTTCGCGGCGAGGACGTGCCCGACCAGGCCGGTCGCGGAGGACAGAGCGATGGAGCCCTGAGTGGCGGTCTTGTGCGGCGAGCCGGCGGCGTCGGCGGCGGACATCAGCGAGACGGCGCCGTAGGCGGCGGTGCGCAGGGTGGCCTTGTCCTGGTCGGTCAGGGTGAGGGACATGGTGGTGTGCTCCTTCGGGAGTCTGCGTCGGGGGTGTCGGTGTTGCTTGTGGTCAGAGCATTGCCAACCGCCCTGATAAGGGGTCGTCGCCGGGCTGACATGGCCGCTGACACGACCTCGCGGGGTCGACGGCGGGGCCCTCTAGTACTACATCACTAGATCCGGATGACCTGGAGGCGTAGGCGCTGCTTGAAGTGGTTCCTGCGCGCCCTGGCTTGGTGGGCGCGGCGCTGGGT